>CALLUY010000032.1 GCA_938010615.1 uncultured Pirellulaceae bacterium | reverse complement strand
CACCTGTCAAACAAACAAGTCAGCCAAAGAGAGCCGTTTTACTTTCACGGTAAGCTGTCGTTTACAATTGGGACATGTCCAACGCTTGCGTGAGAATGTTTGCGCGTATGCACATCAGAACTCATCAAGTAGCTTACGAATAACTGCCCATGAAAATTGCATTCTCCAGAAACTGATTTGTCATTTACTGCGCTTTGGTTCTTGTGAACCTTGTCAATTCGGCGCCAGCTGAGAAGCCAAACATCATCTTCATCATGGCGGACGATCTTGGGTTCAACCAAACTGGTTGAATTTGTTCGGCCTTGGCATCTCAGGCGCCTGTCGTAAGCCGCCAAGCGAACGGCAACCTCCGCGCGACATGAAACCTTGAGCGAAACAACTTCCGTCTGGACTTTCTACAGGCGTGTTGGCTGGCACCAATGCTTCCATTGCCTTGAACGGTGAGCGGGCTGAACCGAGGCCCGTTTAAACTGCCTCCCATAAATGGGGGTAGTAAAACTTCATTTCATCTTTCTGCGAAAGCGGTTTTCGGGTTTCGCGACATTCTGCATCTCATGTTGCAGTTGATTTGTTTCAGTCATCACCACTATAACAAAACCAAATTTTCAACCTGAAACTCTCTGGCCGACGTCGTTCAAATATTGGTTTCAGGACTCCTGGAACGACTAAGCCCCAATTCAGAGTGTGACACTCAGGAATCTACAAAAAAGGAAAAAGGAATTAAGCGTGGAGCACACCAAAGCCATTATTCTGGCGGTCGCGTTTGCGATCACAGCGTTGCAAGGCAACGTTACAAACGGGCAGCAGCAGAAGAAGCCTGACGTTGATGCAGCCGCTTATTTGACGATCGGATCAAAGGCTCCGGCGCTGGACATCGCGCATTGGGTTCAGAACGATGGCGGCAAACTGAAGCAGGTGACTGATCTTAAAAAAGGCACCATTTATGTAATTGAATTTTGGGCGACGTGGTGCTCACCCTGCGCCGCCACTATCCCACATTTAGTCAAATCTCAAAAAACTTACGGCTCTGACAAAGTGCGATTTATCAGTGTCACTGATGAATCACTGCAAACGGTTCAGGAGTTTTTGAAACGAGAACATCAAGACGATCAGACATTTGGTGATCTCACACGTCAGTACTCACTAACAACCGACCCGGACGGCAGCACGCACAGAGACTACTTTGTTGCTGCCAGGTTAACCGGAATTCCATCGGCAGTGATTGTTGGAGCCGATGGTCGAGTTGAGTGGACGGGTGGCGTTTGGGAGATGGACAAACCGTTGAAAAAGATTGTCGATGGACAATGGGATCGCGTCGCTTTTGCTGAAAAACAACGAATCGAAAACGAAACAGAGCAACTGACGACGATGGTCAAGGAAGCCATCGAAGGTTCGGACACACAGAAAGCCGAAGCGATCGCCAAGACCGAACAACTGTTTGCCCAGCTAAAAAATGGAGAAGGCGTTTTCTGGCCCAGCAACGGCGAACAATGGGATCTGGTCAGGTTGAAAGTTCAGTTGTTTGCGGCTATGCAAGAAGGTGAATCGCTTCGTGTGATGCTGCTGGAAATGTCTGAAGCAGCGGGCGAGTCGATTGAAAAACAGCTTCGCGTTTTGGGGGCAATAAGTCTAATACCTTCGGGCGCGGACCCTCAGGCATTTAGTCCCGTGACGGATTTTGCCACCCTGCGAATCCAGAAAATCATCGATGATGAAGCCTTTAAAGGTGACGAGCAGATCGCGTTGGGCCTGCGGCTGCTGTTGAGCAAATGTTACTCTTTGTCGGGCGAAAGAGAAAAGGCGACCGCCGAGTTGGAAGGTGTTCTCGCGGTCGCAAAGGATCCGGAGGTGCGCCAGTTCGTCGAAGAACAGTTCGTGAGTTGGGGCTTACGCGAGTCATTGCCAACCAATCAAGCGATCGCAGATCGCCCACTGAATCAACCGATCGCCGAACTGCCGATCGAAATCTGTGGCTCGCACATCCTTGTCAAAGTGAATGTATCGGGACACGACCAACCACTTGATTTTTTGCTCGATTCGGGCGCAAGTCAGAATATTCTGGACTCGGCAATCGGAAAAAAAATGGGTCTCAAGCCGAACTCAAAAATATGGGCCAGTGGCATGGGAGGCTCTCAAATGGTTGGCGTTTGCTGCAATCAAAGTCTTTCGTTGGGCAAAGAAGTCACTCTCGATGATACCGACGTCCAACTGAATGACTTGACCTTGTTATCCGAGGCACTGGAACGCGAAATCGCTGGGCTCATTGGGCGCGAGTTACTGCTGAACTATGTTGTGTTATTTGATTACGACGACAGGAAGTTAACCATCTGGCCCCGCAAGGCGAACTATGCCGTTGCGGGATTTCGCACGGAGAAAATCAAATTTGACAGCGGTGGGCTGCCTATGATCAAGACAGCTTTCACATTGGAAAACGGTGATGAGTACCAGGGACAAACCGTCGTTGACACCGGAGCCAGTAAGAATCTGTCAATCAACACCCCCTTCAGCCGCAGATATTCACTTCGGGAAAAAACGACTGTTATCGGTAGTCGTACATCCTATGGCATGAACAGCAGGTTGACTTACGACACCATCAAGGTCGCTTCAGCAACAGTCGCCGGCTTTGATCTGGGTGAAATGAAAGTTGATCTGTCCAACGCGACACAGGGCGTCCAAAGCGAAGAGGGCATGATGGGATTTGTTGGATTCGAAGTCCTGCGAAAGTTCGACATCATTTTTGATTACGGTCGATCGCAGTTGCATTTCCAACCGAATCGGAATTTCAATGATGCTCCTAAACCGGATCCAGTGGCGATTTTGATAAAGGACGCAAACGAAAATGTAATCATGACAGCCGATTTCGATCCGTCAGTCGCACGCGAGATGGGATTGGAGTCCGGCGATCAACTGTTCGCGATTGATGGACAGCGAATCGCGACGTTGGAGGCTTTTGAAAATGCAATCCAATCGTGGAAAGGATCAAAACCCGTCACCATAAAACGTGAGAACGAAAAGGGCGAGGAGAGCGAAATTGAGATTGATATGACGCTTGATCCCGAGGGCGACACACCAGCCGAGGGTGCTGAAGCCGAG
>CALLUY010000031.1 GCA_938010615.1 uncultured Pirellulaceae bacterium | reverse complement strand
TGGTGCCAACGAGAACTATCAGCTCACCATTGACCTTGAGAATATGACGGTCACCGACGGCAAAGGTTTCGACGCGACGTTTTCAATTGATGATTTTCGGCGGCAATGCTTTTTGCAAGGGCTCGATCACATCGCGTTGACGTTGCAGCACGAAGACAAGATTGCGGCGTTTGAAGCGACGAGGATTCAGTAAGCACATTTTTATGGCTTCTGTTCTGACTGACCGCTAGGATTTGCTTGCAGTTTTCCAACGGCTTCGAGGCGGATGATTCGAAAGTGATCTTTGTTCCAGACCGCAATGGCCAGCGATTCAACTCCTTGAGCCGAATGAGCGAATCCGTAGCATGCTTCTAGTTTCACGCTTTTTTGCTTGGCAACTTTCACGAGTGCTTTCGCCTCGTAGCCTTCGACGATTTCCAACGCTTTGCCAAACTTGGCATCACGCTTCAATACCTCGATGCCATCCGCGGAAATCGTCTTGTCCTCAATTAGCGATTTAAGCATTGGCGGGTAAAACTTTTCGCTGACCTTAAGATGAGTGACGGCCGCCTTGTAATTTTCATCATCCAGGCAATTTTGGATTGAGACGAGTGTTGCGATCAGAGCTTCTTTGCTGGGTGCTTCGAAAACGGGAGGCAGGATCTTCTTTTTGGGATATTCGATGCGCCGAATGTCATCGATCCGTATCAATTTGAATTTTCCGTCCTGCCATTTCGCAATGACTTCGGCCGTACCGTCTTCGGCTTTAAACTTGAATCCGTAAGTTTCTGTCACATCGGTGCCAACAAGACTGGCGTATCTTTTGACCAAAGACTCTCCAAACTGATCTTTGGAGCGACCAAACTTGGCCTCCTTAGCAAGTCGCTCGATTCCCGGAAGCGAGATGTTTTCACTGTTTCCAAAACCCTTGATCATTTCTGGTTTAATGACGATGTCCGAGGGGATCACGAGATGGGATGCGGCTCCTTCGTAATCTTCACTTTTCAATTTCGACAAATAGCTCTTCAAGGTTTTGATGAGTTGTTGCTTGTTGGGTTTTTCAACAGCAGTGGCCTGTGGCTTTTCCTGAGCCGGCGCGACTTCGAATAGGCAGGCCAGAAAAATAACAACGGTTGCCAGAGAACGGAATGGAAATCGCTTGTCGCGCAAACTGAAAGTCATGTGAAAATTGCGTGAGTGTTGAAACGTCGTAACACAATGTCTGGTTGAACGCAGCGACAGGCTAACGCTTAAAGAGCCGCGGTTCCATCCCAGACTTTCCACCACGGCTTTCGGTTTGCTTTTTCGCTTCGCACTGAAAAACCCCAGGGCTTGCCGTTGGTCGCGATGCAGTCTGCCATCTTTGCAAACTGAAAAACGGCTCCAAGAATCTTGGCGTCGGTCATGTTTGCTTTTTGAAGGTCCGCGCGAGTAAAGTCTGCTTTGCAAAGATCTGCACTGAACAAGTTGCTGCCGGTAAGATTCGCAGATCGAAAATCACCACTCTCAAGTTCCGCAAACATCATGTCGGATCCTGACAGGTCCGAGTTCATGAAATCAGATGACTTCATTTTCGAATGTCGAAACTTCGCATCGTTTGCTTTGCACTGTCGAAAAATGCTGATGTCGAAAACGCTGTCCGAGAAATCGCACTCCGTCATGACCGCATTCTGAAACGTGGAACGCTTGGCAACACAGTTGCTAATTTTGGTCCGGACCAGTTTGGCTTCCGTGAAGTCGCAGTCGCTAAGATTGCAACTGATGAATTTGCACGCAGACAGATCGAGTCCTTTCAAATCCGCACCCGCCAAATCCAGCCCACTAAGAGCCCGACCGCGTAGCGAATCATGCTTCACAGCAATGATCCGCTTGCCTGTATCCTTGTGCTTGATTTCAAGCATATTCGCCCTCCCAACACGCGGCCTGAACCGCTGTGATTGCCGATGACACGAACAAACGATCTTGAACGCGTTCTAATCCCCAACGTATACAACCTGACTTTCATCAGATGTGTTTCGTATGAATAGTGAGAAGCTTGGGAGTTTTTTGGCGTTTCACTCCACTACCCACAATTTAGGGGTCTCGTGCTGCGATATCAAACAAAAAGTTTGAATATTTTTTGCTTCCCTACCGTTTTCCACCATTCTTTTCCAAACAATGGATGTGCTTGGAAAGCAAAAGGTTCACGTCTACAATTCCGCCGCGGAATAGCCAGCTAAAGATCACCGTAAAGGTATCGTCTCAGCCAGCCAACATTCGCCCTCTGTAATGTTTTGCCCTGCTGGATTCATTGACCATGATTGCCCAAAAATTCTCTCGAACGATCGCTTTTAGTCTGTTCACTTTTTTTCTCTGCGTCGCATTTTTCTCGCTCGCGTCTGATTCAATTCGGGCTCAGGATGCAGCAGATGCGAAGGACGGTGAAAAGAAAACGGAACCGAAAACGATTCTTTGCTCAACAACCCAAATTGCCGATTTCACCAGGCAGATTGTTGGAGACCGCTGCATCGTGAAATGCGTTCTTGCGGCCGGAGAAGATCCGCACACGTACGTGCCCGGCACAGATGATTTGGCTGACTGTGCCAGTTCCGATCTCTGTTTGCGAAACGGTTGGAACCTAGAAGGTAATGAGTGGATGAAGGGGATGGCCGAGGGAGCCCACAAGAAACTGGTGACGTGCATCGATGGGGTCAAGGAACGTGAGCTCGAAGGAGCCCACGGTGCCAAGGGGATGGTGATCAAGGATCCGCATGCGTGGTTCGATCCGGCCAACGCACTCATTTACGTCAACAACATTCGTGACGCTGTTTGCGAACTGGAGCCCGCGCACGCCGAAGAGTTTCGTATGCGAGCTGACTTGTATCGGCTGCAGCTGTTGGCTTTGAATCGATGGATCCGGGAAAGCCTAAGTCGGATCAAGGAGAATCGTCGAATTTTGATCACGCACCATGATGCCTTCGGTTACTTCAGCGAAAAGTACGGATTCGTCGCCGAAAGTCCGGTCGGTTGGACGACTGGGGAACTCACCGAGCTGTCGTTGTCGGACCGTCAGGCGCTGGTCAAATACATTCGTGACCGCAGCGTACCGGCGATCTTCGTGGAAACGTCAACCAATCAAGATCTGCTCAAGGGGATCGCCAAAGAGGCCGGAATCACGATCGGAGAGCCACTTTATTCCGACGCGATGGGCCCGGAGGACTCTGCTGCTGAGACGTATATTGGTATGATGCGAGAGAACGTTTTGCGGATCGTTTCAGCTTTGGCCGGCGACGAACCCGCAAAGTAACTTTTGCGACCCCGTGACGACTGAATGCGCCTTCTATTTACAATCATTCTTTCGGTGTTGATCATCGGTGGCACGTGGGCCTACATCGATTTCGACAACCGAATTAAGTTCGACGCCAGCGACATCGATTACGGTGAAGCCGAAGGCAAAACGACGATTCATATCGACCGCACATTCGAATGTTTTGGCGACGCCGATTTCGAAGAGCCAGCGATCAAGGTAACTTTTGGCGGCAACGAGGTTTACCTCAATGAGGCTGATTCGATTCCCGTAAATGAGCGAATTGAGTTCGAGCTAACCAATGTTGAAAATGAAAAGAATGCACTGACGGTTTTCGCCAACGCAACGTCTCCGGATTCCTTTCGTGATGACAGTACTGCTCTCCGAGCGATGGTCGTCCGAGTCCGATACGATGACGATGTGATTGCCGAAAAAGTGTTCCACGCCAGCGGATCCGAGCCGTCACTTGGCGGAGATGTTTCGTTCGAAATCCCGACCCCGGACGCGAAGGACGATCACGACCACTAATGATTCGCTCCACAGAACAAACGAAATCTGAAATCGCGATCAAGGTCGAAGACCTGACGGTCAGCTACGGCCCGGTTCCGGCGTTGCTGGATATTTCGGTTGAGATTCCGGCGGGCGAGTTGATCGGTGTCATTGGCCCGAACGGTTCTGGGAAATCGACACTGATTAAATCGATGATGGGTTTCGTAAAACCTGACGTGGGTGAAGTCTTCCTGTTTGGCAAAGAAGTTTCTCACACAAAAGGGCTGGTCGCTTACGTGCCACAGCGCGGTAGCGTCGATTGGGATTTCCCAATCACTGTTCGCGAAGTCGCAGCCATGGGGCGGTATGGGCATCGGCGTTGGTGGCAGGATCTTAAACGATCTGACTACGCTGCCGCCGATCATGCACTCGAGCAAGTTCGCATGAGTGATTATTCAAAGCGACAAATCGGACAACTTTCTGGTGGCCAACAGCAACGCGTTTTCATGGCACGTGCTTTGGCTCAAGACGCGGACGTCCTCTTATTGGACGAACCGTTCGCAGGAGTTGACGCGGCGACCGAAAGAGCCATTCTCGATGTGCTGCAAGCCACCAAAGCCAAGGGCAAAACTGTCGTCGTGGTGCATCACGATTTAGCCACCGCTGCCGAATACTTTGATCAACTCATTTTGCTAAAGCAACGACTGTTTGGATTTGGTCCACCGAAAGTGGTGCTGAATCCTGAACTCCTTTGCGACGTCTACGAAGGCAACCTTCGAGTCTTCGCGGAACTCTCGAGGCAGATGGGAGAGTCGCAGGATGACTGAATTTCTCAACGAATACGGCTACCTTGTTAAACCATTGGCTACTGGCACGCTGGTGTCAGTTGCCTGCAGTGTTCTGGGGTGCTTCATCATTTTGCGACGCATGGCGTTCCTTGCCGATGCGATCGCGCACTCGATGTTGGCTGGCGTCATCGCGGGTTACTTGATCGTAAAACTTGTCGTCGGTGGCGAAGCTGAAACGGGCGCGATGCTGCTGGGTGCAATCATCGCCGGCGTGATCACCGTCGGCATGGTTGGGTTCGTGACCAAATTTTCGCGACTCAAAGAAGATACAGCGATTGGAATCATGTACACCGGTATCTTCGCCGTTGGCTCGTTCATCATTTCATTGGATGTGTTTGGTCAGTTCATTCACATCGATATCTATCACTACATTATTGGCTCAATCGTTTCTGCCAACGCGGCCAAACTCTGGCTGTCGGCGATTGTGGCGGCAATTGTTCTGTCCGTCGTGATCCTTTTCTATCGACCACTACAACTAACAAGTTTCGATCCCGTGATGGCCGCGTCGATCGGAATCCCGGTCTTGGCTGTGGATTACATGCTGACGACTTGCACTTCGCTGGTTGTCGTTTGTGGAGTCCAAATCGCGGGAGTCATCCTTGTGGTGGCGATGATCATCACGCCCGCGGCCAGCGCCTATCTGCTTTCCGATCGCCTAGACAGAATGATTTTGCTTTCTGCGCTGTTGGGAGCCGTTGGGTTTTGGATCGGCTTCTTCGCAGCCGGTGCCGTCGGCGCGTCTGCTGGTGCTTCGGTTGTCGTGACGATGACGCTGATCTTTTTGCTGTGCCTCGTTTTTGCTCCGCGCTACGGGTTAGTGGCGGACTGGATTCGCAAACGGAACACCGTCCCGCAAGAGATCATGGAAGACGTGCTGGGAGCTGTCTTGCGGAAGAAAGGTAAGCCAATGGCTGTGTCGGAAATTTTTGGCTTTGTAGAAAATCCGAACGTAAAGATCCGCAAAGCGATTCATTCTTTGTCACGCCAAGGAATGCTTGAACTTGATGATGATCAAGTCAGCCTGACGGAAGACGGAGAATTTCACGCCAAGCGTCTGATTCGTGCTCACCGGCTTTGGGAGACTTACCTAGACAAAACCAAGACGCCGAAAACTGAAATCCATGGAAAAGCCCACGTGCTGGAGCACATTTCTGATCCGGCGACCGTCGAGTATCTCGATGATAAGCTTGGTCACCCACTGACCGACCCGCACGGCAGCGACATTCCATCTGACTTGAGCAAGCGTGACGGTCCGGTCTTAGCCAGCCTGCTACGCAAAGGTCATCGCGCTAAAATCGTTCGCATCATGAAACTCGCGAAGGAGTTTGGCTTGTCCGAAGGCGACGTTGTCACGACGGCAGCCCGCCGCAACGAAGGAGAAACTTGGGTAATCGTCTCAAGTGATGGAACGGAATTGGAACTGACTCACGACGAAGCGGATGCGATCATCGTGGAGTTGGTAACGGACCTTGACTGATAGCCCGGCAAAAATTTAGCCAACGGTGTTTTTGGCGTCACAAATAGAAATTGCCAGTCGCATCGCTTTACTTTTTTCTACGCAGAGCCGAATGCAGGAGACCGAAGATCATCAAGATTAACGGGGACGTTTCAGGCACAGCTGCCGTTCCTCGCAGAGCGAAAATGGTGACATCCGGATTCGTGTCCAAGTAATAGTCTCCCGGAAGCAACGAATTCAGATCAACGTAAGGTCCATCGCCGTCCGCGATCTCAGAAGGCAGCACGAATCCCAGCAAGCCTTTGTAAACCGTCTCTCCATCGTAGGGAAACTCACTCAAGGCGTACGGATCGACGCTGAGAAACTGACGTCCCGAAGCATCCTCAAACAGAAACATTGGCTGCGATCCATTGACTGGTTTTGCATAAGTCCCAAAGTCCGACGGCTGACCAACCGCCGTTTCCATGACCGAAATCGAACCGTTGTCGTCGACGATCCTGTACGACAATACTTCTGAATCTTCCTCGCGGATGGAAACTTTGTCGTAGAGTGCGGCGCCGACCAGATCGCGCGCGTCGATCGTGGATTCAATGTGATCGACATCTCCAAGGACCACAAAGTAACGGCTTTCAAAAAGGTCTCCAGGGTTCACTTCAATGAAGCGACGAAATGTTCCGACGTTAAAGTTTCGCACTGGGAGACCGATGATGTCTCCTCCGCCGTCACCCCAACGCCAAGAACTTCTGTTGGTTTGCCAATCTTCACCGATGTGCGTGTCGGTGTCTCCGAAAACGTAGGCGATTCCTCGATCGGTTCCACTTGTTCCCTCTGTGAACGCTGCCCAGCCGCCAGTATTTTCAGCGAGCTCGACCTGATTTTCGAAATCGCCAAAACCCAAAATGGTTCTGTCGGTGAATCCTCCGCCGGGATTCGAGACGAGCATATTGTCGAATTCCGTTTTTCGCACGCCGCCCCAAGGCAGGTTGTGGAAGTCGACCGTGTTTTCGCCAAAGTTGTAAATTGAATGCGTGATTTCGATGACTCCATCTCCCAAGTCACGCGTTCGTTGATAGTTGAGGAGTCCGCCGGGCTGTTGTGGGGTTGAGTTCGTGTCAGCTTGAACGGCAAGCGACAACGTTGAATATGAATTGGCATCAACGGCTCCACTGGCCAAAAGGGGAGCATAACTGGGCTGCGAAACATTGTTGCCGTCGGAGTAGTATCCCGCTTGATGATAAAACGCCGCCTCGCCACCATTGTCCCGTAGACTTGTATCGACCGAGATTGACTGGAACACTTCGTCGACAAAAGGCCGTCCCAATGATTGGGGCGGAACGATCTCTCCAACTTCACTTCGAATCGAATAGATCTGACCGCCTTGGCCGACGCGAAGTTCCCATTCTCGATTTGCAGGGTTGCCAGCCTGTTGGTGTTTCAACGCGGCATGGTAAACGGCACTTTCGTCGACTCCGAATCCCCAATTCGAACCGGAAAGATCGGTTGCGGTCGTGGTCGAAAAGTTGAAATCGCCCTGGCTGGACGTCTGGCTATCGGTGAAAATTGACAACAGGTCATCGTCATCGAAGGCCGACGCGAATGGCGTGAATGCGAGGTAACAACTAATTGCCAACAAGGTGATTCGCGATTGAGAACGCAAAGACATGTTCCTGTGAAAGTTTGACGATTTTGAGGGATAGGGTGTCTATCATTCGTTATCGACCAAAACAGCGGCGTGCGTTAACAATCCGCGGATCAGTGCTTTCACAGGACATTTAGTAGCCCGGTCTGTCCCAGACCGGGAACTGCATGCACGAGTCTGAGACAGACTCGCCTACTATTTTGCCAACTCCTGCCAGAGCCAAGCACTCGAACGGATGCCTTTGAAGAAATCGTCCAGAGAGAATTTCTCGTTCGGGCTGTGCGGATTGTCGTCGTCCAAACCCCAGCCAAGCAGCATCGTGTCAATTCCCAGTAGCTCCCGGAAGCTCAACACGACCGGGATGCTTCCGCCGCTACGTGTGAACACGGGACGTGTTCCGAATCCTTTTTCAACGGCGTTGGCGGCCAGCTTCATGTAAGGGTTGTCCAGCGAAACAACGACGCCGTTGGCACCGTGCATGTCGATCAGTTCCATTTCGATTCCCGGCGGACAATTGTCAGCAAGGATCTTTTCAAGGCCGGCTTTGATCGTTTCTAAATCCTGCCCGGGCACCAAGCGAAAACTGAACTTCGCACCCGCCTCCGCCGGCAGCACTGTCTTGGCTCCTTCGCCCTGATAACCGCTCCATAGGCCATTAACGTCGAAAGTCGGACGCGCCCAGCGTCGCTCGAGCGTTGTGTAACCTTCTTCGCCGAAGATCTCTTTGACGCCAAGTTGTTCTTTGTAAGCTTCGTCGTCAAAGTTCAAGCTGGCGAATTGCTGTTGTTCCTCGGCCGTCAATTCAGCGATGCCGTCGTAGAAACCGGGAACCTGAATTCGGCCCTTGTCATCAATCAGCGCGGCCAACATTTTGGTAACGGCGTTAGCTGGATTGCTGACCGATCCGCCGAATGAACCGGAGTGTAGATCGACGTTGGGGCCTTTGAGTCGAAGTTCGAAATAATAGATGCCTCGTAGGCCATACGTAATCGCGGGCTTCCCGGGACCGTACTGTGACGTGTCGCTGATGACGGCGATGTCTGCCGCGAGCTTCTCTTTGACCGGCATGCCAAGCTTTTCGTCGTAAACGCCGTCCAACAGTTCTTTCAGCCCGCTACTGCCAGATTCTTCTTCGCCTTCGATCAGAAACTTGACGTTCACCGGAAGCGAGCCGACTGTTTTCATCCACGCTTCGCAACTGAACAGATGAGTCAGCATCTGGCCTTTGTCGTCGGTGGCGCCTCGAGCGTAGACGTTGCCGTTGCGCTCGGTTGGCTCAAATGGAGGCGTGTCCCAAAGCTCGAGCGGATCAGGCGGCTGAACGTCGTAGTGTCCGTACACCAAGACGGTTGGAGCACCTTCGACGTGCGGTGATTGGGCAAGAATGATTGGATGCCCGCAAGTATCGATCCATTCACTGGTAAAGGACAGCGATTGGAAAAACTCATGGATCCAAGTTGCCGTCTCACGAACCTGTGGGTCGTAAGCCGGGTCTGTTCCGATGCTGGCCAATCGCAGCAACGCAAACAAGTCTTCCTGAAATCGGCTGCGGTTGGAGTCCAGCCACGATTCGATTTGTTCCATGAATATTTCCGGTTTCAAAGGGATTTTGCGAGCAAGCATAAAAAATTGAGAGCTTGCAACTTTCGCTTGGCGACTAAAATAACATGTATCGCCAAAGTGTTTAAGGAACGGGAAAAAAACGTTGGCCGATGTAAACAGGGTTTGCGACGATTCCCATTGGATTTCGGGTTGTCTACGAAGCCCTAAAAGAGAAAAATTGCAGATGCTTTTGCAGAAAGACACGATAGAGGACAGGTAGAACGATGACTGAGCAAGGATATGCCGAAGTTGCCGAACCCGCAGTCACGCCGGCTCGCAAAGAGAAGAACAAGCAAAAGAAGCAACCGCGGTACAACGTAGTCCTTTGGGACGATGACGATCATTCTTATGATTATGTGATCAGCATGATGCGCAAACTGTTTGGCCATTCGATTGATCGTGGCTTTGTGATTGCTCGCGTGGTCGACTCACAAGGAAAAGCGATCTGCCTGACGACGACGATGGAGCACGCGGAACTAAAGCGTGACCAGATTCATGCTTTCGGCAAAGATCGTCAAATCGATCGCTGTAAGGGCTCGATGAAAGCGACGATCGAACCAGCGCCCGGCGAGTGAGAGATCCGTTGTAACGCAATACCGTTCAATGAAGCCAAAGTCTCGGTGGCATAGGCCTGTGTTCTGCATGTCCACAAGCCAGAGGCTTATGCCACCTCCCCAGCTGCAACGACTCTACTGAAAAGCCAAAACGAAGGACGTCATCACTTTCATTGAACGGTATTGCGTTGTTACGCCATGAAGTTGCGAAAAATGTTTGAGCTAATCAGAGAACTGGAATCAAAATATTCTACTTCGCCGCTTCCCGAAACTTCTCTAGCTGCTCCCGATAGTAGTCCCGCATCGGATTGAGTTCGATCGCTCTTCGAATCGTTTTGATCGCCAGGTCATGGTCGCCGTTGACGTGGTATAGCGTGGCCAATGTGTCAAAGTATCCCGCGGTGCCAGGGCGAAGTTCAACCGCCCGTTTTGCAAACTCGATTCCGTTGACAACATTGCGTTTGGCACAGGCACAGGCCCAAGCGTAGTTGTTTAGATACATCGAGCTGTCTGGGAACGCCTCGAGGATTTCATAAAAGTCGTCAGAGACTTTTTGGAAGATTTCGTCAACGAGCTCTTTATTTTCATTCTTTTCAAACGTTGGAAAGTTCTTTTCAACGAATCCAGAATCTGCTGGTGAATAGGTTGATAGCTTTTTGAACCAGCGTTTTGCGCCTTCGAGGTCACCGGCATCCAAGCTTCCAGCGATAAGCCTTGGATGATCTTCCTCACTGCCGTCCAGATAAGGCGAGTCAATATAGCGCAAGCGAAGGATTTGCGTTCGCACCATTTTTTGATGAGGCGACAGAACTCCTTGCGTATCATTTTTAGTAATTCGCCACATGTAGTAACAGTTTTCAAACACATCAGGATTCTCGACGCAATCATAAAGCCGATAGGCGTCCAACGGCATGGACTGCCATTGAGTCCCGCTGTATCCGCTGGTGTAGTCATAGGCGTCGTCAGGATCAAACTTAAACGCGAACATCAACCGCAGTTGCTTCGCTTTGTCGGCGTTGCCGCCTTTTTTGTAGGCGTGCCACGCTTGAGCGTAATGAACCAAGTACTCTTCGATAAGCGCCGCGGCTTCGAATTTCTGAGCAGCCAACAGGTAGTTGCCTTCCCTCAGCAATTGTAGGCCTGATTCCGCTGCATCGGCGTATTGGGAATCCTGAAAAAATTGCTCATCCTCAAGTCCCCAAATCGCAAACAGGTGCTCGATTGCTCTTGATTTTTTCGAAAAATCAACATCGGCAATTTCTTTCCAAAAATCAATCTTCTCCCCGCTCAAATCCATTGGCGATTTGATTAGCATGGCGATCTTTCGATACCGTTCCATCGAATCTTCAATCTTCGTTTTGAGTCGATCATTAAGGAAAACCGCAGCTGCGTGTGATGCTCGCATGGGGTTGAACAGAAAACGCGTGAGGTCGAGTTTGCTGTTTCGCTGATGCTCGATTTCCGCAACGTCCCAAGCTGACTGAAACGCGCCTATCTGCTGAAGATTCAAAACTGTTTTGGATCCAAGATTCGCAACTTCATCCGAAAACTCGAAAAACAATTTTCGCAAATACATCTCTGCTTCGACGTCCATTCCGAGAGTCGCCAGCAAGTTCACGACTGATCGATAGAACTCAATTTCGCTATCCCGTTTTTCGAGGTAGTCATCTTTTTGATCTTCGGATTCCGGGTTGCTTTCGTCCGAAAAGTGCTCGACTCTTCTTTGTAGCGAGCGGATATGACGAATTCGTCCTTTAAAGTACCTCGCGCGTTTCTCGTACGTTTGAAGATTGAAAACTTCAAACAACTTCTTATAGCGGCGACTTTCGCTCAACATGCGAAACGTTGCAGAGTTCTTTTTGAGTGCGGTGTACTTTAAGGCGCTGTCGAAATCGAGGGTGTATCGGAGGAACTGGGCGTGAGCTGAGTTGCTCTCCGGCTCGATTGCACCTCGCAGTTTTTTCTTGCGAATCTCTTCTTCGATTTTTGCTTCGATTTCGTCGACCGTTGCGCTAAAGTCTTCTTCATTGCCGGCGTAAAATTCAATCAGGGCCTTGTCGTAACTTTCGGCGGGATACCCAAATCCGTCATTCGGGTCGTTCTCTGAATCTGATTCATCGTCGTCGCCGTCGGGGTCGACGATCAGTGAAGCCAATTGCTTCCAGTTTCCACTTTCCATCAGGATCGAATGGATATGGGCTTTGCGTTTTTCACGATCGTAAACTTGGTGGGCGTACTCGGTTGCTTCATCCCAACGCTCGAGGAATCGAAGCAGCCCGATCAGCGTTTGGAGTCGCGGCTGTTTGGGAATGGCTTCTCTGTCAGCTTCTTTTTCCTTAATGGTTGATTTCGCGGCAGCTTTGTTTTTCGCTTTCTTCTTTTTCGCATCCTTCGCTTTTTTCTCAGCGTCGTACTTTTTCAGCTTTGCTATTTCAATTTCTGCCTGTCCCCGAAGCCAATCGATCTCCTCGTCGAGTTTCCCATCAACCCACAAGGTGTAGTGATACGTCAGTTGGTTTGATTCGCGAGTGGCTGGGTCGTTGATCCATTTGTAAAACTTGTCCCAGTCGCCCAGTCGCAAGGCAACTTCGGCATCATCGGCACCAACGGAGCAGTGTTGAAGCAGTATCTCCCGCTCTGATTCTGACTTGACCATCGCGATCAATTTTCGTGCGACTCGACGTTGATTGAGGAAGCACAGTTTTTGAATTGCTCTGCCCTGAACATAGGTTTCACGATCCAAAAAACCAACAACGCATCGAACGATTTCGGCATCGGAATCGTGAGCGACACCTGCTTCGATTAGCGTTACCAAGTCTTTGCCTCGCATGCGGGATTCGCTACTTATGCCACCGTCGACGACTCGTTGCAACATCGGCACAACGGGCGGCCCGATCTTCCAAAGCTTCCGAGACGCTTCCTGTCGCAAGTTAAAATCAGGATTTGAGAGTTGGCGAATCAAAACAGTAGCTTCGTCGCGGGCTTCGCCTTCGAGGGGCTTGATCACTTCTTTTGGATTTCTCTCGACCCCTGATTCCGTTTGCATTGCCGGACCGATGGCTTGATACGTCAATACGAACGCGATTGCCAACCACCAATGAAAGTTTTTTCTCAGTCGATTCAAAGCTCTGTCCAATCCCTTTACTGTTCAGCCAAAATCAGTCTGATTCCTGAAGGCTTTCAACTGCACTGCCGCAGTGCCAACCTGTGATCGCAGCGTACAACAACGTTGCGAAAGTGATAATGATGGCGCCCGCGATCGAAGTGAAAACGGAAATGATTTGCATTGGCACCTCCATGAGGCCCCCACCAACGATGCCTCCCAAGGAGGCGAGCCCCGCACCCAAGAGCCAGTTCTTCCAGCTCGCGGAATTCTGCGAAATGGAATTTAGCAGACTTCCTGATACGATCGAAAACGCTCCCTGATTCTTCCAGGCCGCAAACAGAAGTGCTCCGGCAAAGAAAAACTGAAATGGGATCGAAATGGACATGTATCCGAAAAACATGCACGGAAGCGCCGCGATGAACATCGAAAATCCAAACAGTAGCATCGTGCTGGTGAAGTCAGCGGAGTCGGTCACTGAAATTGAATCGACTTTTGTCTTACCTTGTGCCGTTTCGCGAAAAACCACTCCGCCTACAAATAGCAAAATGATGTAGCCAATGAAAAATACGGATTGTCCACAAAGCAGACCTATTCCCCATCCCAGCAAATCTTCTGCAAATGAATAAGTGTCCGGTTCGGCGAGATCAGTTCGAACCCATTGCCAAACTGCACTGCCAAGCGCCATCAAGCCAATCGCAACGAGCGACCAAATCCAAATGTTGGCAGACTTCAGAACGCCCACTGCTTTGTCGAGCACTTCGCTAAAGCTTGCTTTCTCAAAAGCAAACCTCGATTTGACGGGCGGTCGATTTTGAGGTTCAGCCGACGGTTTCTTTCGACGACGCTTCGCGTGAACTCGAATTGGAGCTTCAGTCTCTTCTCCGTTTTCAACCGGAATCGATGGAGCCTGCTTTTTTCCCTTTCGCGGAATGCGAGGCAATTGCGTCGCTGCCGATGGTGCCACCAGCGGAGGTTCCGGTTTGTTAAGTTCATCCGGGGAAACATCGAGCATCTCAATCATTTCGTCGGAATCATCTTCGTCGTCATCATCATCAGCACCATCCGGCTGTGTGAGTCCGAACATTGGGCTGACGGTCTTGGCGATGCTGACGGGCTCCATGAGGAGAATCGGCTCGTCGTCCTCTTCTTCCACGTCTTCAACGAGATGTTCTTCCGTCAATTCAGACAGCGGTTCTTCTTCAACGACCGCATCGTCCAACCGGGTTTCCTTTTGAGCGTCGGTGACTTCGGGTGCCAGTTTGAGTTCTGGCATGAGCGTAAGTTCATCTGAGTCATCTGAACGACGATCTCGAAGCGACACTGAGACATTATCCTCGATGACTTCTAAATCTGAACCGTCCCTCACACCGTCTTCTAGATCCAAATTTTTCTCACGGGGCTTTACGCTCAGCATTGAGTAGCAATCGTTGCATTTGACTTGTGAGCCAACTTGTTGATCCGAAACCAACAGGACCGAATCGCAGATGGCACACTTGATGTGCCAAGAGGATCCGTCGTCCGCGGAATTGGAAATGCCATCGATCTTCAACGTCCCGGGGTGTTCTTTCTCCTCTTCTTCGATCATTCCGGAAAGTAGTTTGTCTGTTACAGACATTGAGCTGGGGACATGAATCTGATCAGCGCAATGCGGACAATAGATCTGGTTGCCAACTTTATCGCTGGTAACCGATACGCGTTCATCGCACTCAGGGCAATCGAAATTGATATTGGGGTCAGCGGACGCCAAACGGATTCTCCTCTGTAAGTCGTAGCTCAGTCTGTCCCAGACTGAAAATTTCCTCGGTAGCAAGTCTGAGACAGACTCGGCTACAAAGTCTATATTATTATACGCTTAAAGGACCCAGATCACGAATATGGTTTTCAGGCCGTGTGCAACTACGATTGTTCGGTTCTTCCCGGAAACGCTACCCATCCACGTTCTTCCAAAACAAACACATGAAACTTCTGAACGTCGCCGCTGGTGTGCTGAACCAGACTCCACTCGACTGGGCCAACAACTCTGCGAATATCATCACTGCGATCGAGCAAGCCAGAGAGTCAGACGTTTCGATTCTATGTCTGCCGGAGCTTTGTATTACTGGCTACGGCTGCGAAGATGAATTCCACAGCGCTGGCGTTCGGGCGACTGCTGAGAAGGTGATGCTGGAACTGCTCCCGCACACGAAGGACATGGTGGTGTCGTTTGGCGTGCCGTTAATGTATGCCGGAGGAATCTTTAATTGTGCGGCGCTGGCGGTTGACGGAAAGCTTGTCGGGTTCGTCGCGAAACAACATCTTGCCGGCGACGGCATCCACTACGAACCGCGTTGGTTCAAAGCGTGGCCCAGCGGGATCCACGGAGAGATCGAAGTTGGCGGTCAAGAATATCCCATCGGTGATTTAATCTTCGACGTCGGTGGCGTTCGAATCGGTTTTGAAATCTGCGAAGACGCATGGGTTGGAACACGTCCCGGCGGAAGTTTGGCAGCTCGAGGCGCGGATATTATTTTGAATCCGAGTGCAAGTCATTTCGCGTTCGACAAACATCAAGTCCGCCAACGTTTTGTGCTCGAAGGCAGCCGTGCGTTCAACGTGTCTTATGTGTACAGCAACCTGACCGGAAACGAATCTGGCCGGGCTATTTTTGACGGCGACGCGATGATTGCCAGCGGTGGAAATATGCTCGCCTGTGGTCAGCGGCTCAGCTTCAAGCCGGTGCTACTGACATCAGCCGTCATTAATGTCGAATCGACTCGAATGGTTCGTGCTCGAACTGGAAGTTTTGAACCTTCTGTTGATGGCGATGAAGCTGATGTGATCGATGTCGATTTCACTTACCCGCATTGCAAACTTGAGCGACCGGAAATCGTGAAGTCAGACTGGGAAACGAACACGGACATTAAAGCCGAAGAGTTTACGCGGGCCGTTGCGTTAGGATTGTTTGACTACCTAAGGAAGTCATTCTCAAAAGGGTTCGTCGTTTCGCTTAGCGGCGGTTGCGATTCGGCCAGCATCGTTGCGTTGGTGACGGTCATGTTGCAGCTCGCTGAGACGGAGCTTGGATTCGATGAACTGCTGACTCGTTTACAGTGGTCTATTCCCAAAGAAAATGAAAACGATTTGCCGAAAGATGTGTCTGAACTAAATCAACGATTGCTAACCACAGTCTATCAAGCGACTCGAAACAGTGGTGATGTAACGCGTACCGCTGCCAAAGAGCTGGCCAAAGCGGTCGGGGCCACGCACTATGAGTTCGACGTTGATTCGCTTGTGCAGGATTACCAGTCGATGGTTAGTGCTGCGATCGGAGAGGAGCTGACTTGGGAGAACCACGACATTGCGTTGCAAAACATTCAGGCTCGTGTGCGTTCTCCGGGCGTTTGGATGCTGGCCAACATTAAGAACGCGTTGCTGGTTTCGACAAGTAATCGCAGTGAAGCCGCTGTCGGCTACGCGACGATGGATGGCGATACGTCGGGCGGAATCAGTCCGATCGCGGGCATCGATAAGGCTTACTTGCGGAAGTGGCTTTGTTGGATGGAGACGACGGGTCCTGTTGGCGGATCGCCAATTTCAGAACTCAAGCTGGTCAATGATCAACAGCCAACGGCTGAGTTGCGACCTCCGGGGGAAGGCCAAACGGATGAAGGCGACTTGATGCCGTACGAAATTTTGGACGTGATTGAGTGCTACGCAATTCGCGACAAATTGGTGCCGTTGGAAGTATATGAGCACGTGAAAGTCGATTTTCCAAATGTCGATGCGAAACAACTTGGATTGTGGACGATTCGGTTCTTCAGGCTCTGGTGTCGGAATCAATGGAAGCGAGAAAGGTATGCTCCTTCGTTTCATTTGGATGACAAAAATCTTGATCCTAAGACCTGGTGCCGCTTCCCGATTCTTTCCGGTGGTTTCAAAATGGAAATTCAGGAGCTTGAGGCTCATTTGAATTCGTCGATGGCATAGTAGTTCGGTCTTTTCAGACCAAGAGCCGATGCACGAGTCTGCGACAGACTCGCCTACTTACACGAGCCACCGCGAGATAATGCAGAAGATATTCATTGAAAAACCCTATCGCTTTGTACCGCCGATGATGTTGGACTCGATGGCGAAGCTGATGAACAATCGGCTAGTCCATACGCCGCTATTGCGATTTACTGAATCGATTATTTCAGTAGAAAGTCGCGGTGTTGATCGATTGAAGAAAAGCATTGACGACGGTCACGCCGTGATGATGATTCCAAACCATCCTCGGACTTCGGATCCAGTCGTCATGTACGACTTGTTGCGGCTTGTTGACAAACCCATGTTTGCGATGGCCAGTTGGCACCTGTTCAATCATGGCTGGTTCAATCGAGCGGTCATTCGACTTTATGGCGGATACTCCATCAACCGCGAAGGCCTCGACAAAACATCAATTAGTTTCTCAATATCGGCATTGGAAAAGAATCTACGACCGCTGCTGTTGTTCCCCGAAGGTGCGACCAGTCGAACCAACGACTCGCTTATGCCGTTTCTCGACGGTCCGACCTTTATTGCTCGAACGGCCGCAAGACGACGAAGCAAGAGAGGCCTAAAGACCGTAATCCATCCGATTGCGATTCGCTACATCTTCGAAGGTGATTTTGAAGCCGAGTTGGATCGATTGCTCGAGCCGATCGAAGACTTGCCTCAAGTCGAGAGGTCGCATGCGAACGATCCGGTGAAGCGAGTCCAATCTGCACTCGAAAAATTAGTGCAACTCAAGGAGATGGAATTCGATGTGACGCCCGGTCACGAATTGGGGCCGTTCGAGCGACGTCAACGGTTGGTGGAATCCGTTTTGGAAACGGCAGAAGTTCGTTGTTTTGGACAAAGCTCGCATGAAACTATCACCAATCGTGTTCGGAACATTCGAGCGAACGTTTTTCCTGAACTGCTAAAGGCGACGGAACTTTCCGATGAAGAACGAGCCATCCGTTGGCGCGACCTTGAGCGAACTTATCTCGCTTGGCAAATGGCAAGCTATCCGAAAAACTACTTGGCTGGATCTCCATCGAACGATCGCGTGCTTGAGATCGCTGGTAAGATCAACGAAGACCTTACGGATGAACCGAGGAAATGCGGACCGCACCGAGTCATTATTGAATGCTGCGACGCAATCGAAGTTCCAGCGACAAAACACCGTGGCGACGAACAGGATCCATTGATCGAGCAAGTTGAACGACAACTAAGACAGAAAATTGCTCAATTGGAAAGAACAGACGTCAGGCCACCAACCAATTAAAAAGGGCACGGTCGAACCCGTGCCCAATTCTGTGTCAATCCAAATTCAATTCGACTACTTAAGCTCGATATCGAACGTTGAAGTCTCAGCCGATGGCGTGCATAGCAACGGTGTGTCTACCAACAGGCTGTACCGCTTTGGCAGCGGACGATGCCTCAAAGATCTGTTGAATCTTTCAATCGACGCACCTTCGTCCTTACCATAGTTAGCTCTGGCTTCATCCGGAACAGGTCCTTCAAGAACCAATACTTTGTGGGCACAAGCACAGCAGCCCGGCTCATCTTTACCAGGAAACTTCAGCTCGCACGTCCCGTTACTGTCGGTAACGCCGGTCGCAATAAAGTTTCCATCAAGCCCTTCGACCTGCGGGACGAACCGAACTAACACGTTGTTAACAGGCTCTCCCTTTGGAGTCTTGACCGTAACGGTCATTGGAACAACATCAGGCGTCGAACCGCCACTGCATCCCGCAATCAGAACTGCGGCTAGCAACACGAACCACGTAGAACGAAACTTCAGAGAACTATCGAGCATCATCGATTCCAGTAACATTGCCATCATTTATAATTGCGAGGAACTCAAGAACTTCCAAGCTCGAAGAACCAGTGTTCGTCAAGAAGTGAGTCGAACCATCAGCGGCAGAGAAGTTAGCTCCGCCAGGATGACCACTACTGAAAGAGTTCAGCTTTTTGTCAGTCAAAGCAAAGCTTGGACTTGGTCCAACGCCTACCGGCAACTGGTAATTGATTGGTTCAAGAACACCCGAGATGCAGTCCTGAAGTGACAATGCACTTGACCAAGCCCAACCGCGACGTGTTGTGAAACTCGGCCACTCAGCATCGAAAGAGTATCGCTCGCCGACCAAAAGGGTATTTGAAGAGCCATCTGAAATGTTGCCGAAGGTAACGGAACTGTTTGCAGTCAAAATTCCATCGCCAGAAACGCCGCCAGCGATAAACCAGCTTTGCTTTCCAGCAACACCGAAGTAGCTGTTGGGTGCAAAGAAGAATTCGCCTTCGTCCCGGTAGTTAATGACGTCAGCAGAGAAATCTGAGGGGCAAAGGTAACTTGGGATGATTGTTGCACCGACGCTATTTGCGCCGAGAACGTTCTCTCCCACGGACTCTGGAAAACTGGGGTCGCCGAATTCACGGAAATTTAGATCTAGTCGCTGGTAGGCATTGTTTGCCTCAATAAAGGGCATGATCCAAACCAGCCAAGATCCGAACTTGTTGTTATGTGGCGCATTCGGGAATGGTCGACCGTCCTGATACTCGTTCGAATCAAAAAATCGGCCGTCCTTTTCACCACCCTTGGGGCAATTCAAACCGGGAGGAAAATGCATGTGAGCACTTTCGTAGTTCAAACATGCCAATGCCAATTGCCTAGCATTGTTGGCACATTGTGTGCGACGAGCAGCTTCACGGACTTGCTGAACCGCCGGCAGCAACATGCCGATCAAAATGCCAATGATGGCAATTACCACAAGCAACTCAACGAGCGTAAATCCTGCACGCCGAGAGAATCTATTGCGAGAAAACATCGAAGCCTCAAGGTTAAAATCGAATAATTGAAAGGCCGTATTTACGACCAACGGATTGTAGCCATTTGCTCGCCAATAAATAGCGGCAAATTCGATACCACAGCCATTCAAATGCGATTTGCACAGTGATCGTATGAAGATTCATTAACCTTGCTTATTACAGTCTCAATTCGGGACGTTGTTCTCGAATACGGTGGGACTTGGCATACCGCTTTGCGGCAGATTTTCCCGATACGCAAAACTGGAATCTCCAAATAAATTTATCTAGCCGGAGTTGCTTGCCACGACACTTCTTACTTGCAGCTTTTTCGCTGCCGAATTGCTCTGCCCGATACGCCTTTTTCTTATCTCGGATTATGTTTTGGTAATACAAATATTGTTTTCACCCAAACCTATGAAACAACATGCCGACAGATATTGAAATCGCGCGTAAAGTCACTCTCAAACCGATCACCGAAATTGCATCGCAGCTAAACATTCCTGCAGACGAACTGGAATGTTACGGGCAGTACAAAGCGAAACTTCCGTTGACGTTGCAGGATCCGAAAAAGATCGAAGCGTCAAAGCTGATTCTCGTTTCCGCGATTTCTCCAACGCCCGCCGGCGAAGGAAAAACGACGATGTCGATCGGCCTGACGCAAGGCATGAATCGAATCGGAAAGCAGACGACAGTCGTTCTCAGAGAGCCATCGCTCGGACCTGTATTTGGAATCAAAGGTGGAGCAACCGGCGGCGGTCATTCACAAGTCCTTCCAATGGAAGACATCAACCTGCATTTCACCGGTGACTTTGCGGCGGTTGAAAAAGCGCACAACTTACTGGCGGCTTTGATCGACAATAATTTGCACGACCGCAAACGATCGCTGAACATCGATGGAAGGACCGTGGTCTGGAAACGCGTCTTCGACGTCAACGATCGAGCACTTCGCAAGGTCGTCGTTGGACTTGGCGGAACGACCGGCAGCATCCCACGTGAAACTGGTTTCGACATCACGGCCGCGTCCGAGATCATGGCGATCCTCTGCCTATCCGATAGCTTGGCTGATCTGAAGAAGCGACTCGGCAACATCTTCATTGGCATGACTCGCGACCGGAAGCCAATTTTTGCTCGCGACTTGAAAGCACAAGGCGCAATGGCGGCGTTGTTGAAAGACGCCGTTAAGCCAAATCTTGTGCAAACGATTGAAGGAACGCCGGCGATCATTCACGGTGGGCCATTCGCAAACATCGCGCAAGGCACCAACACAGTCATCGCGACTCGAATGGGAATGTCACTTTCGGATTACGTCGTCACCGAAGCCGGATTCGGCAGCGACCTAGGCGCTGAGAAATTCTTCGACATCAAGTGTGCTTCGGCAGGACTCAAGCCGAGAGCCATGGTATTGGTCGCCACGGTTCGTGCGTTGAAATATCACGGCGGCGCTGACTTGAAAGAACTGACGACTCCAGATCCAGAATCACTCCGCAAAGGTTTGGTCAATCTGGAAAAGCATCTGGAGAACACGCGGTTGTACAGCCTTGACGCCGTCGTGGCGATCAATCGATTCGTTTCCGACAGCGATGAGGAGCTGGAGATTATTCGTGCTCGCTGCGAAGAGCTTGGTTTCAAAGCCGTCGTCTCCAATGTGTGGGGCGAAGGCGGAGCTGGTGCTGAAGATCTTGCCAAAGCCGTCGTTGAAACGATCGACAATGCGAAAAAAGAGTTCGCACCGCTGTACGATTGGAACCAACCAATCGAAGCAAAGATTGAAACAGTCTGCACGAAAGTCTACGGAGCCAGTGGAGTCGAATACACGTCGAAAGCAAAAAAAGACCTTCGCAAGATCAAGAAGCTTGGCTTTGAGAACTTTCCTGTCTGCATCGCGAAAACTCAAAAGAGTCTCTCTGACGATGCAACCAAGATCGGACGGCCAACTGATTTCGAGATCACCGTTCGCGAAATTGAGATCGCCGCCGGAGCAGGATTCGTCGTTCCGATCACCGGCGACATGATGCGAATGCCCGGACTTCCTTCAGTGCCCTCGTCTGAGCACATCGATATCTCAGACGATGGCGAAATTTCCGGGCTGTTCTAACTTGCAGGCGAATATCCTCATCGAAATTTGTGCTCTCTCGCAACTCTAAAGTGGAGCCTGCATGCGCTGGGAAGTCTTGCAAAAACAGAGCGTTTCGGTCCCTACGATCGTCCCGAACCGTTTGATTGAACTGGTAAAACCAGCCCATAAATTTGATTGGCGAAATTGCCAACGCGGTTCTTTCGATGACAGCTAAGCTGAAATAAACACCTTGTTGTTCAGCCTAGATATTGAAACCATGATTTCCAAAGTAAAAACTTGTATTGCGATCGTCGCGGCCTCAGCACTCATTTCAACTGCTGCGTCAAGCAATGCATTTGCGGACGAATCCGAGTTCTTGGACAACGTATCCGTTGCGACGGCCGATCTTGGTGCCAACGATATCGTTTACGACCAAGACCGAGATTTGCTCTACGCGTCGATTCCTTCGGCGGCAGGGCTCCCAAACGGCAACAGCATCGTCACGTTGGATCCGACCACTCTGGAAGTACTTGAACGAGTTCAGGTCGGCAGTGAGCCATCGCAGTTGGCGATATCCCATGACGGCTCACGAATCTACGTCGGCATCAATGGTGCTTACGCGATCAGGTATTACGAACCAGAGACCGGCGTCGTTGGACCGCTGCAAACATTGAATGGCTCATCGATCGCAGAAGACATCAAGGTCTATCCTGGTGATGCAAAAACCGTGATTGTTTCCTCCGACAAAGTTGGATCTTCGGCGGCGGGGTTTCTGGAAGTCTTTAACGATTCCGGGCAAATCGACACGGTCAATGAAGTTTATGGTTCCAACTCGATCACCTTTTTGGACGGCCGAAAACTTTTTGGCTACCAGAACTACTCATCTAGCTTTGATAGCTTCCGATTCAACTTTGATGGTAGCAAGCTTACGCAGGAGCAAGAACGTAGAAGCGTGATC
The DNA here is from genome assembly GCA_938010615.1 of uncultured Pirellulaceae bacterium. Classification (GTDB taxonomy): domain Bacteria; phylum Planctomycetota; class Planctomycetia; order Pirellulales; family Pirellulaceae; genus Mariniblastus. The sequence goes on along the minus strand of CALLUY010000031.1, from coordinate 2,888 downwards.
GGGGGTTACCGTGTGACTGTCGAATCTTCAGGTGGCCTTGTGTTCGCGACCAATGGACAAGTCATGAATCCGGAAACGATGACTCTGGTCGGTAGGTTTTCGGGAGGTTCTGGCGCTGTTGAAGCAAGCACGCGGGATGGACTCGCATATTTCTTTAGTGGCAACGAACTGAAGGTCTTTGACGTTGGGTCATTCTTGGAAATTGATTCCGCCACCGTGACTTCTGGCACATCGACCAAGCGAACGCTGGAGTTCGCCGGAACTGATCGATTGGCTTTTGTTGATGCAGACGGCAACGTTGGAGTCATTTCTGGCGTATCGATCTCTAAGAAACCTCCGTACCGAATGGCGATTCGAGGTTCTGAGGGCGACGATGAATGTGTCTTCGATGCCTCGTCGCGGGAGATGGAAGTCAACGGAATTACGACAAAGATTCCATACGAAGTTTCGCGACTGTTCTTCAATGGTCGCGGCGGAAAGGACAGCTTCCGTTTCATTAGTGACGAAAATGCTGATGAAATTGCGGTGCTTCAAAGCCAATCACTTCGAGTCGACTCAGGACGCGTCATTTTTTCTACTCTCAATACGGAAGAGCTGGAGTTTGATGCCGATGAATCATCCAACGACATCAGCATTCTGTTCGATTCCGACGATGACGATCATGTTATTGTGCGGCGCAAAGAAGTAAGCTTGGAGACCGCGGTCGGAAGCATCGGAACCAACAACGTTGGCCGGACTTTCGTCTACAGTTCCGGCGGTAACGACCGCGCGGACGTGCGAGGTGATTCTGGAAGCGATTCTGTGAGAGTGAACTTCAACGCTAAGTACGTGCGGATGACCAATGATCAAAAGTCACTCGTCCTTCGCGGCTTTGGTGACGTGCACATCAACGCCGGCACTGGAGACGACGAGGCCCGAATCTTTGATTCTCCCGAACGAGAATTTCTCTATTCTCACGGTGACTACAATCGCCTTTTCGACAACGATGGAAATTCATATTCGTTCAAGGCGTTTGACTTTCTGTCGGTGGCTTCTTCCGGAGGGAATGACATCGCCTACTTCCAAAAAACGGACACTTCCAAAACGCGAGGGAACGCGACGTGGAGTTCGATTTTTGACACCTTCTTCAGCAACAACGTGTACAACTTCCATCGCGTCAACGTTCGCGAATAAGGTTTAGCTAACTCAGGATGTCATCAACGACATGGCCGTGCACATCGGCCATGTGTTGATCCCAGCCCATGTGGGTGGCTGAATGAACCGCACGTCGCGCCCGATTCAAGAGCGTAGGTCGGCCGCGATGACTCGAATATCACAACAAAATATGTTGTTAACAACGTTCGATCACCATCGCGACTGCGTTTCCGCCACCGAGGCAAAGGCTCGCGACGCCGATGCGTTTCTCAGTCTGCGTCAACGCGTTCATTAGTGTGACAAGAACGCGAGCACCGCTGGCGCCGATCGGATGGCCCAGCGAAATTCCACCGCCCCAAATGTTGACGTTGTCCGATCCAAGTTTCAGCTCTTTCACGCAAGCCAACATTTGTGATGCAAACGCTTCGTTGATTTCGAAAAGATCGATTTGATCGAGCGTGAGATCCGCTTTCTTCAAAGCTCCGCGAATCGCTTCGACGGGTGCGATGAACAGATCTTTTGGCTCGGTGCCGGAGGTGTGGCTGGCGAGAATTTTGAATTTGTTGTCCGCGGTTGCGGCAGTCGCTTCGTCGGCGACGACCACTGCGGCGGCACCATCAGACAGCGTGGAAGCATTTCCCGCAGTGACGGTTCCCTCGCGATCGAAAACCGGACGCAACTTTCCAAGTCCTTCGGCAGTCGAGTCGGCTCGGACGCATTCGTCCTGATCAACGACCTTATCCCCTTTACGATGCTTGACCGTCACTGGGACGATTTCACTAGTTAGTACTCCTGACTCGATTGCCGCCGCAGCCCGACGTTGACTTTGAGCGGAAAACTCATCCTGTTGCTTGCGCGTCACGTCAAACTTTTTCGCGATGTGCTCGGCGTGCATTCCCATGTGACAGTTTTCAAACGAACAAGTCAGCCCGTCTGAAACCATCGCGTCGACAAGAGCGCCATCACCTAACTTAATGCCGCCGCGAAGATTTCTGGCGATGTGAGGAGCCGCTGACATATTCTCCATTCCGCCAGCGACGATGATCGATGCGTCTCCACAACGAATCGCCTGGTCCGCAAGCATCACGGCCTTCAGGCCAGAACCGCAAACTTTGTTTACCGTCAAAGCAGCGATGGTGTTTGGTAAACCAGCAGCAAGCGCTGCCTGCCGTGCCGGCGCTTGTCCGACGCCGGCGCCAATCACGTTCCCCATGATGACTTCGTCGACATCGCCAACAGCGATTTTGGCTCGCGAGATGGCGGCTTGAATCGCGACGGCACCGAGTGCCGGTGCGGAAACGGAGCTCAGGCCGCCTAGAAAACTGCCGATCGGAGTTCGAGCTCCGCTGATTAGATAACTGCTTGGCATGATTCACCGCGAGAGAGATACAAAGTGGAAAATTTGGAATTGGAAAGCTGAGCCCCGAAACGTGGTCGCACGCAATCTTTAGTCGTTGCGTTAACGTCGTTGCGGACTCTGTCGTCGCAATCACTTTACTGCTACAGCTGGAAGTCGCAACCATGTCGCTGCCGGATTTGCGTCCAGACGATCGCCTTCCGGGTTGCCTGCGGTTTCCCAAATGAGCGTACACGCAATGAGCGATCTATTGAAAGTTCCGCATCTGTGATGCTCGAATTTCCGACTAAACAGGCCGACTAAACACAATACCGTTCAATGAAGCCAAAGTCTCGGTGGCATAGGCCTCTGGCCTGTGTTCTGCATGTCCACAAGCCAGAGGCTTATGCCACCTCCC
>CALLUY010000030.1 GCA_938010615.1 uncultured Pirellulaceae bacterium | reverse complement strand
CCAATTCGGCGTCCGTTTCTTTCGTTGCGGCCACGATTTCATCGAGACTTTCTTCTGTAAGAATTTCAGTATCAATTTGAATATCGACAAACACATGCTCAACTTTTTCGAAAAAGGGCAGGTCGCCCCACATCGTTTGTCCGTTGTTGAGCAGTTGAGATATCAGTCGCGGAAAACGATCAGTGTGTTCAACGTCCACATAGAAGACTCGACCTTCATTTTCGAGTCTCGCCAAATTTTGAATGCGTTGCTGCTCCGAGTGAAAGCCGTTGTATGATCGAATTCCCCAAGCCATTACCACGCCAAGCAGCGTGATCGCAACCGCAAACGAGAACAATGAAAACTTGAAGATTGTGCCGTTGCGAACCTTGCGTTCGATCGGAATGGAAACGATGGTCGCCGCCAGAAATAAGAGCAACAGGTTTGCGATTAGGCCGGCCCAACGCACTTCCGAGTAATGTTCGTTACTCCATTGAGGCCAATTTTCTGGTATCGACCAATATCCATAATGAAAAAAGTTGGTGCCTGAACGCGAGAGACGCATGTCGAACTCAAGCCATTTGGCTGATTGATCTGAGCCATTGAAGTGTTGGTAGTGCGATTCGGCGGCGAGTGGTTTGGTGTCAATATTTGTTGGTTTGCCACGAATGAACTTTTTGTTGACCCAGTTTCCGTACAGGTCGTAGTGGGTGCTGTGCAAGTGCGTGAATGGCCATCCATGCTTGCGGAAATTGACGTTCAAGCCTGTGGTTCCGCCACCACCATCGGATTCGCCAGGCATGGCAACGAGGGTCCAGGGAAGGATGACAAACAGCAACACGAAGGTAATGGTTCGTTTGTGTATGCGTTTTTGCTTCTGCTTTTTTTCAGAGCTAGTACTGTTCATGTTGACCATTTACAAGCATGAGAAACTAACTTGGCCTGCTTGTTATGCAATGCTGCGGCTGGAAGCCGCAACCACGTCTAAACGTCGATTTCAATCGCGTCGGCATCTTCCGCTCGTTCCATGATGAATCGAAAACGCGCAGAAGCATCTTTGCCCATCAAGTCATTGATGACGCGATCGGTTTCCAGTTGGTCATCGACTTCGACTTTCAGCATACGCCGCGTGTCAGGATTGAGCGTCGTTTGCCAAAGAACTTTCGGCATCATTTCGCCAAGACCCTTGAAGCGAGTGATCTCAGGATTGGCTCGTCCTTGGTGCTCCGCGAGGATGCGAATCTTGTCGTCTTCATCAGCCGCCCAAAAAGTTTCCTTACCGATGTCGACTCGGAAAAGTGGCGGAACAGCGATGTATAGATTGCCGTTGGTGATCAGCTGTGGCATGTGACGGAAAAAGAATGTCAGCAGTAGAGTTGTGATGTGATGGCCATCCGAATCGGCATCGGCAAGCAGAATGATCTTTTGGTATCGCAATCCAGCGATGTTGAACGATTTCCCAAACCCACAACCGATCGCCGCGATCAAGTCCTGGATCTCTTTGTTGTCCATGATCTTTTTCAGGTTCGCACTTTCGGTGTTGAGCACCTTTCCACGTAACGGCAGGATCGCCTGGTAGTTGCGATCGCGACCTTGTTTGGCACTGCCGCCCGCCGAGTCACCTTCTACGATGAACAGTTCGCTGCGTCCTCGGCCGCTGGCCATGCAATCGCTCAGTTTGCCGGGCAGCATGGAACGCTTGCCGCTGACTTTACGTGAAACGGCTGCCGAAGCCGCACGTGAAGCCGCACGGGCCCGTGAAGCGGCGATGATTCTCGCCACGATACCATCGGCGACCGTGCGATTGTTGTTCATCCACTGCTCCAATGCCGGACGGAGCTCACTGTCAATCATGCCAGCGACGCCTGGGTTGTTGAGCTTGTCCTTGGTCTGGCCTTGGAATTGTGGTTCCTTAATGAAAACTGAAATGATCGCCACGACGCCTTCTCGGATGTCTTCGTGAGTGATCTTCACGCCGCGAGGGACGAGGTTGTGCATGTCGATGTAGTTGCGTACGGCTTTGACCATGCCGCTGCGGAATCCATTTTCGTGCGTTCCGCCTGAGCCGGTTGGAATTCCGTTGACGTAAGAGCGAACGTGTTCGTCGGTCGAATCGGTCCAGTGCAGAACGAGTTCGAATCGTTCGTCGGAAGCTTTGCTGTTGAGTGAAAATGGAGCTTCATGAATTGCGGTGGCGGATCGGTCTTTGGAGACCTTGCCCAGAAAGTCAACGATTCCATTTTCGTGATGGAAGGATTCCTTCTTTCCGTTTACTTCGTCGTTGAAGTTTACTTTCACGCCACGGTGCAGGAAGCTGACGATTTCGATGCGACTGCGAATGGTAGCCGGGTTGAATTCTGTTTTCGGAAAGATCGTTGGATCAGGCGTGAATGTGATCGCGGTCCCTGTTCCACGGACGGCGCCCTTTAGCTTTTGCAGTTTCGTTTTTGGTTGGCCTTTGGCAAATTCCATCCGGTACTGCGAGCCGCCACGCTTAACGACGGCGATCAGCGATTTCGACAGCGCGTTGACGACGGAAGCTCCAACGCCGTGTAATCCGCCAGCGGTTTTGTAATTGTCGCCTTCGAATTTGCCGCCAGCGTGAAGCACCGTCAGGACGGTTTCGAGTGCGCTCTTTTTTGTTTTCTTGTGGGTGTCGATCGGAATGCCGCGACCGTTATCAGAGACGGTGACCGTCATGCCGGACTTGAGCAAGTGCACGTTGATCTCCGACGCGTGACCGTTCATGGCTTCGTCGACGGAATTGTCCATGATCTCCCAAACGAGATGGTGCAGTCCCGCCGAGCTCACGCCACCGATGTACATTCCCGGTCGCTTTCGAACTGGATCAAGTCCTTCGAGAACGGTGATGTTTTCAGATTTGTAGGATTTTGCTTTTTTGGTGGCGGCCATGTTTGTCTTGTTGTTTTGGGAGCCACGACAAGGGTAGCTTCCGTGTGGGCATTGGTGTCGACACGAATTTTGTTGACATATATTACAGGCTTTGGCGTGAATTCGTAATCGCGATTTATGTCCTGCTATTCCGCTATTCCGCGATCTCGTCCGACTCTTCAAGGACGGTTTGCATAAGTTCGGACAGTCGCCTTTCGCTCTGCGAAAGAAGCGTAAAGGGCGCTGCTTTCGCGGAGCGAAAGGCGACTCTGTTCGGATTGCTACCAATCTGGATGTAGTCAATTCAGCTCTGACAGACCGGTGGGTTCACCGTAAGCGACGGAAGTTACACCGCCGGTCAAGTGGAATGGGATCTCGAGTGACCGAAGAATTTCGACGATCTTGAGAAGAGTTTTGCGAAACGATTCAATTGGGAACATTGGCGAGCATCTCATCGAGAAGTTGCTTCATTCCAGTTTCGCTACCGTACATTCGCAGAGCAACTAGGAGCTTTAGACGTTCTTCGCTGGCCGTTGGGTTTTCGGTTCGAAGCTGACGGCCAATAAACTCACGACTCCAGTTAAAAAGTTCAACTGACCTAGCCACTTTTTCCTTGGCAGACATTTCACGAATCGAAGATTGATAGCGTTGTTCGATTGTGGACATCTTGCTGGTAACCGTTGTGCCGAAATTTGTCAGTGCTCGTATCTTCTTGTAAACGTCATGTCGGGTCAAACGATTTGTTTGTTTTTGGGAGCGTGTTGAAACGTTATTTTTTCAACGGCTTCAACTCTTCAGGAGCTTCAACCGGTGGTTCGATGATCTTTGCGATCTTGCCGTTCTTTTGAATCTCATTACCTTTGCCGCCCCGAGAAGTCGTGCGGTATTTGGTCGTGGATATTGTTTTCTTAGCGCCGCGATTCGTTTCGACGACCAGTAAATCTCGATCGCCCCTAGAAGGTTTGAATCCAAGCAACTTGTCACCCTTGGCAACCTTCAGCAGCATGACTCCTCGACCAGAACCGGATAGGAAATTGATTTCCTCAGATGGACAAACCATCGCGCGGCAGTTGGCAGTGATCGCCAGAATCGTCTCGTCCGCAGTGATTGGGTAAACGCCAACCAATTCCGCGCCGGTTTTCACTCGCGCGAAACGCCGCCCGCTTTTTGTCGAGGCTTCTGAATGCGGATTCAGACTAAATCGCAATGCGTAACCATCGCTCGACGCGGCCAAACCGTGGACTTCGGGAAGGAATTCGTCTTTGGGGTCGTCCTTGATGTCGCCAATGACGCGGGAGTCAAATGACACGACGGAAACAATTTTCTCGCCGTCCTTGAGCTTGAACAGCTTTTGAATCGGATCACCGAATCCAGTCGATGCGGGAATGTCGATCATGCGAGCCGTGTAACAGAATCCCATCGAACTGAAAAAGCCGATCGTAGCTCGGGTTGAACCGGCGACTACGGCGAGCACACTGTCTCCGCTTCGTACACGGCTCTTGGATGGATCCTTGATTTCGCGTTGACGTTTGACCCAGCCATCTTTCGTGACCAAAACGTGGCAGTCTTCGGCGACGATGAAGTCTTCGGCACTGTATTCGACCACTGCTTCGGCGGCTTCGATGATCGTGCGACGTTTGGCCGGTTTCTCTTTGCAGTAGTCGGCCAGCACCGATTGGATTTCTTCGCGAACGATTTTCCAACGGCCAGAAGCGTTGGTGTCCTCGGTGTTTTCTTTCAAGAGCTTTCGAATCTGACGAGCCCGTTTCTGTTTCGCGTTGAACTCTTCCTGAATCAGATTGATTTCCAGCTTCGCAAGTCGATAGAGTTTCAATTCTAGAATGGCTTCGGTTTGTTCCTCGTCGAGGCCATCTTTCCCTTTGCCGACCGGGAATCGTTTCATGATCTTCTTCGCAGCATCTGCTTTTCCATCTGAGCGACGGATGATGCGAATGATTTCGTCGAGTGCATCGAAGACGGTGAGGAAGCCTTGCAGGATGTGCAGGCGTTTCTCCAGCTTTGCCAATTCGTTTTCGAGCCGACGCGTGACGACTTCGAGGCGAAACTGCAGGAAGTACCACAGGATTTCCTTCAGTCCCAAACGTGCCGGAGCTCCAACGTGCGGGTTCTCTGTTGGGACCAAGCAAGTAAGATTCACACCGAAATTGGTTTGGAATTTCGTGTTCTTATAGAGGAACGCCAGAACCTTGTCCGGATCAGCGTCCTTCTTGAGCAGCAAATCAATTCGCGTATCGTCAGTCGAAAGATCGCGAGCCTCAACGACAAGAGGAAGCTTTCCATCGAAAACCATCGTATTGATGGACTCGACAAGATTCGCTTTGTTGACACCGTAAGGTATCGAATCGAGCTGCAGAATCTTGCTGCGGGAACCTTTGCCAGCAGAGACGACTTTCGACGTGCCGCGCAAAACGATACTTCCGTGGCCGGTGGCGTAAATCTCGCGCAGCTCTTCCTTTGAATTGATCACGTGCCCGCCGGTCGGGAAGTCCGGACCGTGAACCGCATCGTTGGCGACCAATTGATACGCCTTGATTTCGGGATCTTTAAGAAGCTTGAGCAACGCGTTGCAGACTTCTTTCAAGTTGTGAGGCGGAATATTGGTCGCCATTCCAACCGCGATGCCGGTGGCTCCGTTGACCAGTAAGTTCGGAATCCGCGATGGGAGGACGACCGGTTCTTCGCGTGTGCCGTCGTAGTTGGCTTTGAAGGGAACCGTTCGCGTCGAAAGATCGGTCAGGACTTCGCTGGCGATTTTTGTCAGGCGACATTCGGTGTAACGCATCGCGGCAGCGTTGTCTCCATCGACCGAGCCGAAGTTTCCGCTGCCGTCGACCAGCGGAATCCGCAGCGAGAACGGTTGTGCGATTCGAACGAGCGCGTCGTAGATGGAGCTGTCGCCGTGCGGGTGGAGGTTACCCATCACGTCACCGACGACTTTGGCGCACTTACGGTGTTTGGCCGTATGGAACAGTCGCGATTCGCCCATCGTATAAAGGATGCGTCGTTGGACGGGCTTCATGCCGTCACGGACATCCGGCAAGGCGCGACTGGTGATGACTGAAAGCGAGTAGTTCAGATACCGCGACTGTGCGGCGAGCCGAAGCGGAATCGTAGAAAGCCCATCGGAGTCGTCTTCGATTCCGTCGAAAAGTGTTTCTCCATTGGACGATCCATTTTTGCCTCGCGACTTTTTTGACGATGCTTTTTTGGATGAACGGCGAGTCGATGTTTTGGATGTCTTCTTGCTGGAACGGCGTTTCGCCACGGTGTTGCCTTGGGTCTAAAATTGAGTTTCGGGGGCTTCGCGAGAGTTGGGTTCTGCCGCTTGTCCATCTGGGAGGAATAGGCGTTCTGTGGTGAGTATAGCAATCGCCATGTTTCCCTCCCAGACGGTTTTTCGGCTGTTGAGGTTTGTAGAGCAAGAGCTCGGTTTTTGTCGGGCGGCTGGAGTAAATCTATTCAAAGCTGGGCAGTTCCTGGTCGATGCTGCAAAAACATGCCGGTGCCGGATGCTCCGGGAGCCAACGTCAAAAGGAATGTCTGAAATGATCCAGAAACTAATCGTCGCGATCTGCTGCATGATCGCCATCTCATTTGTCTCAGAGTCGAGCTTTGCTCAAACGAGCCAAGGCGACCTGCCGAACAAGCTGTTTTCACAGTACACGACTCAGGGATCGGCCAGCACGGCGACTGCCGGAATGTACCCAGCACCGCACCCAGTGCCGAGCAATGTCGGTGCTTCTTACTACACGTACCAGCCACTGATGCCGCACGAGATGATGTACGCACACTCTCGAAATTACTTCAACTACTATAACGACTCCAGTTACTATGGAGGCGGCGGCTCGTTGAACATTACTTCTGTCCGTTGGCAAAACGGATGCAGCGGTCAAGCTCCGGCACCGTTTTCGAGCCAACGTCTTCAGGGGCTGATGTACAAGTTGCAAAAGCGAGCTTACGGCATTGACAGCGGTTGCGGCTACTAGACAGCGCAGCGCTAAACACAACAAAACAAAAGTTCTTTGAGGTTTCAGGATCATGATACGAAACGTTTTGACATTTTCGATCGCCCTTGTGGCGTGTGCTCTGATGGCTGCTCCATCAGCTCAGGCTCAGTGCGATAGTTGCGGTGGCGGTGGCGGTGGCGGTGGTGGCCGACTCGGAATCGGTTCTCGCTTGGGCGGCCTCGGCGGCGGACTCTTCAGCCGTGGCGGCGGCGGTGGCGTTGGAAGCTATGACAGCGACGGCATGATTCAGCCGACGTCTGATTTCGTGAGCCCAATGAGAACGCTGAAGGCTGCAGCACACGACAACTTCAGTCCGCATCGAGTTTACTCTTACAGTAACGCCGGGTTGGATGCAGCACACACTCACAACTGGAACAACAGCCAGCAAGACGTTCACTCTTGGCACGGCGGATACCAAAACTGGCGTTGGGAATCTCCAACCGCTTTGGTGGTTCCTCCAACAGCAAGCTACCAATCATCATACAATTGGGGCGTTGGTCAGACTCGTAGCACTCCGATCCATCACCAGTTCGGACGCGGCGGAAGAGCTTCGGTTGGCGGTGGTATCGGCGGAGGGTTTCAAAACACTCCCTACTGGCCACACAGCACCGACAACTTCGGACTCTATCCAGTTCGTGGACCTTGGTAGTCGACTAAGCGAGATTGCATCGAGATCGACATAAACACGAGACGCCCTGCTCTTCAATCAGCAGGGCGTTTTTTTATGTCAAGTCTTATGAGATTCTAGTTAGTAAGCCATTTCCCAACCGATGTAGCTGCCTTGCAGAATAAGGTTCTCATCGGTAGAAGGGTTCTGGAATCCAGTCGCGTCCGTAAAGTCGTCTTGATACTGGCTGCTTGCGAAGGCGATGTCGGTCACTCCGAGTGCTCGATAGCCAACCCGAACGCGAGACCGCGCGGAAAATTGCAACGACAGAGCAACATCGAGTTCACCCATTAGTGATTTGCTGTTGTCTTCACCACCGATATCAAAAGGTTGACCGGAACGAGGGCCACCGGCAGCCACCGGGCTCGTGACGCCGCCGTCACGGAGTCGATAATCGATTCGCTGTCGAGTGCTAACGTCGTTGCTGAAGATGCCAGCTTTCAAGCCAAGATGCAAACCGATGTGGTGGCGGAGTTGGTAGTCGGAACGACCTCCAATTTGAATTCCCAGCAGTTGATTCTCGACGCTGGAGAAATATCCGATACTCTCTGGCGAAGCGACAATCGGCGAAAGCTGCGGAATGTCGACTGCTTCATAGAGTAACGTTTCTCCAAACTGAAAGTAACGGAACCCGAGTAGAAGCTCTGTCGAATTCGCATGAAATCGAGGGCGGCTGTTTTGAAGAATGTTGATTTCGAAGTTGTTCATGTCAGTTTGTCGAGTCAACACATGCGTGTCAGCAGCGTTGAACAATCCGAGCGCCGATGGTGCGATCGGAATAGTCGCTGGTCCGGTGCCGGTCGTATTGGCGGCGATCTGGCTCAAACCTGGAAACAGACTGCTCGCATTACCAATTTGAGCTGACACATCAGAAGGGTAAAGTCCGAAGTAGCGAGCTTCGATTCCCAGTCCGTTAATATGTCGTCGAGCATATCCAACGTCGATCCCTCCAAGTACATCTGATACAGCGTCGTCAGATGAAAGTAATTCCCCACCTCCGTTGGTTGAAAAGTTCCGACTCGGGCCGTTGTTGCGATTCAACAGCAGCGCTGAAACGCTGATCGTTGAATAGACTCCGTAGTTCAATTTTTCTGGCAGAGGCCGATCAAAAACAGGGCGAGGAAGTTTGCGCCTGTTGGGCTCGATGTATTCACCAACGATTTGTGATTCATCCGCAAAACAGTCTGTACATGATCCGTCAGCACAACCAGCGGCTTGGTATTCGGACACGACTCCTTGTGGCACACCTTCTTCGAAAACTGGTTCGCCGACGGATTGCATCGGTTGCTGCTGCGATTGATCGTACGCCGCTGAAAACATTTGAATCTCTGACGGCGATGAGAACGCTTGCTCCCCACCGAAACTCTGCATTCCCGTGCTTTCAAATACCGCTGCGCCAGACGTCACGCTCGGCAACGGGGGCAAAGGAAAAGTCTCTGCTTCGGGAATGATGATGGGCGCATCAAACGCGGGTTGATTCGTGTTAGGAAAATCCTGACCCAAGCTGACGCTGGACTGAGAGAGGCCGAAAGTCGTAAAGGAAAATGCAACAATCAAAAACGCGATTCGTTTCATGATGTTATCCGCCAAACAATTGATTCAATAAACGTGTCAGTGTGACCTGACGATTCGATCCAAAGATCATTTCGCTTATCGTCCGACTTTTCCTGACGACTCCCCGAATTCCTACGGTTTATCGCCGGTGCCATAATTAGGACATGAACATTCCGAACACGAAAAAGAATCGTTGAAATTGGGAAACCCCAATGCAGATCTGACAACCGCCAGGGCTTAACAGCGACGGGTGAGGAAGACTTTGCGGGATAGGCTGTGATCGAGGCCGTCACGGCTTGCCAATTCGCGATCTCTTAACGATATTCATGGGCTTAAACCTCCAGTTTCGAGAGCGACCATGAAATCACCCGTTAGAGTCACCGTGACCGGCGCCGCCGGAAATATCAGCTACAGCATTCTGTTCCGCATTGCCGCTGGCAATATGCTGGGACCGGACCAGCCCGTCATTCTTCAATGCCTTGAGATTCCGCCGGCGATGAACGCACTTGCTGGCGTTGTTATGGAACTCAATGATTGCGCGTTTCCGCTGCTGCACGACATTGTCGCAACGGACGACCCAAACGTGGGCTTTAAAGACGCTGACTTTGCGATGCTTGTTGGAGCCATGCCGCGAAAGAAAGGCATGTTGCGAAAAGACTTGCTTGAAGCGAACTCCAAGATCTTCTCCGGTCAGGGAAAGGCCATCAACGACAACGCCAAAGAAGATTGCCGAGTCCTCATTGTCGGCAATCCAGCCAACACGAACGCCTTGATCACGATGGCCAATGCGCCGAAAATCAAGCACGGCAACATCACGGCGATGACTCGATTGGACCACAATCGTGCCATTAGTCAGTTGGCTGGAAAGACTGGAGCGGCGTCAACCGACATTAAGAAGATGACCATCTGGGGCAACCACTCAGCGACTCAGTATCCGGACATCAGCCAGACTTCCGTTGGTGGCAAAGCTGCCAGCGAACAAGTCGAAACCGATTGGTATCGTGATGAGTTCATTCCGACCGTCCAAAAACGCGGTGCTGCCATCATTGAAGCTCGCGGCGCGTCGAGCGCTGCATCGGCTGCGAGTGCGGCCATCGATCACATGCGTGATTGGGTCTTGGGTACTCCGGATGGCGATTGGGTCAGCATGGCGATTCCAAGCGACGGTAGCTATGGCGTTCCCGAAGGCTTGATCTACAGTTTCCCGGTTACATGCAACGGCGGCGAATATTCAATCGTCCAAGATTTGCCAATCGACGACTTCAGCCGCGAGCGAATGGATGCAACGGCAGCTGAACTTTCAGAAGAGCGTGACGAAGTCAAAGATCTTCTGTAGCGGATGCAAAAACAGTTGGCTGGTAAGGTCGGCAATCCGTGTCGACTTTGCGGCCAGCGACTTTTTCCGCTAGCGAGCACATGCACTGCAAAAATGGTCTTGGAGCGATACGTTGCGTTGTTCCCGTTGACTTCATGCATGCCGTGCCATAAAAACCGCAAAGCACTGACGGACAAAAAGTTCTAACGAGGTCACCATGAATCGGATCAAGCTTAGCCCTTTGGCGACGACACAACTTGAAGCAGCAAAGAGCGCCGATCCGAATCAGTCTATTTTTTCACCCGCGGAACTTGCTTCTGCTTTCCGCCGGACAGCCGAAGGCGAATTTTCTCTTTTCGTTCCCATGCACTACGAATCGAGCTACGCGTATCCGTTGATCGTTTGGCTGCACAGTGACGACGCGGATTGTAACCAGCTTCAAAAATTGATGCCTCAAATCAGTGTTCGCAACCACGTCGCGATCGCTCCACAGTCAGGATTTTCGCTCGCGTCTCCGATTGCGTGGCCGAACTGTGAAGAGTCCGTCGAGGCGGCATATGAGTCGGTGATGGCGACGGTCGACGAAGCGAAAATTCGATTCAACATCAACCCCGGCCGCGTCATCCTCGCAGGAGCCGGTACTGGAGGAACGATGGCGTTTCGGATTGCTTTCGAACGTCCCGATGTTTTCGGTGGCGTGATCTCGATCGACGGTCCGATGGAAACGGAGCACGTTCCGCTTCGCGACTGGGAGCGTTGTCGCGAGTTGCCAGTTTTACTCTCCAGCTTTCGCGAGTCCGACAGTTACACGCAGGAGGACCTGTGTCACCACTTGCGGCTTCTTCATATCGCTGGATTTACGACCACGGTTCGCCAATATCCGGGTGAGCCCAAACTGACCAATACGGTTCTCGGGGACATTGATCGTTGGATCATGGAACAGATTAGTTCCTCAATTCTGTGAGTGACCAATGTTCAAGCCGCCACAAATTGCGGATTGGTCGGTAAAAGGTACATAGACAAGAGAATCCTGTGACCGGTTTCGCGGTTCTTTCATATAGGATGTTATGAAAGGTTTCATGTTCTGAGTACACGTTTGATGTTGCCAAGACTTCTGTTTGTATTGGTTCTGATTTCACTGGCAATCTGCCCGACAGTTTACGGTCAGGATGTATCGTTCAATCGCGATGTGCGTCCAATTATTTCTGACAAGTGTTTCCACTGTCACGGTCCCGACGCCGACAATCAGGAATCGGATTTCCGACTCGACACCCGCGAGAACGCGCTTGAGGCGATCGAAGAGGGTAGTGCAGAAGACAGCGAGTTGCACGCGCGGATTCGCGCTGATGCGGATGATGATTCCGTCATGCCACCAGCAGATGCTCCGCGGCAGTTGACTGACGCTGAAAAAGACATCATCGACCGCTGGATCGATCAGGGTGCGAAGTTCGAAGGCCACTGGGCGTTTCAGCCGATTCCAAATTCCATTGATGTTCCCTCCGCCAACGAACAATCTTGGGCACGAAGTGAGATCGATCACTTCATCCTGGACGGGATTACCAAAGGGGGACTCAAACCGAACTCGGCGGCTCCGAAAGAAAAATGGTTGCGTCGAGTCACGTTCGATCTGACCGGACTTCCTCCAACGCTTGAGCAACTCGATGCGTTTCTTGACGACGAATCAGAGACTGCACACGAAACGGTCGTCGATCGATTGCTCGCCAGCGACGAATGTGCGGAACGACTTACGAGCGAATGGATGGACGTCGCGAGATATTCGGACTCTTACGGATTCCAACGCGACGACGAAAGATACGTCTGGCCGTATCGCGATTGGGTGATTCGCGCGTTCAAGCAAAACATGCCTTACGATCAGTTCATCACATGGCAGCTTGCTGGCGACCTGATGGAAAACCCGACTCGCGATCAAATCATCGCTACGGCTTTCAATCGATTGCACTCGCACAAAAAAGAAGGCGGTGTTGCGGTCGAAGAGTTTCGCGTCGAGAACGTTGCTGACCGAACGCATACTTACTCGGCCGCGTTCATGGGGCTGACGATGGAGTGTTGTCGCTGTCATGATCACAAATACGATCCGACAAAAACGAAAGAGTATTACCAACTGAGTTCCTTCTTTGCGAATGTAGATGAAAACGGATTGATTTCTTACTTCACCGACGCGGTTCCAACGCCAGCTGCTCCGTTGCCGACGCCGGAGCAGGAAAAGAAGCTCGCTGCGGCACAGGAACAGATTGATGCAGCGGAAGCGGAACTTAAGGAAGTCTTGAAGAGTGAAACGAAAGCTTTCCAGAAATGGCGATCGGACAGCCAGCAGGATGAAGCAATTCCTGGCTTGATCGCGAAGCTGAGCTTTGACCAACCGGTAGTCGTTACCAAGAAAAAGAAAACGAAACGCGACAAGCAAGGCGTATTGCAAAAAGAAAAGAAGAAGCCGCAAGCGAAGAAGAAAAAAGCTGAATCGGAGAAAGTCGAACCAAAGGCTCTTGGGCCCGTTGATCTCAACGCAGATACGGAAACTTTTGAAGCTTGGGATAAAACGGCACAGAAAATTGTCGATGGTCCGATCGGAAAAGCGATTGAGCTGACTGGTGACGATCCCGTCTCGTTCCCCGAGGTCGGGCAGTTTGGACGTCATGAGCCGTTTACGATTTCGATTTGGATTAAGACGTCCGAGCTCGAAGAACGCGGCGTGATTTGGCGACGATCTCGCGGTTGGGACGATGCCGGTTCCGTCGGCTACGAATTGGTGAAGCTTGGTGACAAACTAAGTGCGAAGATGTGTCACTTTTGGCCCGGCAACGCAATCGCCGTTGAAACCGATGCGTTCATGGAAAAAGATCGTTGGTACCACGTCGCGGTGACTTACGACGGATCAAGCAAAGCCGCCGGCCTGAATATTTTCGTCGATGGCCAGCCAGCAAAAACCGTTGTCGTCAAAGATCATTTGACGCGTCAGGTGAGAAACTGGATGAACGGCGAAGATGAGTTCGGAATCGGGAGTCGGTATCGCGATCGTGGCTTCAAGGATGGCCAAGTCGACGAGTTCTTTATGTTCGATCGTGAACTGGCGCCGATCGAGATTGCTTTTTTGAAAAAGGGTGGGCTACTTCCCGACATTTCAGATGCAAGCGAAGACAAAATAAGGCAGTGGTACCTTGCTGCGTTCAGCAAACCAGCTGAGAAAGCTCGCGAGAAACTCAAGCAGGCTCGTGTTGAGTGGAACGAGGTCATGGACTCCATTCCCGCGATGACGATCATGCGGGAAACCGAACCGCGCGATGCATTTGTGCTCAAACGCGGAGTCTACGATTCGCACGGTGAAAAAGTGACGGCAGCAACACCAGCGTTTCTTCCAGACTTCCCAGCGGATGCACCAAGGAACCGACTTGGTCTGGCGAAGTGGACGACGTCTCCTGATCATCCACTGACGGCGCGAGTCACCGTAAACCGTTATTGGCAGATGATGTTCGCCAACGGACTGGTCCGAACGCCGGAAGACTTCGGACTGCAGAGTCAGATGCCGTCGCACCCTGAACTGCTCGATTGGCTGTCGCGAGACTTTATTGAAGGCGGCTGGGACGTGCGTCGAATGTTGAAGATGTTTGCGCTTTCTTCGACGTACCGCCAGAGTGCTTCGGTTTCGATGGAGACGCGTGTCCGTGATCCGGAGAACATTTTGCTGGCTCGAGCTCCCGGCAATCGACTCACCGCGGAGATGCTGAGAGACGGAATACTCTTCGCCAGTGGACAACTGAATCAGAAAGTCGGCGGTCCGCCAGTCAAGCCATACGATGTAGCTTTGGCGTACAACCCGTTAAAAGTTGACAACGGCGAGAATCTCTATCGTCGAAGCTTGTACACGTTTTGGAAACGGTCGTCACCGGCACCCGTGATGATGACGATGGATGCAAGCAAGCGTGACGTTTGCCGATTGCGTCGCGAAGTAACTGCTTCGCCGTTGCAGGCGTTGGTGCTGCTCAATGGAACTCAGTTCGTTGAAGCTTCGAAGGTGCTGGCCATCAAGCTTCACAAAAAGTTCGAAGGTGATGCCGAGGAAATGATCGAAGAGTCGTTCCGTTTGTTGACCAGTCGAGCACCGTCTGCGAAAGAGATTGAAATTCTGGAGTCGCTCTACGAAGAGCAGCTTGCGGAATTCGAATCCTCTCCCGATCAGGCGAAAGAGTTGCTTGAAACAGGCGAGGCCAAAGTCGCTGATGATGTTCCGGTTGCGAAATTGGCAGCGGCGACCGTTTTGGTAAACGCGATATTGAATCTGGATGAGAGTGTGAGGCTCCGATGAAAAAGAAAACTCTTTGCACCGGCTACGACAATGGAATCGTGACTCGTCGCGACGCGTTGCGCACGTTTGGACATGGACTCGGTTCGATCGCGTTGGCCAGTTTACTAAGCCAGGATCGCGCTTTTGGATCTGATGACATTTCGTTTCCGAATTTTGCCCCTAAAGCAAAACGCGTGATCTTCCTGTTTCAATCCGGTGCGCCGTCGCAGATGGATTTGTTCGACTACAAACCGCGGCTCAACAAAGACCACGGCAAAGAGTTGCCTCCTGAAATTCGCATGGGTCAACGCTTGACAGGCATGAGCGGCTATCAAGCGAGTTTTCCGCTGGTTGGATCTCCTTTTAAGTTTAAGCAACAGGGAGAAAGCGGACATTGGATGAGCGAAATCATGCCGCGCACGGCTGAGATTGCAGACGACCTTTGCATCATTAAATCGCTCAACACTGAAGCGATCAATCACGGGCCCGGAGTCACGATGATGCAGTCCGGTTCGCAATTTCCGGGGCGGCCGAGCATGGGTGCGTGGTTGAATTATGGGCTGGGATCGGAAAGTTCGGACTTGCCAGGCTTCGTTGTGATGGTGTCCAACGATCGCGGCGGTCAGCCTCTGTTTTCGCGGCTGTGGGGAAGTGGTTTTCTTCCGGGAAAATTTGATGGTGTTCAATTGCGTCCTGACAAAGATGCGGTGCTGTACCTGAACAGCCCCGGAGGAATTAGCGCAAAGAGTCGACGTAAAGCACTCGATCGAATTCAAGAGCTGAATCAAATGCAGTTGGAGCAAACTAGCGATCCAGTACTCGAGACACGAATCGCACAGTACGAAATGGCTTATCGGATGCAAGCCTCCATTCCGGAGGTGACCGACATTTCGGATGAGTCAGAAGAGACGTTGAAGTTGTATGGCGACGATGTGAAGAAGCCTGGCACGTTCGCGGCGAATTGTTTGCGAGCTCGGCGACTTGCTGAGCGTGGTGTACGTTTCATTCAGCTCTATCATCCTGGCTGGGATCACCACGGCAACTTGCCCAACGCAATTCGCAACAAGTGTAAGCAGACGGATCAAGCGTCGGCGGCTTTGGTGAAGGATTTGAAAGCCAAAGGAATGCTTGATGATACCTTAGTGATTTGGGGCGGAGAGTTTGGCCGCACGAGTTATTGCCAGGGGAAAATCATGCCGAACAATTTTGGCCGCGATCATCATCCGAAGTGCTTCACAATGTGGATGGCCGGCGGCGGCGTGAATGCCGGGTACTCACACGGTACGACGGATGAGTACAGCTACAACGTCGTTGAAGATGGTGTTCATATCCATGACTTCCATGCGACGATTTTGCATCTGCTTGGTATCGACCACGAACGATTGACGTACAAATATCAGGGACGGCATTTCCGGCTAACTGATGTGCATGGGCATGTGGTGAAGGAATTGCTGGCGTAGGAGTGTTCAGTACTCAGTACTCGGTACTCGGTACTCGGTACTCGGTACTCGGTACTCAATATTGTGTTAAGCTGAGACCTCCCTTCCCACAAAACGGTCTTCTCATGTCTGGCGTAAAGAAGTTCACCGACTTGCGATTCTGGCAACGTTCGCGCCATTGGTCAAAAGACATCTTCTTCCTCACGAAGCGAAAAAACTTCGCCGCCGATCGCCGACTGGTTTCTCAAATCAATGATTCTTCCGAATCTGTTATGGCCAACATTGCCGAAGGATTTGGTCGAGGAACTCAAGGACAGTTCATTCAGTTTCTTGGCTATGCGCTCGGTAGTCTTAATGAAACTCAGGCTCATCTTACTGCTGCGTACGATCGTGAGTACATCACAAAGGATGAATTTGGAACGCTTTTTCAGGAAGGAACTGAGGTACGGAAAATGATGGTCGCGTTCGTAAGGCAGATGAATAAGGCGGGTTCGGGTGTGAAGAATATGGGCAAGCAGAGTACGTGGACGGAGAAGGTCTGGGAGCAGTGGGAGAAGATTACAGGGCAGGAGCGACCAGATTGGATCAAGAACGGAACTCCGCATCCGAATTTTCTGAGGCAGGAGAAGGGTGAGGAGGTGGAGTAGCTTTTTTAGTATCCAGTATCCAGTACCCAGTACCCAGTACCCAGTACCCAGTATTCGGTTCTCAGTATTCAGTACTCGGTACTCGGTACTCGGTACTCATTCCTCAGTCAGCAATTTCTACCAAATCGCTCATATACATCGCTCGCTATCGAGTGTAACTTTGATCGGCCCACGTCATTCAACACCGATCAATATGCCTCGCAAACCAGAACTCATGAGCCCCGCCGGAGGTTGGCCTCAGCTCAAAGCCGCGATCGAAGCCGGCGCCGACGCGGTATATTTCGGGCTCAGGCATTTCTCGGCTCGCGCCAAAGTCGGATTCGACTTGTCCGAACTGTCGGAAGTCATGCGAACGCTGCATCGACGAAGCGTCAAAGGGTTCGTAACGTTCAACACGCTCATCTTCGATCACGAAATCGATGCCGCAACGAAAGCGATTGAGGAAATCGCGGCGGCAAATGTTGACGCGATCATCGTGCAGGACGTCGGCATCGCAAAACTCGCCAATCGAATCGCGCCGAATCTCGCGATTCACGGCAGCACGCAAATGTCAGTCACCAGCGCTCAAGGAGTTGAACTAGCCGCATCGCTTGGGTGCACGCGAGTTGTACTCGGCCGTGAACTGAGCCTGACTGACATGCGAAAGATTGCTTCGCAGACGGATGTTGAATTGGAATGCTTCGTCCATGGAGCGCTTTGCGTTTCGTACTCCGGACAATGTTTCAGTAGCGAAGCTTGGGGCGGTCGGAGTGCCAATCGCGGAAAGTGTGCTCAAGCCTGCCGACTTTCATACGACTTGATCGTTGACGGAGAGCAACGAGACCTTGGCCCGCATCGCTATCTACTTTCCCCGGGCGATCTTTATGCGATCGAACAGATTCCTGAACTGGTCGACATTGGAATTGCCTGCCTAAAAATCGAAGGGCGATACAAGGACGAAGAATACGTTGCGATGACGACGAAGGCTTATCGCGAAGCAATCGATATGGCGATCGCTGGATTGCCGAACGTTGACGTCACGGAAGAGAAACGGGATCTAGAGCAAATTTACTCGCGAGGTTTGGGCGCGCACTTTATGTCTGGCGTCAATCATCAGGACGTTGTGATCGGCCGCGCGCCGCGTCATCGCGGCGTGAATGTTGGCAAAGTCGTTGCCGTGGATTTTCGCAGTGTCGATGTTGAGTTCGATCATGAAATCAAGGCTGGCGACGGAGTCGTTTTTGACGCCGCGGATTGGCGAAGTCCGGACGAACCGGAAGAGGGCGGGAATATCTACACCGTCAAGTCAGTACGTGAAGGAATCGTCCGAATCGATTTTGAGCACGGCAAAATTCAGTTCGATCGAATTCGAGTCGGCGACCTCGTTTGGCGGACTCATCAACCTTCGGTAGTGAAGTCGGTCAAGTCGATAACGAAAGCTTCCAAGCCAGTGTTCACTCGGCCGATCGATTTTGTCGTAACGGCCAGCGTTGGCAATCCGCTGGCGATTATTGCAAAACACGAATCAGGATTAACGACCAGCTTTTCTGGCGATGCTCCGCTAGAGGCTGCTGCGAAACGTGCGCTCGATGACGAAACATTGGAGGAAAAGCTGGGACGGCTCGGCGGGACTGCGTTTCATTTGGGCAGTATCGAACGAACAGAAACTGAAGCCGTGTTTGTTCCAACGAGCATGCTCAATGATGCACGGCGTCAATTGGTCGATGCGTTACTGGTCAAGTTGGCGGATCACAAGCCAGATTCATCCGTCGGGAGCGTCACGCTCCAGACGAACTTGGATGATTCGAAAGGCAACGCGTTGTCTGGCGAAGCATCCTTGCCCAAGCTCCATCTTCTTGTCCGAACCGCCGAGCAACTCGACGCGGCGATTCAAACTCGTCCCGATTCCATCACGCTCGACTACCTCGAACTCTACGGCTTGCGTCCTTCGGTCGAGAAAGTCGCCGCCGCGAACATCATTGCTCGGGTCGCCAGTCCGAGGATTCTCAAGCCAAGCGAACAGAACATCATTCGCTTTCTGACGTCGCTCGACTGTGAGATTTTGGTTCGCAGCGGAGGACTTCTTCAGGACCTTTTGAAAACCGACATCGATCGCAAACTTCTCATCGGCGACTTCAGCCTCAACGCGGCCAATCGGCTTGCGGTCGAAACCTATCAGCAAATGGGACTTGCTCGAATCACACCGACGTATGATTTGAACGCTCAGCAAATCGCTGAACTGGCTGAGTCAATTGATCCAGCAGGATATGAAGTTATCGCGTTCAGTCACTTGCCCGTTTTTCACACCGAGCACTGCGTTTTCTGCCGGTTCCTTTCCGAGGGAACAGATAATACAAACTGCGGCCATCCATGCGAAACGCATCGCATCGCCGTGCGTGATGCTCAGGGCCGGGAACATCCGGTGATGGCAGATGTCGGCTGCCGCAATACCGTCTTCGGAGCTGAGGCTCAAACAGATGCCAATGCGATTGGATCGTGGCAAGCTGCTGGAATCACGAACTTCCGGCTTGAGTTTGTTTACCAGACACCGGAGCAAATCGTTGCGATTGCGGATGCGTTTCGTAGTCATCTGGATGGAATGACGGTGGCCCACGATTTGGCCAGAGTCCTTCGCGAAAATTCGCCTCAGCAAACAACAAAAGGGAGCCTCTACGTGGCCGACGACTTCAAATCGCTGGTCCAACTGCAATAACACTGATTGGCTAAATCACGTATCATGTCGGTTTTGAAACTGACCCTTGTTTACACTTCGCCAACATGAATACAGTAGTTCGCCTTCCGGAACGTTCCGAAGTAGATGTCAACGATACTTGGGACCTCAGCTCCCTGTTTCCAAACGATGATGCCTGGGAAAAGGCGCTTGAGGAATTCGAAAAACAGGCTGCAGGCTACGAGCAGTATCACGGCAAGCTCGGCGATAGTGCTCAGACGCTGGCCGAATGTCTTGATTTCGACTCCAACGTCAATCGAATCGGAGAGCGAGTAGCTTACTACGCGATGTTGAAGACATCCGAAGATCAGGCCAACAGCGACTTCCAGGGCATGATGATGCGATTCCAAAACATCGCCGTCCGGGCTGGAGAAGCCGCCAGCTTCATGCGACCTGAGATTTTGTCGATTGAAGACGAGAAACTCGAATCGTTTCTGGCCGAAGATTGTTTGTCGCTGTACAAGCTCAGTCTCGAACGGTTGACTCGCTACAAAAAGTACACTCTTGGCGAAAAAGAAGAACAACTTCTCGCGATGCAGGGCGAGATGGCTGGCGCCGCAGGCCGAATTTTTCGTCAGCTCAATGATGCCGACCTAAAGTTCGGAACGCTCAAAGATGAAGACGGCCAAGAAACGGAACTCAGCAACAGCACGTTTTCGCAGTTTTTGATTTCACCTGATCGTGAAGTTCGCAAGAAAGCATTCCATCAGTACTACGAGCAATTTTCGGCTCACGAGAATTCGTTGGCCGCCATGTTGCAGGGTTCGATCCAGAAAGATTGCTACTACGCGAGAGCCCGCGGCTACGACGGTGCTTTGCATTCTGAACTGTACGGCGACAACGTTCCGCAAACGGTTTACGATTCGCTGATCACGTCCGTCCGCAACAACTTGCCCGCGCTATACAAGTTTTACGATTTGCGCAAACGTAAAATGGGCTTGGATGAAATCCACCACTACGACACGTACGTTCCGATCCTTAGCGACATTGAGGTCGAACACACCTGGGACGAAGCCGTTGAAGCCGTTTGCGATTCGTTGGCACCGCTTGGCGAAGAATACGTTTCAACACTTCGCGGCGGTTTGTCCGGGCGCTGGTGCGATCGCTATCCGAACCAGGGTAAACAATCCGGGGCGTTTAGTGCCGGAAGCTTTGATGGCGATCCGTACATCTTGATGAATTACAAACCGAGAGTGCTCAACGATGTTTTCACGTTGACTCACGAAGCGGGGCACTCGATGCATTCGTGGTACTCGAAAAACAATCAGCCATTCGAGTACTACAACTACACGATTTTCGTCGCCGAAGTCGCCAGCACGTTCAATGAACAACTTCTAACGCAGCACATGCTCAAGAATGCAAAGGATGATCGATTCCGTGCTTATTTGCTGAACAATGAAATCGATTCGATCCGCGCCACGATCATTCGCCAAACCATGTTCGCTGAATTCGAAAAGAAAACGCACGAGATGTGCGAAGCCGGCGAGCCTCTAACCGTCGACGCTTTCAAGGAAGTCTACGGCGGCTTACTGAAGGATTACTTCGGTCCTGATTTTGTGATCGACGAGGAACTGCATCTGGAGTGCTTTCGAATTCCGCACTTTTATCGTGCTTTCTACGTTTATCAGTACGCAACGGGCCTTTCTGCGGCGATTGCACTTAGTCAACGTGTGCTCAATGGTGGCGAGCAGGAACTTGGCGACTATCTTGGATTCTTGAAGGGCGGTTGCTCAAAGTATCCGCTGGATTTGTTGCGCGACGCGGGAGTGGATTTGGAAAAGCCGGAACCGGTCGATACGGCTTTGAAACATTTTGCCAGCCTTGTCGAAGAACTGGATACATTGCTCTAGCGATCAGGGCCAAGGCTCAAGTCGTAGTTCGGCGAGAGGTACAATTTATTTTTCAAACGACCATACCAAAACGGATTGAGTTGGATGAGCACAGCATTCTTGTCAACTGAAAACAGCCTTGCACGATTCGCAAAAGCAATTTTGATCGTGCTATTCTTGGCATCGCCGCTGTTTGCCCAGAAAGGCAACGCGACTGCCGTGAACTGGCGAGCAAAACGCATTTTGCTGAATCGTCAATACGGAGCGGACCTTCAGGAGTTGGCGAATTGGTGTCGCGAGAAGGGAGCTGACAAAGAGCAAATCACAAACACGTTCAAAATCTATCGTGAATTTGGTCTCGATCGGCAGTACATCTTCCTGCCAACTGAAAAAACGATGCCCGTTTTAGAGTCCGAAGGCTTGGGTGCTGAGTGGCTTCAAAAGTTGAACGAAATCAAAGTCTCTCACGGAGAAAGACTTTTCGAACTTGCGAAACAAGCCGCCGACGCCAACGCGCACGCCATTGCGTTTCAGTTGCTGCACGAAGTTATCTACTACGATCGGGATCACAAAGATGTCCGCCGAATTCTGGGACACAAGAAACTGAAAGACGGCAAATGGCGAATTCATTCGGAGAAAGTTAAGCCGCCTCGAACAAGCGGTCGAGGGCACGATATTGTTGGCTGGCCGGCCAAGAGTTTCTTTACCGTCAATACGCCTCATTTTCAAATCGATTCCAACGCCACAAAAAAAGAGACGGCTGAGTTAGCGCAGAAGTTGGAAAGTTGGCATTATGTATGGCGTCAGGTTTTCTTTGAGTACTGGGCCAAAGCACCGATCATCAAAAAGTGGCTCAAAGGCGACGGCGGGTTAAAGATTCCTCGTCGGCGTTTTCGAGTGATATTTTTTCGAGATCACGCGGACTATACCAAGCAGCTAAAGAATCTACAGCAAGGAATTGAGCGGACTTCTGGCTACTACAACGGAATCCTGAAAGTGTCTTTCTTTCCGGCGACCGATTCCAACGGCGACCAAGACGAAGCGACATGGCTACACGAGCTGACTCATCAACTGTTTCGGGAGTCGATTGCGACGCGTGAGCAACCGTTCGCGGACCATTTTCTTTGGCTTGATGAAGGAATTGCGATGCACTTTGAGTCGCTGGTCGTCGACGGGCAGATTGCTACGCTTGGTGGATTCGATGCGAAACGGTTGCAGTATTCTCGTGTCCGCCGATTGAGGGAGAATTACCACGTTCCAGTCAAGCAACTGGCGGCGATGGATAAAAAAGCATTTCAGGCTCGCAAGGACGTTGCCTTGCTGTACTCCGAGTCTGCGGGGATTGTCCACATGCTGATGGACAGCCGCAAATACGACATGCAGCCGGTTCTAATCAGGTTTATGAAAACGATTCATAAACGAAAAATTAAACCTGATGCTTTCGAAGATTTGATCGGTCGATCATTTGAACAGCTGGACAAAGATTACATTGATTTTTTGAAGGTTAGCTATCGGGACGTCGAAAAACGAATCGAAAATGTTGTATCAATCTCGGCCCTTGCTGCACCGGACGCAAAGCTCAGTGATGAAGCCTTCGATGTCCTTGGAATGTGCTCAAATCTCCGTTGGTTGGATATCACTGGATGCAAATTTACGAGGAGACGTGCGCTCAAACTTTCGCGACTGGATTTGATTAAGGAGTTGTTTCTGACGGCATCTGAAATCTCTCCGGGCTCGCTGGAACTTTTGAATCAGTTAGCTTCTCTTCAGGAGCTTGATTTGAGCAGCTCTTCGATTGAAGACGATCAGTTGGAAGAACTACAAAAGATTCCCGACCTTCAAGTTTTGCAAATCGCAAACACACGGGTCACCGATGCTGGGCTTTTAAAGATAGCCAAAATTCCAAGGTTGAAAGTTCTGGACGTAACTGGATCCGGTGTAACGGCCATTGGCGTGGAACGCTTTCAGCAAATTCGCGACGATGTGAAAGTCGTGCAACGAAAATAGTGACAACAGCTGTACGTCCTTTCTCAATTGACCCTAGAGAACCTTGCTGAAGGCTTGCTCAATCAGTTTGACGGCCTCCGAGTAGTCGGCGGCGTTCGTCGAATCAAGAAACTCAAGTTTTTTACATGCCGTTGCGGCTTCCATCGCACCGACCGCCCCGAAACTTGATCTCAAAGAATGGCCACAACGTCTGGCAGTAACAAAGTCGGCGTCACGGATTGCCTTTTTGGCTTGAGCTATAATTTTCGGGGACTCTTCGAGGCAAGTTTCATAGAGAACTTTCGCCAGGTTTTCGTTTCCGCCAGTGGTAGCAAGTGCTTTTTCGCGGTCGATGGCGGAATGGTTCGGGAAAGTGTTGTTCGAAGTTTTGTGCTGCGCCGAATTTTTATTCGGCACTTTCGAAGGTTTTGAGGCCACTCTTTCGACGGCAGCGTAGAGTTCGCTAGGTTTAAATGGCTTAACCAAATGCCTGTCCATTCCCGCTGCCAAGAATCGCTCCCGATCGCCGGACATCGCGTGACCAGTAATGGCGACAACCCATTGATGTTTGTTCGTGGTCTTTTCGCGTCGACGAAGCTCCGCGATGGCAGTCAGCCCGTCCATCAATGGCATTTCTATATCCATCAGAACGGCGTCGTACTGCTTGCTCTGGATCGCAGCAAGCGCGTCGATACCGGTCGTCACGATGTCAACTTGGTGACCACGTCGATCTAAAAGACCAGTGACTACTTTTTGATTGATCGGATTGTCCTCGGCCAGCAAAACGTGGCGAGCTTCGCTTGCAGACGTGTTCGTCACGTCGGTTGCATGCGCGGCTTCGGGCAAACTGTCCGTCGGCTGCAGCTTTGCCGAAAACCGAAACGTGCTGCCGCTTCCAAGTTCCGATGTCGCGGATGCAGTGCCTCCCATCATTTCGGCCAGCGTGCGACAAATCGAAAGGCCAAGCCCTGTACCTCCGTAGCGTCGAGCGGTGCTGATTTCTTCCTGCTCAAACGGATCGAAGACACCGTCGATTTTCTCCGGTGCGATGCCAATGCCTGAGTCCTCCACTTCAAATTCGATTAGATGAGACTCGTTGGCGGAGTTCGAACTTCCTCGACGGATGCGAACGGCGACTTCACCGCTAGACGTAAACTTGATCGCGTTGCTGAGAAGGTTCAGTAAAATTTGTCGAATTCGGAGCTCGTCCCCGATGTAGGCCGGTGCGACGGATTCATCAATTTTCAGATTTAACAGAAGCCCTTTGGAATCCGTCTGGGTTCGCATCAGCGTCGTGACTTCATTGGCCAAGATTTGCAATGAGAACGGTCGCGGATCGAGCTCAAGTTTTCCGGCCTCCATTTTTGAGAAATCGAGAATGTCGTTGATCAGTTCAACCAAATTTTCGGCACTGCCGCTTGCACAATCTAGGTACTCCGATTGTTTGCCATTCAATTTTGTGTCGCGGAGCAGTTCACACATCCCCAGGACCCCATTCATTGGCGTACGGATTTCGTGGCTGATCATGGCGACGAAGGAACTTTTGGCTTCATTGGCAGCTTCTGCTTCTTGGCGAGCTTCTTCGGTACGCTTCTTTTCGATTTCGAGTTGATCGATAAACGCAGCCTGCTTTCGATTCCAAACTGCCATTGAGATCGATCCGAAAACGAGGAGGCTGGCAATCGTTCCAAGGATCCACCAGAACCGTCTGGTTTCATAGAACTTCTTTTGTAGAAATCCTTCAGTGATCCACTGCGAGTGAAAGGCGCTTTTTTGGCCATTGGGAATTCGGTCTAGCGTCTTGGTGATGATTTCGGCAAAGATTTTCCAGTCGCTGCGAACTCCGAATCCGTTGGTGTACTGAAAGTCAGATTCGCCAGCGATGCGAAGGTTTGAGATGCCCGCCCTTTCGGCAACGTGAGCGACGGCAGCGGCGCCGCCAAAAAAAGCGTACACGTCCCCGCTGGCGACCATCTGGATCCCGTGACTGGGATCTCTTGCTTCGACGACGATGATTTCCGGATGGTTTTGGCGCAAGAACGATTCGCCCGTGTAGTCGTTGGGGACGGCCACTTTTTTGCCAGCAAGATCTTTCAAAGAAAGATCCTGAGTGACATCCTTTCGGACGACGATGCACGAAGGGTAGGTGATGTAGGGTTTGCTAACGGCGACGTAGGGGCGATCGTTCCATGGTACTAATAACCCGACGGCGTCAATGTCACGCTTCTTGAGTCCTTCCAGATTGTCCGCCCATTTTTCGGTGCGGATCATTTCGAACTTGATGCCCAGCTCTTTTTCGAAATGTTTCAGGTAGCTCGAAACGACGCCGCTGAAAATGTCGTCGTCCTTAGAACTTGGATCGTCGCCAGGATCCCAATACTCAAACGGAGGAAAATGTGGCGTCGGAGCCAAGCGGATCGTCGGGTGGGCCTTCAGGAACTGTTGTTCTTCTTCGGTTAGCCAGTCAAGCGTTGGCGAAGTCTGAGCCGGACAGGCGGCGATTGTGAACAATGGCCAACTGAATAGAAGAATCGTAAGAATGCCAATTTGCTTTCTGATCATGGAGACCTCTCCCTGATTCTACGCGGATCGTCACAGGAATACAAAAAGTCGATAGAATTGGAGGATCAATCAACTTCAATCGATGGCGATACCAATGAAACCGTGGAACCTTGCACAAACCAACTACGCAACCGTCAAACAACACAACTATGAAGTGGCTGTTTTGCCTTTGGGGGCCACCGAGCCACACAACCTTCACTTGCCCTATGGCACGGATCTGTTCGAGGGAACGATCGTCGGAGAAAAAATTTGTGAGGCGGCTTGGAATGACGGAGCCAAAGTCGTCCTGTTACCGACAATTCCCTACGGCACCGAAACCAATATGCGTGAATTTCCGTTGGCAATTAACGTGAACCCTTCGACGCTTAATCGCATCATTGAAGACATCGTAGAGTCTCTGTTGCAATCAGGCATTCGTAAGGTTGTGCTTTTGAACAGCCATGGCGGAAACGGAATGAAGCCGTTTCTGCGCGAGATGTCTGGCAAGACGGAGTCTCATTTATTTTTGTGCAATTGGTATCAAGCGTTTACCGACGTGTATTCCGATATTTTTTCGAAAGCCGAAGATCATGCCGGTGAAATGGAGACGTCTTTTGGCCTCGCTTACTTCCCTGAGTACGTTGCCGTCAACGATGACGGTTCGCTACCCGCTGACGAAGGTGCGGTCCAGCCGACGCGATTCGAAGCACTCAATGAAGGCTGGGTTTCGATTTCGCGACCGTGGCATTTGCTCACCTCGAACACAGGCTCGGGCGATCCGCACGCAGCGAGCGCTGAAAAGGGAGAGCGCATGATGGAAGTGCTGGTTGAGAGACTGGGGAAGTTTTTGGTGGAACTATCAGCGGCGGAGGTCGACGAGCAGTTCCCGTTTTGATCCAAAAATGTAGGACTTGATTCCTATTCAGTGAGCAACCAACCAGTTCGCTCCATGCCCCGTTTCGACTTCGATTGGAACTTTCATTGGGATTGCATTCTTCATTGCTTCGACGATCACGGGGATGACTTTTTCCGTTTCGTCGCGGTGCATGTCGAAGACGATCTCGTCATGAACGGTCAGCAGCATCTTGGTGGCGAATCCGCCTGTTTCCAACGCGTCGTAAACGCGAATCATCGCCAGCTTCAACATGTCAGCGGCCGTTCCCTGAATGGGGCTGTTCATCGCGAGGCGTTCGGCGGCTCGTTGGAGCGTTTTATTTCGCGAGTTAATATCGCGCAAATATCGACGACGCCCAGTGCGAGTCGCGACATAGCCGTGCTCTCGTCCGAATTCGATCGTACGGTCGATGTAAGTCTGCACGCCGGGATGTTTGTCGAAGTAGTTTTCGATCAGTTCGTTAGCTTCGTTGCGCGGGATGTTTAATCGTTGTTGCAAACCAAATGCAGAAATACCGTAGAGAATTCCGAAGTTCACTGTCTTCGCTTTGTCACGCATCTCCCGAGTGACATCTTCGGGATCGACTTTGTAGACCTTCGATGCGGTTGATTGATGAATGTCGGCGCCGGAGTTGAACGCTTCGAGCATCGTTGGATCTTCGCTCAAATCCGCCATGATCCGGAGCTCGATCTGGGAATAATCCGCGGAAAGGATTTCGAAGTCTTTGCTGCGCGGGACAAACGCGGCGCGAATTTCTTTGCCGCGTTGCTTACGAATGGGGATCGTTTGCAGGTTGGGATTGTTTGACTGCATCCGTCCGGTTGCGGTCCAAGTCTGACTGTAGTGAGTATGCAGTCGGCTCTGGTCGTCGATCGTGTTGGGAAGCTGATCGACGTAAACGGATTTCAGTTTGACCGCGTTTCGGTATTCCAGAACGTCCGCCACGATCTTGTGGTTCGGCGCCAAACGCAGGAGTTCAGATTCCCGCGTCGTATACTGGCCCGTTGCGGTTTTTTTCGGGTTGGCGACAAGTTCCAATTCATCGTACAGAATCGTGCCAAGTTGTTTTGGTGAATCGATGTTGAACTCGCGACCCGCTTCCTCGTAGATGCCGTCCCGAAGTTCGACGATTTCGACTTCGAGCCGTTTGGAGAAATCAGCCAAAGCGTCGGTGTCCAGTGTGATGCCCTCGTATTCCATGTCCACCAACACAGGAATCAATGGGCACTCGATGTCGTAACAAACTTCGCTGACTCCACGCGATTCAATGTCGGGGCGTAGAACCGCAGCGACCTGAAGCGTAATGTCGGCGTCCTCGCAGGCGTACTCGCAGACTTTGTCTAATGGTACGTCTCGAAGACTTTTTTGCTCTTCGCCTTTGGGTCCGATCAAATCGGAAATCGGTATCGGACGGTAACCAAGATAAAGTTTGGCCAAATAGTCCAAACCGTGACTCATCTCTGGCTCCTTCATCGAATGAGCCAGCATCGTATCCATTAGCTTGCCGCGGACTTCGATGCCGTGCCAACGGAGTAGCGTTACGTCGTACTTGAGATTGTGTCCGACTTTCTCGATCGACTTGTCTTCGAATACTCCGCGAAATTCTTCGAGTACTGCTTGAGCTTCAGATTTTCCTTCTGGGCACGTGACGTAGTAGGCCGAATGTGGCTCGAATGAAAACGCCACGCCCAAAGGCAATGCGCGGCGGGGGTCGAGTCCTGTTGTTTCGGTGTCGAAGCAAAATGCGGTTTGCTTTTTTAGCAGCTGAATCAAATCGGCACGCTGTTGCGGAGTTTCGACTAGCTGATAGTCATGCTTGACGGTGGCGAGGTTCTTTTCTTTCGCCACGCCTTCATCAAACAGAGTCGATTGAATTTCCTTTTCGCGTTTCTCGCGAATGACCGCAGCCCGTTTCGGAGCCGAAGTGAATGACTTGCCAAACATTTTCCGGCCGAGCGAATCGAATTCCCACTCCATAAACAGTTGCCGAAGCGCTTCGTCGTTTGCTTCCCGCAGTTGGAAGTCAGCCAAGCGAAAATCATGTGGGACGTCGGTCTTGATCGTAACCAGCATCTTTGAGAGCAACGCCATCTCCCGATTTTCCTCGACGCGTTCCTTTTGTTTCCCTTTCAGTTCGCTGGTGCTGTCGAGCAGTTTCTCGATGGAGCCGAACTGGCTGACTAATTTGACGGCTGTCTTTTCACCGATTCCGGGGATGCCAGGGATGTTGTCGCTCTTGTCACCCATCAGGCCTAGAATATCGATGACTTGATCAACGCGTTCGATCTGCCACTTTTCCAGAACGGCGGCGATGTCGAGCTGTTCAAACGTTCCGCCGCGGTGACCGGGTTTGTATACGGTGATTTTGTCGGTCACCAATTGGTGATAGTCTTTGTCGGGAGTGACCATGAAGACGTCGAAGTCTTCTGCAGCGGCTTCAATCGCGAGCGTGCCGATGATGTCGTCGGCTTCGAAGCCGGGCGTGCGGATGATCGAGATGTTGAGCGCTTGCATCAACTGATCGACCATCGGGATCTGTGTTGCAATGTCTTCGGGAAGTTTGTCTCGTTGAGCTTTGTAGTCGTCAAAGACTTCGTGTCGGAAGGTTGGTTCGCTTGTGTCGAACGCGATCGCGATATGTGTCGGTTTCTGCTTCTTGATCAGATCGAAAACAGTATTTGCGATTCCAAAAACGGCTGAGGTCGGAACTTCTCCCGAGGTAAATCGAGGACTGCGAATCATGCCAAAGTGGGCACGATAGATAAGCGCCATTCCGTCCAGCAAGAATAGTTTCTTCGGTTCGGTGGCCGAGAATAGATCTGGGCCGTCGATGATTGATCTCTTTTTCGCCATATTGAGACGTTGTTCGCTAATGTGGTAATGGAACTAAGGTTAACAAAATCATCGTGTTTTGGATTGGGGGCAATTCTGCCGTAGAAAACGACAGAATATGGGGTTATCCTTTCCAGTAAATGAGAACGCGTGACAAGGCTATTTTTTGGCCTGTCGGAGGCTGACCCTTTTTTCGGTCGGTAGTTAATTTTTTGGAAGCTTAATGGAAGTCGTCGGTTTAACCGGTGGTGTTGCCAGCGGAAAGAGTTTCGTCGCCCAATGTTTTGAAGAACTAGGAGCTTCGCGGATCGATGCAGATCTCGTGGCTCATGAAGTTTTGAAAGACGATCGTGTCATCGGCAGTATTGTCGATCGATGGGGGAGTGACGTGCTCGGCGATGATGGCCAGATAGATCGAAAGCGACTTGGGAAAATCGTTTTCGGCGGTCCAGACGATACAGAGCTGGACCAGCTGGAATCCATGATGCATCCAGAAATTCGAATTCGAATTCGAAAGCAAATCGACCAATACAAGGACGCGGCGAAAGTCGACTTTCTTGTGCTGGACATCCCTTTGCTGTTCGAGGGCGAATACGATCAACATTGTAACCATGTAATTTTTGTCGATACGAATCGAACTCTGCGTCAACAGCGAGCGAAACTTCGCGGTTGGGTGGAAGACGAATTGGATCGACGTGAGTTACGGCAGTTGCCGATCGAAGAAAAGAAACTTCGGTCTGATGTGGTGATTGACAACTCCGGTTCGAAAGAATCAACGGCTCGGCAATTGGCTGATTTTGTTGAGGGTTTGGGAATTGAGATCCCAGATTCGTTTCGCGATCTTTATTTC
This sequence comes from uncultured Pirellulaceae bacterium, assembly GCA_938010615.1. Classification (GTDB taxonomy): domain Bacteria; phylum Planctomycetota; class Planctomycetia; order Pirellulales; family Pirellulaceae; genus Mariniblastus. The sequence goes on along the minus strand of CALLUY010000030.1, from coordinate 18,372 downwards.
GACTCATCCAAAAGTAAAGAATCCGAAACCAACCCGGACCTGCCTAATGGCCATCGGTGAATCAAAGCCAAATCCCGACTCCAATTCGAATCAGTCGTCTGACGATCAAGCGATTCCTGCCGAAACGTTTGTCGACATTTCGGACTATCAGAAATTGGATGGTCGGCAACTCGATGCGTTGCTCTCACAGCACAAAGTATCGGTCGACAAAAGTAGCTCTTCGGAAGTGAAGATTCGAGCGGTGCTGGAGCATCACTTGCAAGCTGGAGACAAGCTAGTCGGCGTTGGGACACTGCAAATTCTTCCAGATGGTTTCGGTTTTCTAAGAAGCCGTTGGTTTAACTATCTTGGTGGACCAGACGACATCTACGTTTCGCCAAGCCAAATTAGAAAGTTCGATCTTGCCAATGGTGACGTTGTCGAAGGTCAAGTTCGTCCACCAAAAGACAACGAAAGATTCTTCGCGCTGCTTCGTGTGTTCAATGTCAACGGACAGGATCCTGCTGCAGCATCGAAAGTTCCCGATTTCGATGGTCTTGCACCGCTTTCTCCCAATGTCAGTATTCCGCTTGATTCGAACAGTGCCAATTCAACTTGCCGGATCGTCGATATGATCGCACCGATTGGTTTTGGGCAGCGCGGCATTATTGCAAGTCCGCCAAGATCCGGGAAAACGAAACTGATTCAATCGCTGTGCCAAGAAGTCCTCGCGAATGATTCAAAGGTTCATGTATTTATCTTGCTGGTTGATCAGGGGCCTGAAGAAATCGGTGAGATGGAAGATCTTCTTGAGGGTGATCGCTGTGAGGTGATCAGCTCGGTCTTCGACGAGACAACATTTCGGCATCACGATGTTGCGATGATGGTGTTGGAGAAAGCCAAGCGGATGGTGGAAACTGGCGTCGATGTTATCGTCTTCATCGATTCGTTAACCAGCTTGGCAAGATTTGAGCTGGGGCAATCGTATTCGAAAACGCATCTCGAAACCTCTTCATTGCCGAAAACCAAATCATTCCTCGCTTCCGCACGACGGACCAAGGATGCCGGGACACTGACGATTTTGGGAACCGTGAAAGTTGAATCTGGCAATGAATTGGACGAATCGATCGCCGAAGTTTTACGGAGCACTGCAAATATGGAGATTCGATTGGACCGCGAATTGGTTCAAAGTCGGATCTGGCCAGCAATCAATATTCACCTCAGCCAGTGCAAGCAAGAAGAAGTTCTCCTCGATGGTCTTTACGATTCGGTTTGCAAACTCAGGAGATCGCTGGGCAAACTAAGTGCGCCAGAAGCGATGGAAGAGTTGCTGGCCAAAATCGATAAAACTGAATCGAACAACGATTTGCTGGACAGCATGTAAGCGACGATTTCTGTCCCCATGTTTGATCCGATAGGCGATGGCGACTATCGAATGGCGCCACTGGTCTCTTCCGCCACACGGTTTTTCCCTGTCACGACATCGATGTGCCGATTGTAAACCTCGGTTTCGTCGATCGCGCCCGTTTCATCAAATTCAAAACGGAACAGGTCGGATGAAATTGACTGACGGCGAATTTGGGCGAATTTGATCGACATCGCTGTCGAAGGTGGACTCGCAACCTCTTCGTTGAACTTGAAAAACAGGATCTCCACTGGCTCCCATCCGGAATCTACAGCACCGCGGAAACGGAGTCTTACTCCATGAGGAATCTGCGGCGGAAGCTTGGACCAGTTTGGGCTGGGTAGGATTTCTCGATGGTCAACGCGTCCGGCCATTAACTTCGCAAGACGATCTGGATTCCAAGTGCCGACGATTTCCATCAATTGCAGATCGCCAGACGCCGTCTTCACCTCGCCAAAGTTAAATGCTTCCGACAAATGTCGGAACAGACTGTCAAAAGAACCTTCGCCAACCCATGTCGCTGGTAGCGTTGCTTTGATGATGCCAGCGTCCTCGTTTTCCAGCCGCTGTAAGTCATGGAACTTCAGCTGTCGGCTGTCACGATGTTCCATCAAGCGATACTGAAACCTGCCATCGCAAATCTGAGTCAACTTAACAGGGTTGGCAGAATCAAGAATCAGTTCAAGTCGCGTTTGCTTCGTTCCCTGTCCCTGATTCCAAAATCGGCCTTTGATCGTTTGAGCAACGTCAAAAAGATGGCTGTTGATTTCAAGGTCTCCAAAAACCGGCTCACCATCTCGTAGCGATGTGGAGATCTGTTTGAGAATCTGGGCTGCAGATATTTGTTTGGTGTCGACTACTTGTTTGAAGTCAGCTTGCGGCGTTGATGCTGGCACATTTGGTTGCTGAATTGCTGCTGAAGCTTCGCTGGCTTCTTTGGATTGCCAAAGCCATAGCAAGCATCCGACCGCTAGCAGTGTGATTGCAATGGGTAATTCTTGCTTCATGAAACGGCTATTCGGATTTTGCGAAAGAAAACCATTACGACGCGCCGAACTAAAGGACAACGAGCCAACAGAAATCATCGTTGGCGTGATTCAAACGCGGATCGCATCCTAGAAGTCATTGGAATGCTGGTCTATGTCAATTTCACGCGGGCGATGAGCGAAGTCAGGCATTTGAAACAAAAGAGAAGCTTGTCGGGATCGGTATTTCCGACGGCACATGATCGCCATGAATGGCGAGACATTCCCAGGGGAGAATTTGATGTACGTGCGTATCACAACTGGCTTGATGTTGGTCTTGGCGTTCGCCATGACGGCAAACGCTCAGGCTCCGCTGGCCCGCACGGGCTTGCCGACCGGCCACAACTTGCCACCAGCTCAGATGCTAATGGAGCCAGGTCCGGGCGTAGGCGGCCCAGGCCCAGGCGTTCTGTTGGCTTCTTCAGCACGCGGTGCTGGACCGGGTGCTTCGATGGCAGGCTATGGCCCATTCGGAGCAGTCCGTCTGCAATCGGTTCAGGTGCTTTTCGATCGTCCTGAGTTGATGCAAGTCAGCTGGGATGTTTCATCTGTTGGCCAATACGATTCATCGCCACTGATCGTTCCAGGTCGTCAGAACTTCCGTCAAGGCGGAATCTACCGTTTGAAGATTTCGAACATTGAAGGCCGTCCGGGCATGACGTTATATCCAACTCTGGAAATTGGAGTTGCATCGCCACGCACATCGGCCTACCTCGCACACGCTGCGATTCCAATTCAGTTCACTGAAGAAGACTTCGACCAAGTAGCTGCGGCTAACTTCGTCACGAAAGTCATCTACGTTCCAGATCCTGAGTATCAAGAGTTGGCTTTGGCTGGTGTTGATACACTTGTTAGCACTCGTTTGGATCCAGGTGTTGATCCGATCGTCGAAGCGGATCGTCGCGGAGCAATTCTCGCCATCATGCGTCTTGGAAACAAAGACCTTGAAGGTCAGGGCATGGACGCTTCACTTGCTGCTGGTGCATTGCCACCGGGTTACAGCGGTGCCGGTGGCGGAAGTCGCGATTACATCTCAGGCGTTACCGGACCAGCTTACGGCATGCCTTGGGTTGGAACAAACATTGGCCTTCCAGGTCCAGCACACATTCCACTCGGTGGACCAGCTGGGCTCAAGAGCTACAACATGCACAACCACACGGCGACTCAGATCCCAGGCCCAACTCACAATGTTGATGTCTTGGTCAAGCAGCGTCCTGGTTTGAGCTACCCACGACCAGCAGATCGTGTGTTGATTCAAGAGCGTACGATCCGTCCTCCGCATGGCAACATGCAGCCTCCTGCAGATATGGTTCACGGCCAACTGCAGGGTCGTTCAGGTGGCGGTATTTTCCATCGCTAGTCGCACTGCGATGGGTCGCTGCACTGCGATAAATGATCGCAATGCGTTAATTGATCGCACTGTGATATGAAAACCAAGCAGCCGCGTCGGGCATTCGCTCACGCGGCTCTTTTTTCGCCAAATTTCTTGGTGCCCCCAAAGGCACCGCAACCCGAAAACTCAATCATGACTTCACGATTCAGCAAATTCGGAATTGTTGTCGCAACGACCATCGCGATCGTCTGCTCGCTCACGACAACCGTCAACGCGCAGAAGCCACACCATTTGATTCGTGGAAACATGATCCCCGGTCAAGCTTCCCAGTTGAAGCTGATGAGCAGTCCGTCCAAAGCAGGACAGGTTCAACCGGTCCAGGTTGCCGCGCCCGACGGAGTTGAGTTATCGGTTGTGAGCGAAGGATCGTTCGTTTCGACATCCCAGTCTGACTACACGGTGGGCATGCAAATGGGATTGCTGTACCGGTTCCGAATCTCGGGAGTCGAAGTGGCAGCGGGCTATGAGCTGTATCCGTCGGTTGAGCTATTGGATCTGCTTCATCCACCGCAGGGTTTGGAAACCAATTTTCCGATTCCAGTCGTCATCACGGCCGCTGATATTCGTGAAGCAAATGCTGGGCGAATGGTCACCAAAGTTATCTATCTGGAAGATCCAGAAGTTGCGTTGCCGCGCGGCGGCGACAAAAACGAACAGCCTTGGTTCGACATTTCAGCAACCGAAGATCCAATTTTGGCGGCTCAGGGACTGGGTCGACCGATGGCGATTCTTCGGATTGGATCTCGCGTCCCAACCAGTGAAGAGTTGGCGAATTCGTCGATGAACGCATTCAACAGCGCGACACCATCGCCAGCGACCAAAACATTTCAACCGGGTTTGAAGATGAACCCGAAGTATCCTTCCGCCGCGTTTCCTGCAGTGGATCACAACACGATCACGGTTCCAGAAGCTGTCTCAAGCGAACAAAACTGAGCATTGAAAGTCTTGTCATGATTTTGAAATTCAAATCAACGAAGATTGCCGTCACACTCTCTTGCATGTTCGCGCTGTCGGTATGTTCGGGATACTCGAGTCTTTCACAGGCTCAGGAAACTCGTGCAACGATTCGGCTGAATTCACCGATCCAGCAAACGCAAACTCAGCCAGCAGAGTCGACGCAGTCGGTTCAGCCCAATGCGATTGCTCCTCAGCCCGATGCCAACACAATGCCTCTGAAGCGACTGGCGGCCGAAGGTTCCATGGAGACCTCTGATGGATCGGCCAGTCCAGCAGTATTCACGGCAGTCAACCCCGACGATCCAAACTACGGATTCACGGAGCGATCCGCATTCACGATCCAACAAGGAGCAATGCCGGCTCGCGTCGAGACGTTGATCACGCCAAGCCCGATGAGTAGTCAAGCCGGAGATGGAAACCATCAGCTGCGTTCCAATGACCGAACGAATTCTCGAGCTTTGAGCGACGAATACATTTACGATGGCGACGATCGCGGCAAAAAAGTTGGCGTCGATGAGAACTGGAATATTTATGGAATGGAAACCGAAGATACGTTTGGCCATTTCGATACCCTTGATGGACGCAGATTGGTTTCGCCCAGTAACCGTGTCAAAATTTATGCACCTCGATTTGCAGCAGTTCGAAAAGTCGACGGCGTCTATAACGCACGTCGCAATACGCGAGTCGGTTCGTTCGACAAGAAATTGGTGATGCAGGTTTCTCGCGGGAAGGATTTTTCATCTTCGACGATGCAGAACCTTGCACCTAACGGCATCGAGTCTTCCAAACGAGCCAGCGGATTCAAGCATCGAACGCGCGGTGTGACTTCGGATCAGGCGATCGAGCTCGTGGGCGTGCGGAACAGCTTTGCTCCGTATGAAAATCTCGATTTGATCAGATGGGGTCGATATGCCAGCAGCCAAATGGCTCGTCTGGAACTTGGCATGCAAGCCGCGAACGTTTGGCAAGATAACCTGCGACTGAAAGTTCACGCAAAAGGTGCTCAACCGGTCGTTGTGAACGATCTGTCGAGTGCACAGCAGATCATTCATGTGAAAAGTGACGGAAAAGGTTCGGTCCTTCGCGTCACAAAAGTTGCGTCCAAGATCGCAGCCGAACAGGGCGAAGAAGTCGAGTTCACGATTCGATTTGATAACCTGAGTTCAAAGCCCGTCGGCAATGTTACACTGGTCGATAACTTGACGGGGCGTCTTCAGTATGTCCTTGGTTCGGCCGAGTGTTCTTTGAAAGCGAAGTTCATCGACAAAGTGAACGAAGCGAATTCGCTGATGCTTCGCTGGGAGATCATCGATCCAGTGAAGCCTCATAAAGGCGGAATCATTCGGTTCAAGTGCAAGGTTCGATAGTCCTCGCTTGGTCTCTCCGAGACCGAGAATGCCGCTGTGATCCCTTTGTGATCGTGTTTGCAATCGACCGAATCCGGTGATGACGCTGCGCTTATCACCGGCTAATGGCTTGAATCCCTTCGGGATGGGCTGAAATAGTGCAACTTAAGTCACGAAGTGACGACATGCATTAGCCATGGACGCAAGTCCGTGGTTACGGTTGATGAATCGCCGCAGAGTGCCGAAGGCACGGCAGGAGCCAAGCTTTGCACGACCGCAATTTTCCTGCCGTCCTTTCAGGACTGCCGATGAATGCATCAACGTTTCCATGGACTTGCGTCCATGGCTACAACATGCCGTGCTTTCAGCACTAAACTGCAACTTCAAAAAGCGCACATCCTCGAAGGGCGAAACATCCATTCCCGAGGCCACCGGGGCTTGGACTAACTGCTACTGTCCAAACTGCTAGAATCCCATCTGAATTCGACAGAATCAGTTGCAGCCGCAAATGATGTGTAATTCTTAAACCGCCGATGGACGCTAATCCAGCATGTCATTCGCGCTACCGCGTTCATTCTCGCCTCTGCGTTCATTCGCAGTAACAATTTACGATCCGAAGTTGACTGACCATGAAACTTGAACTCAACGACCATTTCAACCAAGAGCTTCCAGCTGATCCGCTGACGACCAACGGGCGGCGACAAGTCACCGGTGCAGCGTTTTCTTATGTGTCGCCGCGTGTGCCATCAGCCCCCAAACTGTTGCATGCGTCCAACGAGGTAGCTCAATTGATCGGTCTGTCTGCCGCAGACGTTACGTCGAAGGATTTCCTAGAGACTTTCAGCGGAGCCCGCGTTCCAGACGGCGCTCGTCCGTACGCGATGTGTTACGGTGGGCACCAGTTTGGAAATTGGGCTGGGCAACTGGGCGATGGACGTGCGATCAATCTTTGTGAGGTCCAACATCTCGACAAACGCTGGACGCTGCAACTCAAAGGCGCCGGTGAAACTCCTTACTCGCGCACCGCCGATGGACTAGCCGTGTTGCGATCGTCCTTGCGAGAACATCTTTGCAGCGAAGCCATGTTTCATCTGGGTGTTCCAACGACGCGATCGCTGTCACTCATTGCCACCGGCGACGAAGTGATGCGAGACATGATGTATGACGGCAACGCGGCTTACGAACCGGGAGCTGTCGTGTGCCGCGTCGCACCAAGCTTCATTCGGTTTGGCAACTTTCAAATATTTTCCGCCAATGGCGACGTCGAAAACCTTCGCCGACTCGCGGACTACACGATCAAACATCATTACCCAGCTGTGATTGCCGATCACGACGGTGACTCGAACTCGGCAAGCCATTACATCGATCTTTTTCGAAGAGTGTCGGATCGCACGCTAGACATGGTGATCCACTGGCAGCGAGTTGGATTCGTGCATGGCGTCATGAACACGGACAATATGTCGATCCATGGAGACACGATTGACTTCGGCCCTTACGGTTGGCTCGAAGGCTATGACCATGACTGGACGCCCAACACCACCGACCGACAACACCGGCGATACCGCTATGGTCACCAACCGCAAATCGCATTGTGGAATCTGTTGCAGTTGGCCAACGCACTGTACCCATTGGTGGAAGATGTCGAACCACTTCAGGAGATTCTGCATGAGTTCCAATCGCAGTTTGAGATCAAGTACAAGGTAATGGTGGGAGAGAAGATCGGCCTAAGCGACATAGTTCGTACCGACTATGAATTGCTGGCGAACCTCGAAGAGACGCTGCAACTGACAGAAACCGACATGACGATATTTTTCCGCTTGCTGGCCCGTGTTCCCAAATCATCGAGCGCAGAGGATCAGGATGATGCTTTGGCAATCGTGGCAGATGCGTTTTATAAACCTGCCGAACTAACGGGCGATGTCGTGGCCAGTTGGCGTAACTGGTTTCGTGACTACCGAATTCGTTTGAATCAATCGGAACTCTCTGATGTCGACCGAGCCGTAGAAATGAATCGGGTAAACCCGAAATACGTTCTCCGTAACTACATGGCTCAGTTGGCCATCGACGCGGCGACAGCGGGCGATGTTGCGTTGATCGACGAGTTGTATCGGTTAATGAAGCAGCCTTATGACGAGCAGCCGGACAGTGAAAAGTGGTTTGCCAAACGCCCCGATTGGGCTCGCAACAAGGTCGGATGTTCGATGCTGTCCTGCAGTTCTTAGTGTGGGACAGGCTCAGTCGCGGCAGGATAGAATTTCGCTAAGATTGGGGTCGCCAAGATCCGTGATGTAGGCTCATCTGAGTCGTTTAAGGCCACGGAGGTCGAATTCATACCCAGTACGGTTTGGATCGTTTTAAAGATAAACGGGAAATCATCCGCATGACGAAGCTTACATTCTGTGGTGCCGCTGGCACTGTCACTGGTTCCTGTTCGCACATTGAATCCGACTGCGGTAATTTCGTGGTCGACTGCGGCCTTTTCCAGGGCAACAAGACAACTCAAGCGTTGAACTACGGCGAGTTTCCGTTTGACCCCAGCAAAGCAGAATTCTTGATTCTGACTCACGCGCACATCGACCACTCGGGATTGCTGCCCAAGTTGGTCAAAGCGGGCTTTGCAGGAACGATCTATGCTACCCCGCCTTCTGCTGACTTGCTGGAATTCATGCTTCGCGATTCCGCATACATTCAGGAATCCAACGCCGAGCGTCAGAACAGGAAGCGATTGCGTAAGGGCCAAGACGCAATCGAGCCAATCTACTCGATGGAGGATGCCGAAACGGCGCTCAAGCTGCTCCAAGGCGTCGACTACGAAACTTGGTTTGAGCCAAAACCGGGTCTGAAGGTGCGGTTCTGGAACGCTGGTCACTTGCTGGGATCCGCTTCTGCCGAAGTTCGCGTCGACGATAAAGCTTCTGGCAAAGAACTCTCATTGCTGTTCTCAGGTGACCTCGGTCCCGAAGAGAAAGCCTTTCATCCTGAACCCGACGCTCCCGCTGGACACGACTACATTATCTGCGAAAGCACTTATGGAGATCGTGACCGCGACGACTACACGTTGGAAAAGCGTCGTGAAGCGATCAAGCAAGAATTGACTCGTGGACTCAAGCGTGGCGGCAACGTCATCATTCCGGCCTTCGCCGTCGAACGCAGTCAAGAATTGCTTCACGACATCGGCGTTTTGCTGAACAACAACGAGATTCCAGATTGCGACGTCTACTTGGATTCACCGCTGGCCCGCAAAGCAACCGGCGTCTTTGTAAAGTACGCCAGTGAAATGCAAGACATCGCGATGGACGAAGAGCAACTGTTTCGTCATGAGCGGTTTCACATTGTGCAAAGCGTCGACGAAAGCAAAGCGGTTAACAAGATCAAGAAAGGCGCTGTAATCATTTCGGCAAGCGGAATGTGTAACGCCGGACGAATCAAGCACCACCTCAAGGCAAACATCTTTCGCAAAGAGTCCACGATCCTGTTTGTCGGTTACCAATCGCCCGGAACGCTTGGGCACATCATCACAAACGGTGCAGAGCGGGTCAGGATTCACGGCAAACAGTTCAAGGTTGCTGCGGAAATTCGCCGTCTAGGAAATTATTCGGCGCACGCGGACCAAGGCGAATTGCTGGACTGGGTGGTAGAGCGTGGACCGATTCGCGGCGCGTTGTTCTTGAATCACGGTGACGATGACGCTCGAAAAGTGATGCGTGAGTTGCTTGGCAAGAAAGGCATCGATACCTCCAAAGTTTTCATGCCTGTCTTTGACGAAAGTTTTGAGCTGACGCCAGGTTCTGATCCCGTCTCACAAGGGAAGCCGAAACCACGCATCGAGGCCAGCGAACTGCAAACGGACTGGCATAACGATTACGCTGCGTTCATGTTGGATCTTTCCAGCAAGCTGGACGAAATCAAAGATCCGAAGCAACGCCGTGAGTTGATCGCTCGCGTTGCGGCAGCGCTTGGTGATTGAGCTGCGGTTGGTTGCTTGGCTAACAATGTCGCTCGGTTCTCCGAACCGAATGCGCGCGGTTTGAAACGGTGGGCCACTGGGGAGCTTCCTAGTTTGTTGCCGGGTACAAATGGCCCGCTACCAGCTCGGATAGCTGGACGACAATGTCGCTCGGTTCTCCGAACCGAATGCGGGCCCGCGAGTGGACTTGCTCGGACAACTTGACACACAGTTTTTCTGTTATTTGGGCGTTTCTCTTTCGGTCATAGCGTGATCCAAGGAGAATCGACATCTCAACGACCGTACAACATTCATCGCAACCAGCAACTTCATCTGACCAACTCGATTTTGGCAGGGGATTTATGCGAATGGTTTGGCACGACTTGTTGTTCATGCATTGGAAGGTCGACGCGGATCAACTGCGACAGCATCTTCCTGCGTCCTTGAGGTTGGACACCTATGACGGTCAAGCCTGGATCGGAATCGTTCCTTTTCGAATGAGCGGCGTTTCCCTCCGATGGCTCCCCGACATTCCGTGGTTCTCGAGGTTTCCTGAGCTAAACGTTCGGACTTATGTGATTGGTCCGGATGGCCGTCCGGGAGTGTGGTTTTATTCGCTCGAAGCAACCAATCCGATCGCCGTTCGCGGCGCCCGTTGGCTCTACCATTTGCAATACATGGATGCAGACATTCGTCTGGAAAAGGAAAAAGGATGCGATTGCGGATCGTGGATTCAATACGAAAGCACGCGGACTCATCGCGGTGAACCAACCGCGGATTTGAAAGTTGAATATCGTCCGATCGGTCCGGCGTATAAGGCAGAAAAGTTGACGCTGCTCGATTGGCTTACATGCCGGTACAGTCTCTTCTCGGCAGACAAGAAGGGTCAGCTCTTTCGTGGAGACATCGTTCACGAACCTTGGAGCTTGCGTGATGCTCAGGCGATCATTCATCACAACACGATGACCGAAGGGATCGGTGTTAACCTCCCAGAAGAATCGCCGCTGCTTCATTTCTCAAGTTGCACAAAAGTAATTGCCGGAGCGATTCGAAAAGTCTGATCGTGCTATAATTGAAACATCAGATCGATGTCTCTTCAGCGTTCCACATGAGCACGATTCAAACCGAGGCCACGCCGCCGGCGGGACATCTACCTGAGCGGCTCAATCGGCTACTGGAGCAAATTTACGAATTGTCAGCCGAAGCTTGGGGCGATTGAAATTGATTCCTCATTGAGCCAATGCTCCGGTCGCGGTATCGTGGTCACCGTGGGGCAGGTTAAAAACCGGCCCACCAGAAAACTTACCAACTTGCGAAACCGAAATGCCTGAATCCGTTAAAATTCAAAACATCAATCTGCAACTCAGCCAGCCACACAAACTCAAAAATGAATGGATTGGCCAAACGGAGATTCTGACACAGCTAATGGCGTGCTGGTTGGTTGTGAATGAAAAAGACCTGCCGCTTGCGCCACGGATTGTTGGGCCGCCCGGAATCGGTAAGACTGCGATGGCGATGGCCGCAGCTGACTTGCGGAATCAGGATCTCTATATCTACCAGTGCACCGCCGACACGCGACCGGAAGATTTGCTGGTCACTCCCGTGCTCGCTGAAAGCGGAAAAATTGCCTATCACGCTTCGCCGCTTGTTTCGGCCATGATCACGGGCGGAGTTTGTGTGCTGGATGAGGGCAACCGAATGAACGAGAAGTCTTGGGCGAGCCTCGCTCCGTTGCTGGATCATCGGCGTTATGTGGAATCGATCGTGGCTGGAATTTCAATTGAAGCCCATCCTGATTTTCGCTGTGCGGTGACGATGAATCAGGACGAGTCAACTTTCGAGATTCCGGATTACATTCTTAGTAGACTGCAACCAACGCTGGCGCTGAAGTTTCCGAACCGCGAAGATGAAAAGGCGATCCTGCACTATCATTTGCCGTTCGTTGAAGAGGACATGCTTTCGATGACGGTCGAGTTTTTACAGCAAGCACATGTTTTGAAACTCGACTTCTCGACGCGAGACGGAATCAATTTGCTGCGTTACGCGATGAAGCGAATCAAACAATCTGGAGATCATCCGATTGCTCGCGATCAAGCTTGGGCTGAAGCACTCGAACAGTGCCTTGGTCAGGAAGCGCTCGACTTGCAGGAATTGGCGAAGCGGAAAACTCAGTCGCTCGGCGGGCAGACGTTGCCGATGGGGTTTGGAGACTTCTTCTTTGATCCGAACGACCCGCTGCATCCGGACTTAGGTCTTGGCGACGATGATGATGACGATGGTGGAGAGCCGTTTTGAGCAAGCCTTTTCCTGAGTTGTTGAAGATTGGCCCGCATGTGTTGGCGTTGCCGATCGTTCACGGTAGCGGCGATTTCGCGTGGGAGATCCGCCGGATCATGATGCAGTATGATTTTGACTGCGTTGCAGTTCCGATTCCCGATTCGTTTCGCGAAGGCGTGGAGAATGGAATTCTGAGGTTGCCCATCCCGTCAGTCGTCGTGCAAAAGTCAGGAGCAGTTCAGGATTACGATCCGGATTCGAACGAACGCGAGGACGGCACGGATTTCGTTACCAGCTACGTGCCCGTTGATCCCTGCCAAGGCGTGATCGCGGCACTGCGAGTTGCGATGGAGGAACGTTTGCCTCGCAAGTACATCGATCTGGAGACTCATGAGTACGAACCGCATTCGTCGACGCTTCCGGATCCTTATGCGCTTAAGCAGTTGAGTGTCGAAAAGTTTGCGGCGGCGGTGGCTCCGTTTCTTGAACCCGGAGATTCGGATCAGTGGCGGTCTCGTGTCGCGCACATGGCGTGGCAACTGAGAGAACTATCCGTTGACCACAAACGAATCCTGTTTGTGACGAACATTCTTGACTGGCCGTGGATTCGGGAAGCATTCGCTGACCGGGATCTGCAGCCGCAAACTCACCAGAGCACGCTTGATCCGGAGCAGTTTGGTGTTGAAGAAGATACGCTGTACTTCTTGATGCGAGAGATTCCTTTCATCGCTAACCTTTATGAAAACGCTCGGCGAGAACTGGATGACGATGCCAACCTTTCGATCGACGGCGTGAAAGAACTGTTGATCTCAGCTCGGGATGACTATGACGATGAGTATGGCAATCGGGCTCGCAAGATCACGCCAGCATTGATGTCGCGGATGCTGACCTATATTCGCAATCTGACTTTGATCGGCCATCGCCTGTCGCCGCAGCTTTCGGATATCGTTGTCGCGGCCCAGCAAGTTGCGGGCGATGGTTACGCGCGTGTCGTTCTCGAAACGGCGAAGCAGTATGATTTTCAGGAGGCAGAGGATTCGTTGCCGTACTGCCGAATGGGAATCGATCGGATTGCGTTGCCGAACGATGAAGTTGCGACTGCGATCAATCGACTGCCCGGACCGCCGTTGCGATGGACGACGATCGAGATTCAGCCAAAACCTGACGAAGAAGTTCGCAAAGACTGGCAGCAAAAGTGGAATCCGTTTTCGCAATGCAGTTGGCCGCCAGAAGATGACTTGATCGAGCAGTTTCGCCGAACGGTTTTCGATCGAGCCAGCGAAGTCTTGGGAGCAGATCTTGCGAAGACCGAAAAGTTCACGACGAGCGTGAAAGACGGCATCGATATTCGAGACACGGTTCGCAACTGGCACACGAACGACATCTACGTGAAAGTCTTGCCGCCAAATCAGGGCAAGCTGGATGTTGCGGTGATGCTTTTCGATTCGCCCGCCGATCCGCGAGAGTATCCTTGGCGAACGACCTGGTTTGCCGAACATCAGAACGAATCGACGTTGGCGTTTTACGGCACGGATTTTAAGGCTCAACCAGTTGGGCCGGGAATTTGTCTGGCTCATTACGGCGGCGCGATGTTCATTTATCCGCCTGTGATGATCCCCGATATTTGGCAAGACCCACGACTTGATTTTGCGACAACTCTGGAAGAGCGTTTGATTTCGGCTGCCTGTTTGCACGCCAATTGCCGGCAGGTGGCGTTGTTGAGCCCGGCGCCGCCGGGGCAAGCGTGGAAGCAGATCGCGAAATTCTACAAGAAAACGCTGGTTCATTTGCCGCTGTCGAAGTTTGGTGACTCGACAGTTCAGCAGCTGCGAATGGTTCACGTCCTTAACGGGAAGGAAGTTAGAAGTTATGCTTCAGACTTCATTCGCCGTGTGTGACTAACCCTTGGAAGTTTCGATGGACCCTATTCAACTATTTCACAATCTGATCAACCTTGCCGCGGTCGATCAAAAGTTCACCGATGAGGAGATCGACTTTCTGATTGAGATCGCGAATCGGTACAACATTCCCAGCGAAGAGTTCGAGACGGCGTTGACGGGCGTCCGTGAAGGAATCATCGAAGTCAAGCTTCCCAAGGAGCATGATGACCGGGTCGCGCTGATGAAAGAAATGATCAAGTTGATGGCCGTCGACGGTGAGCTTGCGGACAATGAGAAGCGGCTTTGTGCTCAGGCTTCAGCGGGAATGGATTTTACATCCCAGCAGTTTGATGAGATTTTGGTTGAAGTTCTGGACGAGCCGCAGATGTAAAGCAATGTGGCACGGCGGTCTCCACCGAGATTACATAATGAAAACGGTGGAGACCACCGTCCTACGATGATTCGCCGCTTCGGCCGTTGTAGATCGGCGAATCGCTGGCTGCGAATTCACGGAACACTTCATAAGCCTCTACCGCCATCACGTTTTCGATGACTTCAATGTTGCGAGCTTCCAGTTCCTGTTGCCATTGAGGGTGAATGGGGCCTTCGTCAAAGCCCGTGATCTTTTCGACTTCTTCGCCAGCAGCCGCAAAGGCCAAGGAACGAACCCCCGACCATGGAATCGATCCGAAACACATCGCACACGGTCTTGCGTTGACGACCAATCGATAATTTGGCATTCCCGGGCCGCCAAGATCGAACGTTTCCAAAATCGCCTGGGCCATACCGATCGTGACGATCTCAGCGTGAGCGGTCGAGTTGTTGCCGGGGACGACGCGGTTGACGCCAATGACGACTCGTTTGCCCGTTTCCTTTTCGAAAATTCCTGCAGCGAACGGACCGCCAGTCTCTTTCTGAAAGTTGATTCGCGAAAAACGAATCACGGCCTCCATCTGAGACTCCAACGTCGGCATGATCTCAGGAAGCTTTTCAGATTCCTCGATCACCCAGTTTGGAAGTTCGACCTTGAAGTGCATCGTTCTATTTTCATGTGGAGAACAAAAAACGGGCATCGAAGATGATTCTTCGATGCCCGGTGATTTTAGATAATTTTCAAACCGAAGACTATCGGCCAGCTGGAGTTCGCGGTTGGAAACCAGTGGACTCGCCGATTCGGCTGTCCATTCGTTCGATTCTGGCGTTGCCGTGAACACCCATCCAGTTGAGCAACTTACGAATGTCGATGATGTCGACTGCGTTGCCTTCCGCCTGTTCTTTCATCGCCCCCATTGCTTTGACGACGTTTTGAGCACCAGCGCGAGGTGATGGGCCGAGAACAAAGAAGCGAGTCGTCGAATCGATTTCGCCAGTGATGTTTCCATTTTCGTCGTGTGAAGCAACCACGCTGCCACCATTGCGAACGATCATACGCTTCAGTTTCGCAAGGTCCGAAAGTCCGTCGCCATCGAGGTCGAAGAATCCGCCCAGAGCAATCGTAACCGAATCACCACGATCAAACGTGGCACTCAGGATTTGATCCTTGGTCAGAATCGGATTCTTTGGGTCGTCGGTTGTGATGCGAGCCTTCGCCAGGTGAGGGCCAAGGATTTCTGTGATCTCGATCATTGCCTTGTGGCGATCTTTCTCGAAATCGTTTGCTGTTTGATCGTAAACCGCGAACGTCAGGTTCGCTCGAACTCCATCTAGGCGTCCAAGATCGATGAAAACAGTGTCGGAAGAATCAGAGACGCGAACGATCTCACCGTCAGCAAGGTCGAAGACTTCTCGCTCGTATTCGTTTACTTTGGCTTTCAAGGCCGCGTTTTGCTTCGCGACAAATTTCATGTTTTCATTCGTGTCAGCGATCATCTTCTCGAGGCCAGCTTTTTGGTCGTCAAATTCAGCTCGCTGATCGTCCATCGCGTCCTGAAGTGACTTTGCAAGGTTGCCGAGCTCCTTCTCTTCTGCCGCGTTGCGTTGCTTTTCGTCAGAGAGGTCTTGCTCCGTTTGAGTAAGTGCTTTGGTGCGTTCCTCAAGGGTATTGGTGATCGTCGTGATCTTCTGTTGAGCTTCACGTTCAATTCGTCTGGCTTCTTTGCTTTTGTCGAAAGCATTTGCGTTAGACGCGTTCAACGCACTGGCCATCTTGTCGATCGTACCTTTGTAGGTCATGTCAGAATCGACGGCACCGTCGCCAGCGTCGGTGATGGCCGAGTTGAAAGCCATGTCTTTCTTGTAGGTCTCATAGATTGTTTGGGCTGAGTCAGCGATCTGCTGAATCTCACCAGCCTTTGACGAATCGACATTTCGTTTGAAGCTCGTAATCTGGTCGCGATAGGTCGTGATCTCGTTCGCATCGATTCCTTCCACGCCAACACACGCCGAAAGCATGTTTGCCTTCGCTGTACTTGCGTCAGCATAGGCCTGCTGGAAAGTTGCATTTTCCTCAGCGGCGATCTTCTTGTCGTAATTCTCGTAAGCTTTCATTGTTGAAAATACGGTCGTCACTAGCAGCATTACTGCAAGAACGGCCAACACAATGATGCCAATCACATAGCCCTGATTTTCGCGAGCAGCCATTGAAACTCCTGATGTCCCGACTTCGCGGGCGATTTGTTGCTGACAATACGTCTGTTGTTGAATCGGAATTTGCGGCCAGTTCCATGACGAACCTGCTGGCAGACGCTACAAAGCAATCGGTCCCGCAGGATCGGGTTGGAGAAAGAGCTCTCATCCCTCGACAATACGATTTAATAGTAAATTGGGTAGTTTTTACTGTCAAATTCCGAATCGGCGTCCGGGGCAATTAGAGCAGGAAAACGCGGATTCTGACGGACAGACCCAAAGAAACGGTCACGTGGTCACTTTAAGTGACAGCGAAGTCTCCCGTTTTGCCGAAATGGGACGCTGTATTGCCTCAATCGAGGTTGCTCCGATCTTCGATATTCCGATACAAGCAACCGTCGAAGGTTTCGCTTTTTGAGAGTATCACGTTCGTGAGTTCCGGTCGAAAACAAGTCAACAAGTTCCGAGCTCGCCTCCTGATGGGTGGTTGGGCCTGTTTGCTAACCGTTTGCTTGACGCTCGGATGCACGACTTCTCCCGCTCAGTTACCGCGGCCCGCTGACTTCATTGCCAAACGGTTGCGTCCATCGAATGACCGGAACTGGCGGCCCGAAATGGCGAAGTTGGCTTGGGCGGAAGTGAACGGCGATCAGTTTACGATTCGCAACATTCGCAACAACCAATACGTGACTGAGACTGATTTCGTTTCCTCGCATTACGACCGCCAGATCCGCCTGTCGCAGATTCAGTCAGTTGACTACGTCGTCGTGCCGTTCCCGTCGCAGCCAAACCTTGCCCATACGATGATGAGCTTCGGAGTTGACGATGGCAGCTACATCACCGTATCCGCGGAAGTGCGCAAGGAACTTGGGGAAGAATATTCAGTCATCAAAGGGTTCGGGCGGGAGTATGAATTGATGTACGTCGTTGGTGACGAAAGGGACCTTGTTCGATTGCGGACTGGCCACCGTGACAATGACGTCTACGTTTATCCGACCGTTGCAAATGCTCAGCAATCGCAAGCCTTGTTCGCGAGCATGATGGCTCGAACAAATCAGCTTGCGGCTCGCCCAGAATTTTACAACTCGTTGACCAACAACTGCACGACGAATATTCGCCGCCACATTAACGACCTTAAGCCAAATCGAATCGCTAACGCTTGGCAAGTATTGTTGCCGGGTCATTCCGATCGCTATGCCTACAATCTAGGTTTGTTGGATCAGCGAATTCCGTTCGAAGATCTCAAAATCGCTTCTCACGTGACTCCGCTTGCAAAAGAGTTTCATGGCTCGCCGGATTTTTCATCACGTATTCGAATGGGCCGAGTCGCGATCGATCGGATCGCTCGACAGCAGCAGTCGTTTGAGCCGGTGATGCAAGGGCAGGGCGGTCAGTATCTGGATCAGCTTAAGGTTCGGTGAATCGCTGACTTGGCTGATGAATTGATCACAACCCGAAGCGTAAGTTTTGAAGTTGCAGTGTTTGCGTTTAGGGGCAAAGCCCCGTTTCTTGCCTAGCCCAGCCCATCGGGCTGGGACTTAGATTCCCCCGATTATTTTAGGACCAAAGGTCCGGCAAGTTGCTTCGGTTAGGGCGCAC
>CALLUY010000029.1 GCA_938010615.1 uncultured Pirellulaceae bacterium | reverse complement strand
CGCGTTACCAAAATGGCGCGGCGACTCTTGTCGTGTCGAGTCAACATGATGGTCGCCTTCTGGTCCCCTGAAAGTTTGAGCCTTGAAATCTTGTCGGCGAGAACTTGATCGACGCCGCGTTTCTTGATAATCAACTGCCCGACCTCCATTTGCTTCAGCGTTTTTTGAATGGACTTCAAATCCACGGCCATCACTTTATCGACGCGATAGCCTTTCAATATCGGTTCAACCTCTGAAAGCACTCGGTCGCTGTTCATGTAAGCAATCCCTCGCGCCAGATATTGCATCGAATGTTTCTCCGCGAGTGCCTGACCCAGTCCGGCGGCAAGAATCGAAGCGTGTGGCTCGTAGATGTAAGGCCCGATTGTCTCGGCCATCTTTGGCGGCGCAGCTTTCTCTGCCGAATCCGGATAACGAAAATGACAGTGAGCACCATCCTTTGCTACAACGGTAGCAATCTTTGATCCTTCTTCGATTTGTGGCCCGGCCCAGAGGACCTGCTGTTTGCATTCTCGCCAACCACCAATCCATTCGCGTTGGACCGGGAAGTCTTGCGATTCCAAATCTGTCGCGGGAGCAACCTTGATGCCGACGAGTTGTCGATCCAGTGCAAGTCGCTCGAAAACCGATTCGAGGGAAGGTTCAAAAAAGTTTCCTTTTACGGTTCGTCCTTTGGTGCGACGATCCGGGTCGACATGAATCCCGTCGTAAGTCTTCAAGTCAAAGGACTCAAACGGGGCACACTCGACTCGAGTATTCGTCAGGTCTAGGGAATTCACGTTGGCGGCCGCGAAACATGACGCCACCGGGTCACTGTCGACTCCAACGGTTTCGAAGTTTGGGTTTGCGGTGTTGCGATTTGCCAAAGAGATTAGATCCCCGCCAATCCCACAGCAAAGGTCTGCGACACGCGTCGATTCATTGAATCGTTTTGCTTTGTAGGTCGCGATCAAGGCGGATGTTGATTGTTCTAAACTGCGCCCTGTGAAAAACATCGCATCGGCGGCGTTAGGGAACTTGCGTTTGCCGCGAATTCGTAATTGCGCCTGCTCCATTACCATCGCTGCGCGCTGTGGAGTGATCGTCTTGCGAAGCAGTTTGGCTGTCTTGAGCGGGTTCAGGTTTTTCTCGAACAGCTTTAGTGCGATCCGCAAATGATCTTCCGCCGAAACGGAGGTGAGCCAAGAAAAGTTGTCATACGTGCTGGGATCCATGCCTCGATGTTAGCCTGCATGGCGAAGTTGATCTATAATGCGTTGTGGAATTTCGACAATCTCCATTCGTCCAATTTAATCACCGGCTGTTTCTTGTTCATCGATCCAAAAAGAGAATTGATCCTCTACTTGCGTCTTTCGCAGGCATTCAAAGAGCGTCGCAAGATGCAAGATCGCGACAAAGCACTTGTGATCGGAGGAACCTGCGCTTCATTGATGCAGATGAAAGCGGTCGAGAATTTTTGCCGTTCAGTGATCCTGCAGCGGAATCACGGACATATGCTCAAACGCTGGGACTCATTCACCGAGGCGCTTGAGTATGAAGATTTTCATCTGTTGCTAAAGCAGATCAAGAAGAAGTTTCCTGAAGACGTGGCGGAAGAGATGCTTGAAGAGTTCGACTATCGATGTCCTGTCAAAATTTCAGACCACAAGTCAAACGAATCTTTCGCAGCTGCCGTTCTGGGAATTGAATACGATTGGATGATCGAGAATTTTGGCGAGTGAGTTCTGCACTCCACATTTCGAAATCAAAAGTTCTCAAGCCATTCTGTGAGTCGGTTCCGGCTTTCCAGGGCGAAAGCTCTGCATCTCCCCAATCGAAAACTGAACTGGCATCGACTGCTGAAGTTCTTTCGCGACAGCGCTCACGATCGTCTCAAGGGTTTCCGGGTCCGTTGCGACGCGGGCATTAACCAGCAATTCTGCAGCACCAGTTTTGATTTCGCTTGCGAGGCTGAGTTCTGCGATACCGTCGGAGCTGACCAGATTCGCGATCGATGAGTTTTCCAGCGTCTGTCCAAGAACTTTTAAGTGTGCAACTTCGGCGTCTGCTTTGGCCAACTGGGATCCGATGTCTCGAACGAAAGCCAGCACGACTTCGTCGAGCTGGAATTTCACGTCTTCAGAATTTGATTCAGCCTTCACTTGACAATTTAGCCATCCGAGTTCCGCTTCACCTTCGGCGTAAGTCACGTAGTCCATCTCCATCATTCCGTTTCTGAGACGCGGTTCTGATTCGACTGCGGCAATCAGATCGTCGAACCCAACTCCGTCTCGGGCGCTCATTAGGAAAACTGATTTTTCTGGGAATCGTTCTTTCGTCAGCTGCAGCAGACTCTGTTGATCATCTTCGCTCATTCGATCGATTTTGTTGATCGCGATCGAGTCAGCTTCTTCGAGTTGCTTCAGGAAGATGTATTCTGCTTTCGGAGAAAATCCTCTGCTCGGTCCATCGGCCAATATTTTCTTGCCATGTGACGGTTTCAGTAGTACGACCAGCGGTCCAGTTTCAAAACGCTCGCCAAAAAGCGACTTCATCGGCTCGATCACCGTGGCGACTAAATCCGTGCAGCTTCCAACCGGTTCCGCGATGACGATATCCGGAATGCCGTCGTCGGAAAGCGAATCCACAGTTGTCATGAGGTCATCAAATTTGCAGCAAAAGCAAGCTCCGGGTACTTCGCCGACATGGAATCCCTGCCCGCGAAGAGTCTCGGTGTCGACAAGGTTGTAGGCTTGATCGTTGGTGACCAAGGCGACATTTTTTCCTTGGGCGACGTAGTGCGCAGCAAGTTTTCCGATGGTCGTCGTCTTTCCGGCGCCCAGAAAACCGCCTACCATCAGAAAACGAATAGGCTTCATTGATTTGTCGTCTGTCATGTTCATCTCTCTATTGTAACACGTTCGCGGCATCGATGACTCCAACAGGGAAACTGGCAATCAACGGAGGCCCCAAGTCGGTGACGAACTTGATTTCGCCGTGGCCGATCGCCAGTGATGCAGTCCGTCAGTCGTTACAGTCGGTCGTCGATTCGAATGCATGGGGTTTGTACGATGGCGATTCCACGTATGCTTTACAAGTCAAGCTGCAGGATCTGTTTGATTGTGCACATTCTCTGTTGAGTTGCAGTGGCACGGTGGCGGTTGAGTTGGCGTTGCGAGGTGTCGGAGTGAAACGAGGTGATGAAGTCATCCTTGCCGCTTACGATTTTCCTGGGAACTTCCGTGCCATCGAAGCCATCGGTGCGATGCCAGTTTTGGTTGATGTGGCCGAAGGCGGCTGGATCATCGACATCGAGAATTTAGCAACTGCGGTTTCCGAAAAGACATCAGCGATATTGGTTTCCCATTTGCACGGTCAGCTCATCGATATCACGGCCGTTCGCGAAAGCCTTCCTCGACCCGTACCGATCGTTGAGGACTGTTGCCAAGTTCCAGGGGCATCGATCGATGGCAAACCTTGTGGAAGTTTTGGCGGCGTGAGTGCATTTAGTTTTGGTGGCAGCAAGCTACTGTCGGCCGGTCGCGGCGGCGCTGTTCTTTCAAATGACGAATCGGTGATCAGTCGAGCCAAACATTTTGGAAGCCGAGGCAACGATGCGTTTCCACTTTCTCAATTGCAGGCAGCCGTTTTGATTCCACAGTTGGATGAGCTTGAGTCACTCAATTCCGTTCGACAATCGGCGGTTGAAGAAATGGTTGCCGCCATTGGCAAGGATTGCGGTTCGCAGTTAATTCGCCCAAAAACACAAAAACAATCAGCTTGGTACAAACTTCCATGGCGATTGAGAAGTAATGTCGGTCGGGAAGTGGTGATTTCCCGATTGAAAGCTGAAGGTGTGCCTGTCGATGTTGGTTTTCGTGGATTTGCGAAACGAACTGCGCGGCGATGTCGAAAAATTGGTGATTTGGTCAATGCTCAGCAAGCGGCAGACGAAACGATTTTGTTGCACCACCCTGCCCTGCTTGAGCCCGCCGAGACAAGAGAGCAGATAGTTTCCGGATTCAAAAAAGTGATGACGAGCCTCGATGGATGAAACGGTAAAAAGCGAACGGACGACTTTAAATCTGATTGCGGTTGTGTTCGCGATCGCGTTTCCAACGCTGGTGACATTCGTGTATTTTAAATGGCTAAACGCTTACGCGCCTTCGGTGCAGCAGACGGCAGCTTTGATTGGAAAAGTGCTTCAGTTTGCATTTCCGGTCATTTGGGTTTGGCTGTTCTTTCGATATCGCTTTGATCGAAAACGCAGGAACGCCGAGATTTCGGCTGTCGCTGAATCATCGAAATCCAAGATCCCTAATTGGCTGTGGGCCGTTGGGTTTGGCGTCGACGTTTGCCTGGTAATTGGGGCTGCTTACTGGCTGCTTTCGGGTACAGAGTTGATGGCGGGTATGCAGGAGAAAGTTGTAGAGAAAGTTTCCGGGCTGGGGATGAGCAGCGTTTGGAAATACGCGATGCTGGCAAGCTTTTATGCGTTGGTGCACAGTTTCCTTGAGGAATACTACTGGCGTTGGTTTGTGTACGACATGTTGAAGCGGTTCGTTAGCATCCCAGTGGCCAATGTGATTTCAAGCCTCGGGTTCATGGCACATCATGTCGTGTTGCTTAGCGTCTACTTCGAGAGTTGGACATCTCCGATGACATGGCTGTGCAGTGCGGGCGTGGCGATCGGCGGCGTTTATTGGGCTTGGCTTTATCAAAAGACAGGCACGCTCATCTGGCCTTGGATTAGCCACATGGTGGTCGATGCTGGAATTTTTATCGTAGGATATTTCTTGCTGAGCAATGTGTTTGTGTAGTTGGTTTACTACTATTCAACAGCATCCAGAGCAACATCTTCGATGACTTCTCCGGCTTTGACTTGTACAACGACCGATGTTCCTTCTGGCGCATCTTTTGGGTAAAGCCAAAACGGAGATGCTTGAACGTAGGTTTCTCCTGGCCTTACGAATTTAATTTCGAAAGAGCCGTCTTCCGCAACGTCAGCAGTCGGCGTGTAGTATCTGTTGGACTTCAAGTCTGCGGCAACGGCTTGGACTTTCAATCCTTTTCGGAAGTTCGTCACAAATCCACGGATCGTCCCACCACGACTTAGAGTGAGGTCGAAGTTTTCGACGACTTGGCCGGGTTTCGTTTTGATTGTTTCGCTGACGCCACCTGCCCAGTTGCGCCATTCCTGATAGTCGCCGTCGTGAACGATTAAGTTGTACTCGAACTTGTTTCCAGCTGGCATGACGACGCGGTAACTTCCATCGTCTTTGGTTTTTACGCTGTATCGTGTGTCCCCGGTGAGCGAATTGCCTGAGCCAGTTTTTGCGGGTCCGACGGTCGCGCCGGCAACAGGTTTTCCATTGGGATCCAGAACCCGGCCAGAGAACGTCACTCCCTGTTCGACAACGATTTCGACCGGCTTCATCTCTTTGGTGATTTCGAATTCGAGGTCGTCGAAATTGCGTTGCCAGCCGTTATCTCCAACACTGCGGCGCTGCCACTCCTTTTTCGCATCTTTGGACCACCAGCGCCCGAGGTTGCCAGGTAAATAGTAACCCCTCTTTGGCTCATCGGTGTGCCCAACATTGAACTCCAGCGGTCCATGAATCAATCCCTCAATGATTATTTTGCCGTCCTTGTCAGAGATGGCTTTCATTTTGGGTTCTTGCCAACGAAAGAGCACCAATCCTTCGACGGGCTTGCCGGTTTTCGAATCAACAACGGTCGCTTCAAACTTCGCTCCCTGTTTGAGTTCAAGATTGAGTGTCGAAGACTCACCTTCTTTGACAGTTGCAGAGGCGTTCGCAAAACCGCTGGCACATTGAACCTTTACCGAGTAGTCGTCCGGTGCCAAGTAAGCCCGATATTTCCCTGAAGCGTCAGTAGTTGCCAACGTTGTGACGCTGCCGATCGTAACGCCATCGGCCCGTTTGCTTCCTTGGTCGAAAACAAGTTTCGTATCTGAAACTGGATTGCCGTCCGAGTCTTTCACAACGCCTTCAATGAAGGTTGAACGATTGAGCGTCGCCGTAAAGTCCTTCAATCCAATAGGTTGCACGTGATTGTAGTAAGGGGCATAGCCTGGTTTACTGATTCGAACTTCGATTCGATAAGTCGGTTGGTCTCGGTCTGGCTTCAAGCGAAAAAAACCATCGGAGTCCGTCGTGGTTTCATCTCCGGGGGACCAATGCCAAGCATCGACGGTTGCTCCGGCAATGGGCTTTCCATCCTCGTCTTTTACGAATCCGGCAAACTCATCTTCCGGTAGGTTTTGAACGATCGCAACTTTTTCTTCGAATGAATACACAGCGTCATCCTCTTGAGCCGAAAGCAATCCCGGCAAGAACATCAAACAAAGCAAAACAGAAGTCGCGACGGCAAGCAGCGACATGGTAAACGCATCCGCCGAAGTCGATTTGCTGTTCCTGTTCAACAATTGTTCTACTCGTTGACGAAGGTCCGTTTTCCCCGATGTGGCCGGTACTGAAAGCGACAGGTTTCCGCCAACGCGCTGCTCAAGTGCAGCAGCTGCTACCTCCGTTAAGGTGTTTGCGTATTGATGTGCATCGATTCCAAGTTTGACAACTTCTGCGTCGCAACTGATTTCACGCTCAAGACGTGCCTTACGGCTAACGATCCAAACCAGCGGATGAAAAAACAGCAAGGTTTCCATCAAGTTTTGAAAACAGTTGATGGCCGGATCCCAGCGCTTAATGTGAAGAAATTCGTGCGTCAGAATATGTTCCAGCTTTTGGCATGTCGCTTCGGAGGCCAGCTGCATTGGTACCAAAACGACGGGGCGTAAAACGCCAACCACCATCGGAACAGCCGTCTCTTCACACTATAAGACGATCGGGGTTGTCTTCATTCGCAGTCGGCTTGCGACTTTTTGAGTAAGTGAAGCGATTTGGTGATCCGAAACGTCAGATGCTTGTCGTCGCATCCGGTGACCATGCTGGAATCCGTTTACGAATCGAATCGACAAGAGGATGACGCCGGCAAGATACGCGAAGAATACTGGAGGCGAAATGGACTCGATCCACGAACCGACCGTCGATTCGGATGGCTGTTGGACGGTTGTCGGTGCAACTTTAGCCAATCGATGTCCAAGCGGGATTTCTTCGACCGGTATGTTGGCGATCGTTTTCAATGGTTTCGAATCGATTCCTTGCGACGCGACGAATGAATTGGTCGTCTTCTGCCCTGTCGTATTGGTCGCCAGCCCAACCGCGAACGGAATCGTGAGAGCGAATGCGACCAGGCAGATGACGTTGCCAAAGTAGCGAGCTGTCGGCGAGTTCTTGAGTAGCATCGACTCAATCGCCATCCATAGGATCCAAGGAATCGTCGCCATCCAAAGAAAATGAACAACAGAAATGCAAAAGATGTCAGTGAACTCGGTTTGTAAAAGATGCATTACTTCCCTTTCTTTTGACTGCGTTTGATTTCAGCTTTTAGTTCTTCCAGCTCATCCTTGTCGAGGTCCGAACTTTGCAGCAGGCCAATCATTGCGGCGTGCGACGACCCGCCAAAAATGCGATCCACAAGATCACGAAGCATCTTTTTCGACGTCGCCTTCTGTGTGATTTGCGCTCGATAGACGAAGCGGCTTCCCTGTTTTTTTCGCGAGACGTATTTCTTTTCTTCCATGATTCCCAGGACAGTCATCACGGACTGATAAGTCAACGTTCGGCCCGGTTCTAACTCGTCGCGGATTTGTTGTCCTGAGATTGGGCCGGATTCCCATAGGACGTTTAGAACCTCCAGCTCGAGATCCGTTGGATGTTTTGACGTCTTTCTGACCATGTCGATGTCTCCGTCGCGGTAGAAAATCGAATTCTTTCGATTGTTTTATCGAAGTGGCCAGCGACATGCAAGAAAAAAATCGAAAGAATTCGATATGTTTGTGGCGGGATGTTGGGGCGGTGCTGAAATGGTTTGAAACAATACAAGCCCGAAGCGCAAGCGAGTGGTCATTCCGCGATTGAACAGCGTTTTCCCCTCTAGTGAGCGTTGAGGTCGAACTGAATGCGGATCGACCACTCGCTTGCGCTTCGGGCTTGTATTGGCGCCTCATGCTTGAAAAGCAAAAGCTAGTCGTTCGTCTGCACGAATAGGGCTCGCTTCTGCCCCGGCAAGGCGTAGTCAAACCCGCAGTCCTGAAACAGCTCTTCAGTTGACGTGATCGCCATCACTTCGCGGACCTTTTCTTCCTTAGCCCGTGCAACGCAGCGGCTCACCAGATCTCGGCCAACGCCTCTTCGTCGGCACTTCTCGCTTACGGCAAGACACTGAATTTCGGCGAGTTTTTTCGAATAGATCTCAACCGCAGCAAAACCAACAACTTCCTCGTTCAGCACAGCCACAAACGCGTAGCGGAGCAGCAGCTCAAGTTCCACCGAAGTCCGTGGAAGAATGAACTCTCCGTCCATGAACGGTTTGAGAAACGAAGTAACGTCAGCTAGATCAGCAGCCGTTGCGTGGCGAATAGAAACAGATTCTTCCATGGAACACTCGTAGAGGGCAACTTGCCCGACAGTTTTCTGTGATCTAACAACACCAATGTCTGATCATTTTTTCATAAACTTCCGTTCCGCGATCGAGCTGCTCAAGGCTGATCCATTCGTTCGCAGTGTGAGCTTGTTCGATGCTTCCGGGGCCGCAAACGATCTTCTCTTCGATCTCGGAGAAGACTCCGCCGTCGGTGCCGTAAGAAACGGTTCGAGGCCGTTTCTTATGAACGATCTTCAGCATCTCTTCGACATATTCGGACGATGGATCGACGAAAAATGGATCGGCTTGACGCATTACTTTCAAACGCAGTCCGTTTCTTTCGGCCACATCAGCGGCACGCTGCAGAATCGGCTCGTGATCAATCGCCGGCATGGAACGAAGGTAAACCGTCGCAACGCTGCGCGACGGGGTAATGTTGCGAGCTGGCGAATTGTCCTTGATCAGAATGTTCAGGCTAAGGGTTGGCGGATCGAACAACTCATTACGCCATTTGTCTTCGGATTCGGTTTCGTCAAAGATTGCTTTCATCTCTGCCAGAAACGGAATCATCGCCAAGTTCGCATTGTCGTGGACGTGAGTGCTCGAGTGACCTGTCTTTCCTTTTGATTTGGCGATCATCTCGATCGAGCCTTTGTGAGCATGAACGATTTCCAATGAAGTTGGTTCGCCGATGATTCCCTTCGTTTTGTGGTCGACCATTTCCCGATAGAGTTTGCTTTCTTCGGCGACGCAGCGTGCACCGTGGAAGCCAACTTCTTCGTCGGCGGTCACGCAAAAATAGAAAGGTTGTTTCAAGTCATCCCAGCTCACGCGTTGGGCAGCCGACAGCATGCAGGAAATGGAACCTTTCATGTCACAGGCACCACGTCCATAAAGTCGCTCGCGAGCGATTGCGGGTTGAAACGGCGTGAACTTGTCAGTGAACCATCGTTCAGCGGGAACGACATCCGAATGAGCGAAGTACGCTAGGCCTCCGGTGCCGTTTCCTTTCTTGGCAACGAGGTTAACTTTTCGTTGCTTATTGTCGTCCTCGTATTCCACCACCTCGACAACGAAACCGTGCTTGGTAAGCTTCATTTCGAGATACTTTGCAATGGTGCGGTTCGAGAGATGGCTGGTCGAATCGAATCCGATCAATCGTTTCGCGTAGCGTAAGGCTTTCATCGATCGCAGAGAGTTCATGGCGTTCTCGGTGGGCTTTCGGGACGATGCGGTTCCTCAACAATATTCGCCGAAGTAGACACTGACAAGTTTTTCGGCAGTCGGTTCACTATTAATTTAGCTTTATGGCAAACGACCAATTCCATTTTATCACAGGTCGGCTGGCAGAACCGGCTCTGCGAAAGACATTGGAAAAGATGTCCGACAAAGCCCACTTTCAGTGGACAGTCCAGGTTTTTCCGATCACCGTTGCGGCTTTGATGACGCCCAACTGGATCGCGAAACGAATCGAAATTCCTGAAGGCACGACGAAAGTCATTTTGCCTGGCTACTGCGATGGAGATCTTTCGCCCATAGAGGCAGTCACGTCCGTGCCATTGGTTGTCGGCCCAAAGGACTTGCGTCAGTTGCCCAGATTTTTCGGTCACCAACAGGATCCGCCGTCGCTCGAAGATTGGGATATCGACATCATCGCGGAAATCAATCATGCGCCGCGCATGACGATGTCAGAGATTGTGGCAATGGCCGAAAGCTTCCGTCGCGATGGAGCAACCTTGGTTGATGTTGGTTGTGAGCCGAATTCTTGTTGGAACGGCGTGGCCGATTGCGTGAAATCGCTCAAGGATCTTGGTCTGCGCGTTTCGATTGACAGTTTGAATCCGAAAGAGATTGCTCCAGCCGTTGCCGCTGGAGCCGAACTGGTCCTTTCGGTGAACGCAACGAATCGGGAAGCCGCAGTTGATTGGGGCTGTGAAGTTGTCGTGATTCCCGACGACATTCGTGATATCAATTCGATGAATGACACGATTGAGTTTCTTGCGGCGGAAAACGTCCCGCTGCGGCTCGATCCGATTCTTGAACCGATAGGAATGGGGTTCGCGCAGAGCCTGCAACGCTACATGGACGCTCGTCGTCGCTGGCCGGAGGCCGAAATGATGATGGGGATTGGGAACCTGACAGAGCTAACGGATGTCGATTCGGCGGGCGTCAACTTTTTGCTGTTGGCGATTTGTCAAGAGCTTGGGATCCGCAGCGTACTGACAACTCAAGTCATCAACTGGGCGAGATCGAGCGTTAAGGAATGCGACATCGCCAGGCGTCTCGTTCGCTACGCCGTCGAAGAGAAAGTGCCTCCGAAAAATCTTGGCTACGAACTCGTTACGTTGCGCGATCCGCAGAAGTTGAGCTTTGGCGCCGAAGCAATCGCGGCGCTGGCCGAAAACATCAAGGACCACAATTATCGAATCCTTGCTGAAGACGGCGAAATTCATCTACTCGGAAGCCGAACACACTGGCACGATGCGGATCCGTTCAAAGTCTTCGATGCGCTGGCGGAAACCAAGCCGAAAAACCTTGACGCCTCTCACGCGTTTTATCTTGGCTATGAAATGTGCAAAGCCATGATCGCGAATCAGCTCGGCAAGAATTACACTCAGGACGAAGCGTTGCGTTGGGGGCATCTGACTGTGGAAGAGAAAAACCGACATCGTTTGGAGAAGAAGTTTCGCAAGTCTGAGTAGCTTGTTTGGACTAAAACAGCATCACGAGCAGGTCTTCAATCGGTTGCTTCGCGAAAAGCGGCACGAAGACGCCGCAGTCGTAGCGTTCGGGCGGTTGTTGGCTGCCGGGCTCAAGGAATAGGCTGCCCTACTAAGACCGGTGGTGGATTGACGGCAACCGATCGTCGCCTCGCCGATGCAAGGCGACTAAACCGCGTTGTGAAACTCAATCAAAAATTGAAACGACTTCTCCGCCGTCCTTGCTCATTAGTGCTGCGAACACTTGTGCACTGACATCTGCACTCACGAAGTGAACACTTCCGTCAGCAAGTGCGGCGTTAGCACCGCCGGGATGGAAACTGAATGTTTCCTCGTTCGGGCCGCAATTGACAATGTCCCAAGTACATCCTGGAGGGCCTCCGACAGGAGACTGGCTGTTGTTGACAAGTTTGTCGACGTTGAATGCGTTGTCGGGGTCCGCCCACGCCCACGATCGACGGTCGGCAGAAGTTCCGTCGTCCATGGTTTCAGTCTTGATAATCATGAAGCCACCAGTGTCAACATCGGCGCGACCTGCATCTTCCGCCATCGCGATTGTGTTGCTGGTACCGTCGGTGATCGAACCGATTCTCCTTCTCGAGTCTCCGTTGAGCACGCATTTGAATCTTGGCTGATCGGGATTACCGCTCAAGCCGGGTCTTACCGTTACTGGCGCAGAATAGTCGGTGAATCCATATCCTTCAGAATCAACGAGGCTGCTTCGACCAGTTGATGGACAGATGAAGACGCCGATCGGAGTCTTTGCGGCCTGTTGGTTTGTCGGAGCTTCCGGAAGACTTGGGTCAATGTCGTACCGGTACCTCAAGTTAAAAAGTGAGGCGACATTGTTCTGCTCAATGAATGGCAGAATGTAGGCCTGAACCGATGGAGCCGCGTTGTCAAAACTTTCCAATACTTTGCGATCTGAGAAGAACACGTTTTGACCAGAATTGGATCCGGTGCCACCCCGTTTTGCCTGTCCCGCGGATGGAAACTGCATG
The DNA here is from genome assembly GCA_938010615.1 of uncultured Pirellulaceae bacterium. Lineage (GTDB taxonomy): Bacteria > Planctomycetota > Planctomycetia > Pirellulales > Pirellulaceae > Mariniblastus. The sequence continues at coordinate 16,248 of CALLUY010000029.1, read as the reverse complement.
TGCGCAGATTCGTAGTTGAATAGTGACAATGCGATTTGACGCATGTTGTTCGCGCATTGCGTGCGACGAGCAGCTTCGCGAACTGCCTGAACAGCTGGAAGCAACATGCCAATCAGAATTCCAATGATCGCGATGACGACAAGGAGCTCTACGAGTGTAAAGCCGCGTGACGATGAGTAATGAGTTTTCATAATTCTTCTAAGTTAAAGCCTAAAAATTGCATGAGTAAAAGTAGAAAGATTGCGCACTGTCGTCTTAAGGTCCTGCCTTGAAAATGAGCTTTGCAGGAGTGTGCTTCAACCAAGTAGATACACAAGGGAAGCAACAACGGGCACGCCGCCTGAGGCTAAACCGCTCAGGTGAATCCGGAGAAAAGATGTCGCGAAAACGCGAATGTTGAAGGATTGCTCATGCATTAATGATGAGCTTTCTGGAGAAGTGTTGCAACCGGTGGTAAACGTGAATTTTAGACAATGTTAAAATTCTCACTTTTAATTGAGCAAGCTCGATTTAGGCACCTTTTCTCAGTAACCAGATGGCTGGCCGGCTTTATCCGGCTTTATGCGGACCGAATTTCAGCTTTCTGTCGTACAGGAAAGGCGTTAGATACGTAGATCATCAGTGATTGGGATTTTCACGTCCACTAGTTCTTTAGGCTGGTTGAAGAACAGCGTGATAGCTAAACTTCCCTGTGAAAGTTTTGGCCATTTTAGATCGCTCCATTTACGAAAACGAAGTGCCGTCATGTCTATCGACGAACGTGAGCTTTCGCCAGAAGGCAAAGCAATTCTTAGAGCGAGTCGTGATCCGATCGGGAAGTCGTGGGCTTTGGGGATCGTTGGGGCAATTCTCGGTGGCGTTGCGGGTTGGTTTATCTACGGCTGGATCTACAGCCAAGGATTCTACGCCTTGGCTTTTCCGGGAGCCGCGGTTGGACTTGGGTTTTCGGCGTTGGCGCGGCGCCAGATGATTGCTGGAGGAATCTTTTGTGCGATTGCAGCGTTCTTTTTGATGGTCGCTTGCGAGTGGAGTCACAGTCCGTTTCTGGATGACGGCAGCTTCATTTACTTTCTGACTCACCTGCACAAAGTTGATAGTCAAATGACGATGGTGCTGATCGGATTGGGTGTCGCGTTGGCGTTCTGGTTCGGCAGAGGGCGATAAAGCCGCACTTGTTGACCGAATCGTGTTCCGCGACAAAAATTGGAGCCAGTTCCAATTGCTTCTCAGGCTCCAACATTACAGATCACGACAAGATTCTTCGCTCCGACAGGCCGCTGGTTCACGAATTTGAATCCAGTCCCGACATCGCCGATGCGCTCACTCGATTTTCGACATTGCCGCAGTGCCTGCTGTTGGAAAGCTCCCGGCAGACCAAAACGGGAGATGGAAAACCGCTTGGACGTTACTCGTTTCTGATGGCAGATCCGGTTGAGTCGATCCGCTGTGAGTCAGTAGACGATGCCCGTGAAGCGTTGGCGGAAGTTGACAAACTCTTGTTGCAATATTCTACGGCGACCATCGATGGCTTGCCGCCAATGCAAGGCGGAGTCGCCGGCATGTTTAGCTACGATTTGAATCGAGCATTCGAAAACATCGCCGCTCCAGCAACGGACGAATTTGAAACGCCTTTGATTGCGGTTGGGCTTTACGACGTTGTGCTTGCTTGGGACCACGAAAATGAAAAAGCGTGGTTGATATCGCAGGGATGGGGTCGGGATGCTGGACAGCGCACCCAGTTTTTCTTGAACCTGTTGCAACGTGATGAGTTTGACGCCGACGATGAATGTTCGCCAGATGAGCCGGAACAAATCGAGAGCCAACATGAGGTCCCCGGTCCTAAAGGATTGACAAGTAATTTTTCCAGAGAAGATTATCTCGCGGCAGTCGATAAAGCGATCGAGTACATCTACGCAGGTGATATCTTTCAAGTCAACGTTGCTCAGAGGTTGTTGCAAAAAGCTGAGTGCTCAAGCGTTGAGCTATACAAGCGGTTGCGGCATTGTAATCCTGCTCCGTTTGGAGGCTACTTCGATTTCGGTGGCGGCCAATTGGTGAGTGCGTCGCCAGAAAGATTGGTTTCGGTCCGCAATGGGCTGGTTGAGACGCGACCGATTAAGGGGACTCGTTCCCGAACGGGTCAACCGATCGTCGATATCAATGCCAGCCGCAAACTGGAAGCCAGCGAAAAAGATCGCGCTGAAAACACGATGATCGTTGACTTGATGCGAAACGATCTATCGCGAATTTGCACTGATGATTCGGTCAAGGTGACTCAGTTCTGCGAAATAGAAAACTATCAGAGCGTCATGCATCTTGTTTCGGCGATCGAAGCTCGATTGAAGAATGATCGTTGCTCAGTGACGGAGCTCATGCGAGCAATCTTTCCGGGCGGATCGATCACAGGTGCTCCCAAAGTTCGCGCGATGGAAATCATTGCAGAACTTGAACCGAACGCTCGCGGTGCGTACTGCGGTTCGCTTGGCTACTTCGGCGCTGATGGTTCTGTTGACTTGAATATTTTGATTCGCACCATTACAGCGGCCAAAGGTTGGTGGCAGATTCCTGTCGGCGGCGGCATTGTCAGTCAATCCGTTTCCAAATCGGAGTACGATGAGACGTGGACGAAAGCTGCCGGAATGCTGAGTGCGACTAATTCGGCTCGGAGCGTCGAATAATGATCTTGGTTATTGATAACTACGACAGCTTCGTGCACAACCTCGCCCGATATTTCCGACAGCTTGGCTGTGAAACGAAAACATTGCGGAACGATGAAGTTGATCGCAAGGTCGTTGAGTCGATTTCACCGCGAGCGATTGTCATTTCACCTGGTCCGTGCAGTCCCGACGAAGCAGGTTACTCAGTCAGGTGCGTGAAAGACTTCGCTGACACGATCCCGATCCTTGGCGTTTGTCTCGGTCACCAAGCAATCGTTCAGGCTTTCGGCGGAGACGTTATTCGTAGTGGCCAACCAATGCATGGCCGGCAAAGCGAAGTGAATCACGAAGGCGGTGACTTTTTTGAGAACGTTCCGCGTTCGTTTAACGTCGGGCGTTACCATTCCTTGATCGCTAAATCAAAAAGCATTCCAGAATGCTTGGAAGTCACGGCAAAGCTGGACGATGGTACGATCATGGCGGTTCAGCATCGTTCAAATCCGGTTGTTGGAGTTCAGTTTCATCCCGAGTCCATTTTGACCGAGAGTGGACATCAGATGTTGGCGAATTTCTGTTCAATGGCTGGTATTGATTCGGCGATCGATATTTTGCGAGAAAGAAATCCGACTCCATGATCCTTGAAGCAATCATCACGACCACGAACGAAGATGGTAGCGTCAACGTTTCGCCAATGGGCCCGTTAGTAAATGGAGATCCGTCGGACGGGTTCGAACTCCGACCTTTTGAAACGTCGCGGACGTTTGCGAATCTGCAGCAACGTCCTTATGGTGTCTTGCATGTCACTGACGACGTGATGCTGTTTGCAAAAGCGGCGATAGGAAAACTTGATGAAGTGCCTCCGGTTCGTCCTGCTCAGGTGAACGGCAACGCGTTCATTTTAGAAGATGCCTGTCGCTGGTGTGAATTTGAGGCCGTCTATTTTGAAACTTCCGAACCACGAAAGAACGTTCGTTGCAAAGCGATCGCGGCGGGACGCAATCGAGATTTCTGGGGTTTCAATCGAGCCAAGCATGCTGTGATCGAAGCGGCGATTTTGGCGACAAGAGTTGACTTTCTTCCCGCCGAAGAAATTGCACGTCAGTACGAATCACTCCGAGTGATTGTCGACAAGACCGGTGGCGAAACTGAAATTGAAGCGATGACTTTGCTGGAGGGTTTCGTTGCAAGATAAACTCGTTACCGTCTCAGCACCAAGCCGATTGCATTTCGGGTTGCTTTCGATTGGCGATTTGACGTTGCGAAAATACGGCGGTGCGGGGTTGATGATCGATGCTCCCCGGACAGAAGTTCGCATTGATCGCAGCGAACAATTTGCCCTTTCGGTTTCGGCTGAATCGAGGCCGGCGGTTTTGGACGCCGTGAAGCGTTGGCAGAGTCAGTTCGCGCCAGCGGAGTTTAGAAATGTTGATCCGGTAGAGCTGCCAGTAAAAATCAGCGTGAGGAACGTTCGGCGGCACAGTGGCTTCGGATCTGGGACTCAGTTAGCGTTTGCGACTGCTGCTGCCCTGCAGTTGTTTTTTGATCAACCGATGCCATCTGCCGAAGAGATGGCGATGGCGTTGGAGCGAGGAAAGAAATCGGCGATTGGCAGCTATGGGTTCTTTGAGGGTGGATTCTTGGTTGATCGCGGGGTCGCGAACGAGTCGGTTGCTCCTTTGGATATGCGTATCGATTTTCCGGACGATTGGAAGATCGTTCTGGTCGAGCCAAACGTGCCGCAAGACGATACCGTGTTCGGTGAAACCGAAGCGAAGGCTTTTAAGGACCTTCCGGCGACCACCCAAACAGAAGCCGATTCCCTGTCTTCGCTTTTGCAGCAGAAAATTGTTCCTGCGATACTCGGTTGTGATTTTTCGACCTTTGCTGACTCGGTGACAGAGTTCGGCTATCGAAGTGGAATGTTCTATGAGCAGGTTCAGCGTGGGGCCTACGCGACACCAACAGCTCAGCAGGTTGTGGATCGAGTTCGATCTTTGGGCAAGTTCGCGGTTGGGCAGAGTTCGTGGGGTTCGACTATTTTTGCGATTGGCCCCTCGTTAAAATCAGCGAATTGGCTCGTTGAAAAACTTGGTGAACATGACGATGATGTTGTCCTTCAAACCACGGTGGTCTCAGCGGACAATCATGGAGTGCGTTGTCAGTGATCGACAGTTTTAACGAAGCAAAGTAGAGAGAAGCCAATGCCAAAACTTGGAGTCAATATCGACCACGTTGCCACGATCCGACAAGCCCGTCGTGGCCGCGAACCGGATCCGGTTTGGGCGGCGATGAAAGCGGAGCTTGGTGGGGCGGATCAGATTACGGTTCACCTGCGCGAAGATCGGCGCCATATTCAGGATCGCGATTTGCGTCTGCTTAAAGAGACGGTGCATGTGAAACTAAATCTGGAATGTGCCTGCGAAGCTTCGATGCTGGCGATTGCATGTGAAACGAAACCGGAACGAGTTTGCCTAGTTCCTGAAAATCGTGAAGAAGTGACAACCGAAGGTGGTTTGGATGTGGTCGGCAATTTCGATCGCGTTTCCGAATCCGTTAAGCAACTTCACGCCGCAGGAATTTTTGTCAGCCTGTTCATCGATCCCGATCAAGGCCAGATTGAAGCTTCCAGAAAGCTGAACGTTGAAGCGGTTGAACTCCACACAGGAACCTATGCCGACGCGAAAACGGATGAAGCACAGGAGCGTGAGCTAATCGTTCTTGAGAACGCGAGCCAACACGTATTGCAGAATGAGCTGATCCTGCATGCCGGTCACGGGCTAAATTATCTGAACGTCACCGCTGTCGCCGACATCGAGGGGATGGAAGAGCTCAATATCGGCCACAGCATTATCTCAAGGGCCGTTTTTGTCGGGCTTGAAGAGGCGGTATCGGAAATGAAACAGCTTTGCATCCGATAACAGGCCGTGGGGCGGAGGCGGTTGCAAGTAAGTTAACTTTTCCGGTTGCGCGAACTATTCTTGCCACTGGATTATCTGCACGGATGTCGTACATTAAACGCTTCCATTTAAGTTACTCTTTCGAGGTTAGTCATGAGCCGTCGTGGATCCGAATTCGCTGGTTTGTCCGTCGCTATTGTCACTCCGTTCAAAGACGGTGGTAAAGTCGATATCGATGTGCTCAAACAGCAGATCGAATTTCAGATCGCGGCGGGGACGAATTGCATTGTTCCTTGCGGAACCACTGGCGAATCCCCAACGCTGACGCATCCGGAACACGAGCGTGTAATTTCGGAGACGATCCAGACGGTTGCGGGTCGCGTGAAAGTCATGGCTGGCACCGGTTCCAACAGCACCAACGAAGCGATCAGCCTTTCAGAGTGGGCGGCCAAAGAAGGTGCCGACGCGACGCTTCAAGTTGCACCGTACTACAACAAGCCTTCGCAAGAAGGGTTCTTTCAACACTACAAGGCAGTTTCAGAAGCAGTTGATGTGCCTCACTGCATCTACAACATTCCGGGGCGCACTGGAAAGAACATCGAACCTGAGACGATTGCTAGAATTGCTGAATGCCAAAACATGGTGATGGTCAAAGAGGCAACTGGATCGCTCGATCAAGCTTCTCAGGTTTTGGCACTGACTGATCTGACGTTGCTATCCGGTGACGATAGCCTAACGCTGCCTTTGCTTTCCATCGGTGGTGAAGGAGTCGTTTCGGTCGTCGGCAATCTTGTGCCCGGTGATATGATCGCCTTGGTCAATGCGTTCCGCAGTGGAGACATCGCAGAGGCACAGCGACTTCACATGCAACTGTTTCCGCTTTGCCGCGATTTGCTTGGCATCAATTCGAATCCAATTCCAGTCAAAGCTGCGATGCGAGAATTGGGACGCGATTCGGGTGAGCTTCGATTGCCGATGGTTCAACTGACGGATTCCGAATTGGATTTTCTACGCCAGACGCTAAGTACTTACGGATTGATCAAAGAAGGCGTCGCCGTTTAGTGTCGATTGCCTGATTGCCGAAGGTAAGCATGAGATGTTTGGACCAATCAGGAATTACGCAGTGGTTGACTGAGCGACAGGTGACGCCTGAGCCGTATGGGCGCTCAGACTTGTCGACTCATTACCGCCAGTTTGAATTGCCAAGCCGACCGGTTGCGAATGCCGCGTTCGTCAGACGGTTTCTTGCGATGAGCGATGACGAAATACTGGTCCATATCACTGACTGGTCAACTTACGAACCCGCTGAAATGGCAGTCGTTGATTCGCTCCGTAAAGCTTCGGGCGAATCGCGCCACCTGATCGACGCACCGGGCCACTTGTTCCCGGCCGATGAATCTGAACTGGCGATAGCGCTGTTTGGACATGCGGGAAACTTTGAATGGAATGCATATCTCTATCGTCCAAACGATTTCGCGACGCTGTACAACTGGGAAGGCGAATTGTACGACTTTTGGTCAGCCGATGCCAAGACTCATGCCGCATTGACTAGCTTGGCGGATGAGTTTGGCTTGGCAATTAAAAACTAAAGACTCTTCGCGTCGCTTGCTTAGTTTTTGCTAGGTTCCATACCACTGAAGTAGTTCAGAACCGCCAGCTCAACGATGTTTCGGTCTAGCAACAGATCTCTACGATGGAAATCGCAGAAGTCTTTTGCCTGGTTAAGAAGATCTCCGACGTGACAAAAGCGGAACGGTCTTCCGGGACGCTTGTAGTGGTACTCGATCAAGTGGTCGACGACGCCTTCTTCAACGTGGAACTTCATCTCGTATAGCGTCTTCTGGAACAGATGCTTGAACTGTTCTTCGGTCGGATCGAAAACTTCGATCTTGTACGGAATTCGACGCAGGAATGCTTCGTCGCAAAGCTCGTTCGGATCAAGGTTGGTTGAGAAGATCAAAAGTTGCTCAAACGGAAGCGATACCTGACGTCCCGAAGGCAAATTCATGAAGTCGTGCCCTGACTCCATTGGAACAATCCAGCGGTTGAGTAGTTCCGTTGTTGAGATTTGCTGTCGGCCAAAGTCATCCACGACCATGCAACCGCAGTTGCTCTTGACGTGAACAGGAGCTTCAATGATTCCCGTAATCGGATTCAGAGTCGCTTCGAGGTGCTTCATTTCTAGCTCACCACCGACGACGATCGTCGGCCGTTTAATCCGAATCCATCGTTCGTCAATGTCGCTAATCGTGATCAAGCCATTGTCAGCCAGTGGGGCGGCTTCATGTTGCATCGGATCGTAAAGGCGAATGACTTCGCCACTGACTGTCAACGCTCGCGGGATCCAGATGAACTCGTGAACGGATGCGATAGCGCGCTCGGCGATGCTTGTTTTTCCGTTTCCGGGAGCACCGAAAAGGAACATACCTTTGCCGGAGTTGATGGCTTGTCCGAGTTGGCAAATCATCAAATCGGAGAGCGTTAGATCGGAAAGTGCCCGTTTGACGTCGTCGTAAGTTGGCTTCAGTCTCTTGAGCGATTGAGCTTTAACAGACTTGTTGTAGTCCTGTATGCTAACCGGCGCCGCGCCGCAGTAGCTCGTTCTGGCTAAGTGGATTTTTGCTTGCTCCACGCCCTTGGGTGTGATTTCGTAGCTGTAGTCGGACATCCCAGCATTAGATTTGTGACCGATCAGCATATCGGTTTTCAACGCCTGAAGGATTGGCTCTACGACATGAAACGGCAATTTCAATTGAGCCGCGACACGACTTCCTGCTCGGCTGCCGTGAAGAAACAGGTACTTCAATACCAAAGGATAGAGATCGTTTGGGTGAAGTCCGGCGTCTTCAAGCGTGTTTGGTGCCGTTGGCGAAAAATCATCAACAAAGTTTTCTTCACGCTGCTGCGGAGGCGCCGCGATGGGAGCGAATGCCTCCGTAGAGTCCGTTGTTTCGATTGCGTTTATTGAAGAATGCTGAGTATCCATAGCTAACCAATTACAAAAAGTGTTGTCAGTTAGAGTGAGTCTTCGGCGATTGGCAAAGCAGAGTCCATCGTTTTAGTTTTTGCGCCTGTCTAAAACGGTGTGTCCAGATTTGACTTTGACGCCCAAGCGGGTTGCTCATCCGGCCTAGAAAGAAAATGTCGGAACAATCAGAATAATTGATACTTGGCACGTATGCCGCCAAAACTGTGAGCTAGGGTTCTTCGCAGGAACTCATTAGTTGGTCTTATTCGCTTCTTAGGGCCTGCAAAAGAAACACGAAATCATTCGCCCAAGAAGCTTGTCACATCGATTCATGATTCACGTCCGCAACCTAACCAAGCAATATAACGAGCTCTCTTCTGGTGGATTTCTTGCGCTCAAAGGGATCAGCTTTGATGCGTTGCCGGGCCAGATCTACGGATTGCTGGGACCCAATGGCGCAGGGAAAACGACCGCCCTGCGAATTCTTAGTACGGTACTAAAGCCTACTTCTGGTACGGCCATCGTAAACGGTTTTGAAGTGACTGCGGAACCCGATCACGTCCGTCGCCAAATTGGCTTCGTGTCAACCAACACCGCTATCTACGACCGGATGACGGCGTGGGAGATGGTTCAGTTTTATGGTGCGTTGTACCAAATGGATCCTGAAAACTTACAGATCAGAATGGAAGCTCTGTTTACAAAGTTTCAGATGAACGACATTCGAAATATGCTCTGCAGCAAAATGTCTACTGGAATGAAACAGAAAGTTTCTATCGCCCGAGCAATCATTCACGATCCACCTGTTCTGGTTTTCGACGAAGCGACCTCCGGGCTCGACATTCTGGTCGCCAGAGAAGTGCTCGATACGATCGAACACCTCGCTGATCACGGCAAGTGCGTAATCTTTTCGACGCATATCATGTCAGAAGTCAGCCGACTCTGTGATCGAATCGCAATCATGAATCACGGAAAGATTCTCGCTGAAGGAACGATTTCCGAGCTATCAGAAAACCACGATGAATCTGATTTGGAAGAGCTGTTTTACCAGCTGATTTCTGAATCTGAGAAAGAAGTTCTTAGCGCTTAAGTTGCCGAACGTTTAAGTTGCCAAATCCAGCCTGAAAATACATCTACCATGACCTGGTCCAACGTCAAACTTATTTTTAAACGCGAAACGCGAGACCAACTGCGCGATCGTCGTACGCTGTTCACGATCGCGATTATGCCTCTGGTGCTGTACCCGTTGATGGGAATGGCGATGTTGCAAGTCGCCCAGTTCACTCGCGAGCATCCAACGCAAATTTGGTTGGTCGGCACTGAAAATCTGCCAGACTCCCCTGCTCTGCTGGTCGATGGAGATCTGGATCCTGTTTGGAACCAAGGCGAACGATCCGAACTGTTGCAGATTTGTGCGCCGAACGATCGTGATGAAAACTTTCACAAACTTGTTCAGCAATTCCACGAAAATCGCACGATGCCGGGTGACCCTGACTTGATCAATCAAATGATCGATCAGGAAATGAAGTCACGCGGCGTCGATCTTGCGATTGTGTTTACTGCCGGCGAAAACGGTGAGACTGAAGAAGCTCAAAACTCAGGTCCGTCAGCCATCGTGTTGCTCAACTCGGCCAGCGATCGTTCAAGAATCGCAGCGGACCGTTGTTCCCAGATACTTTCTCGTTGGCGAACCGCGTCGATCAAACAGGCACTCGAATCGCATGGCGTACCAATATCAGTCGCAGAGGGCGTCAGCATCAAGCGAGCTGATGTGTCCGCGAAGTCAAAACGAACCGCTGCGACGTGGTCGAAAATTTTGCCGTTCATCGTGATCGTGTGGTCACTAACGGGAGCGTTTTATCCGGCGATTGACCTCTGTGCCGGCGAAAAAGAGCGCGGCACATTCGAAACGTTGCTCAGTAGTCCTGCTGGTCGAAGTGACATTGCGATTGGGAAACTTTTGACCGTCATGTCTTTCAGCATGGTGACCTCGTTACTGAATTTATTGAGCATGGCGTTTACCGGTCTGTTTGTAGCGTCGCAAATGGGCGGCGGCGTTGGCATGGCTGGCCTTGGACTGCCTCCAGCAAGTTCTATGTTGTGGCTCGTGTTGGCGTTGATACCGATTTCGGCTCTGTTCAGCGCGATTGCCCTTGCGGCAGCCGCGTTTGCTCGAAGTAGTAAAGAAGGTCAGTATTATCTGATCCCTCTGATGATGATTTCGATGCCGCTAATGATGGTTCCAATGCTGCCCGGTGTTCAACTCGATTTGGGAACCAGTCTGATTCCGGTCAGTGGATTGATGTTGCTGTTGCGAGGTTTGATCGAAGGTCAATACGCGGAAGTATTGCCTTACGCGGCTCCCGTTTGCATGGTCACGTTCACGTGTTGTTATCTTGCGATTCGTTGGGTCGTTCGACAGTTCAATTCCGAATCAGTCCTGTTCCGCGCGAGTGAGAAGTTCGCAGTTGGAGCATGGCTTCAGCAAGTGATGCGTGATCGGCACGATTTGCCTTCCGTCGGCAATGCATTTTTGCTCGGAGTAATGGTCTTGGTGCTTGGGTTCTTCGTGCAGCTTGCCGTTGGAAGCACGATGCCAGGAAGTTGGCTGGAACTTGCCAAGACAATCTTGATTGTGCTCATTGCGACGATCGGCATGCCCGCGATTTTGATGGCCATGTTCCTGACCCGCAATCCAAGAAAATCATTGCGGCTCAGGCTTTGTTCGATTCCCGCTGCCTGTGCGGCTGTGTTGATGGCGATCTGCTTTCATCCACTCGTTACATGGTTTACTGGTTTCGTCCTGTTTGTCTATCCGCTGCAAGGCGACGCGACGGGCAAAGCTGAATTTGTGGGCAGCCTCGTTGATCAGGCGCCTGGACTTTGGGCGATCGTGTTGCTGATGGCCATCGCGCCGGCGATCATCGAAGAGTTGGCTTATCGAGGATTCATTTTGTCTGGACTCGAAAGCCTCCGCAATCGATGGCAAGCAATCTTGATCACCAGTGCCCTGTTTGGGATCGCTCACTTCGCGATTCAGCAAGCGATTATTACATTTGCAATCGGAATGATCCTTGGCGTGATTGCGATCGAAACCAGAAGCTTGATTCCTTGCTTCCTGTATCACGCAACGCACAACTCGATTACGGTGTTGCTGCCGCGTGTCGATGCAACAACCGTCGACGGTTCGCCTGTGCTTCCGTGGTTGCTGTTTACCAATGATGGAAGTATTTGGCAGTATTCTGTTTTGCCTGGAATCGTGATGACCTTGCTGGGAGTACTGCTGCTCGTCTGGTTCGTGAAGAATCGCGTGGTTCCGGACAACAGTGTTGAACTCGATACGACCTTCCTTCAAACTGCTCTTGGGCGAAAGTAAGTGGCAACTCGCAGCAAAATCGCTACAAACGTCACCAGCGAAATGGCTCGAGAGGCATGAATTTGGAATTCGGCTCTGTTGCCAATTTATGCTGACTCCACGGTATTGGCGGTCTAGAGTTTCGTGTTTCAAAAATGCAACGGAACCAACCCCTGCTGGACCAATCCCAGCTGTTTTCTTCCCGTTTCCTTGGAGTCATCCGCGATGAGTCGCCCCGCACTTGAGCACAGTACCATTTCGGTCGTCATGCCGCTGCTCAATGAAGTTGCCGTTATTCGACGGGTTGTTGGGCAGGTCACGGACTGTCTTGATGAAAAAGGTTGTCAGTGGCAAATCGTATTGGTCAACGATGGTTCAACGGACGGCAGCGATGTTGTGCTTGATGCGATGGCAGCGAACGATGCACGAATCTCTGTCATTCACCTTTCCCGAAACTTTGGACACCAAGCCGCAGTTCATGCCGGGCTAAGCCATTGCGATGGCGATGCTGTTATACTGATGGACAGCGATGCTCAGGACGATCCCGCGGCACTTTCCGGGATGATCGATCGTTGGCAAGAAGGCTACGATGTGGTCTATGCCGTTCGATACGGTCGCAAGGAAAATATTTTAAAGCGAACAGCTTTCATTACATTCCACCGTCTGATGGAAGCAATGGCATCCGTAGACGTTCCAAGAGACGCAGGAAACTTTGGCTTGATGGACGCTCGCGTGGTCAGAGAAATCGTTACCCTTGGAGAGACGGATCGTTACTTTCCGGGGCTTAGAAGTTGGGTCGGCTTTCGCCAGTGTGCTTTGCCTGTCGAGCGACTTAAACGACACGACGATACGCCGCGAGTCTCATTCAAGGGACTCGTCTCGTTGGCCAAGACTGCCATGTTCAGCTTCAGTCGCGTTCCATTGCTCGCCTTTTATGGTTTGGCGATGGCGTCGATGTTGCTCGGCTGTATTTGCATTGTATGGGCGCTCTACCACAAGCTTGGAACCGGTGTGGCAATTCCAGGATGGACATCGATCACCACCGTTTGTTCTTTCTTTGGTGCGATCAACGCGCTTGGAATCGCAATTCTCGGAGAATACGTGGCCAGAATCTACGATCAGGTCCGCAACCGGCCAGCTTACGTTGTTGACGAAACGCGAAATGTTGGAAGGTCAACGACAGACCGCGCCACAGAGCAGGATCAACAATTGCTTGCTGAACTGGAATCGCTTCGGTCCGAAGTCAGTCGGCTTCGCAGCGGTGAAAAACAACGTCAAAAATCGTCCGTGAATTAGTATGAATACTCAGGAAACGTCAAACTCATCGTTTGGCAACGTTCGCACAATCGGGTGGCTAGCAGGTTTGTTGCTTTGTGTTGCCTTCGCGTTCACTCACAGCTTCTCCAATATGGCGAAGTACGATGATGAGAGTTACGTCATGATGACGATCAAGACATTTCTTGATGGTGATCGACTCTATGAAGAAACATTCAGCCAGTACGGCCCCGCCTACTACATGATTCAACAGCCGATTCACGGCTGGATGGGAATTCCGGTTACGCATGACATCGTGCGACTCAAGACGATCGGTTGCTGGATGTTTTTGGGGATGCTTGCCGGATTCGTCGTTACTCGTTTGACAGGCAAGAGTTTGGCAGGGCTTACGGCGATGTTGTTCTCTGTCCTGTACCTCCAAAAACTCGGACTCGAACCAGCTCATCCTCAGGACGTCGTCGCAGTCCTTGCAATGGTTTGCCTCGCGTTGATGAGTTGTCGGAACAGATCAGTTCTTTTTCTCGTGGGACTATGTGCCGCATTGGCTGGTCTGACAAAGCTTAACGTTGGAGCTAGTACGGCGGCGGCCTGTTTGTTCGCCGCTGGATTTTCAAGGCGCGATTCGATTCGCTTTAACAGGTTGATGGCAGTGGCTGGAGCGCTCGTTGCGATCGCCGTTTCCTCGGGAGTTTTCTTGACGATCGCCAAGAAGAATATTGAAAGCGGACAATGGGAAATGCTCGCTTGGCCCGCGATCATCCTGTACTCCACAGTTCTGGTCTGTGCGGTCGCCTCGCAGCACAAATCAGCAGCGTCGAGTAATCAGAATAGAAAAAAGGCGGGTCATCGGTCGCATCATCCCGCACTGGCCGTTGCCTTGGGTGGAGTGACAGGTTCATTGTTTGTCGTAGGCTGGGCTATTGCCCATGGCAATAGCATCTACGAAATCCTGCATGGCGTGTTGCTTCAACATTCGGCCATGCTCGATTCAATTTACCACCCGATGAGCGTCCATTTTGGAACTCTACCTTTTGTCGCAGTCGCAGCCTTATTACTTCCAGTCAGGTTCCTTCAACAGAGGAGTGGAACTGAGACAATTGCGATCGATCGAATTTTGTTGCTGATGCCACCATTCGTTCTTGCCACGGCGATTATTCAAGTGGGGATCGATTGTTGCCAGCCATTGATTCACGGTTTGATGCCTCGAGGCGCTGCTTCGTTTTTGGTGACAGTCGGGCCAATCCTGGCACCGATACTGTTGTTGAGGAAAACGTCCCAGTTACGTCTGGCGCTCGCGATGACAGCGTGCCTCTCACCCATATTGGCGTTCCCTGTTCCTGGAACACAAATCAACCTCGGAACGCTGCCGATCTTGCTTGGCTTGATTGTCGCCTCATTTGATGTTTGCGAATTTGAGATTGTCCCATCAGAAATGCCCCGAATTCTATGCGAGAAAGCGGCACCGATCGTTGCATTGCTAATCGTGCTGGCAACTTGCGTTTTTGGTGTCCGGTGGCTCAACAATACACCGCTCGACCAACCTGGCTGTCGTTGGGTTCGAATTGAACCCGTGAGAGCGGCACAAGAAATTGCCGTCGCGGATTGCATACGCAACATCGACACTGAATGGCTTGCGTTCGACAAGCACAATCACAACCGATTTTTCTTTTGGACTGAAAAAAAGCCGCTTACGTCGCTCACCCCAACATTCTGGCCAGCGTTTCTGACAGAAAAGCAACAAGAGAAAGTAGTTCGCGCGGCTTCAAGCGTTGATTCGATTTGTGTCGTGAAGTTACAAGACCAAGGTTTGAACTTGAGCGACTATGCACCGTCTGTCGAAAGGGCTCTATTTGAATCGCCGCAACTGATCGAAGAGATTGGCCGCTGGCAGATCGGTTTAAAGCTAAACGGGCCGGTTGAATCAGAAAACGAGCCCGCAACATCTTTGTCGCAGACAACTCGCTAACCACTACCGCTCGTGGTTTCGTACGCCAACAAGTATCGCGAACTCTATCAAAAACATTGGTGGTGGCGAGCACGTGAAACAGAGATCATTCGGCAGCTCGAATCATTTTTTGAAGGTAGCAACAAATCGCGTGCCATTCTTGGCGTTGGTTGTGGAGATGGATTGTTCTTCGACAAACTACAGAAATTCGGACAAGTTACGGGCGTCGAATCCGATCCGGAAACTCAATCAAAGGACGGTCCTTGGAAAGACCGAATCCACCTGAGGCGATTTGATGTAGATTTTGTCCCTGCAGAAAAATACGACGCGATCTTAATGCTCGACATTCTTGAACACATGCCAGATCCAGCTGCTGCTGTTGATCATGCGAGGTCGCTACTCAAAGATGACGGCGTCTTGTTGGCGACCGTTCCCGCGTTCATGTCTCTCTGGACCAGCCACGATGATTTGAACCATCATGTGATTCGATATCGCGCGGATGATTTTTGTCCGATCATTCGCGACGGCGGATTCAAGATTCAGCAGTCGCGATATCTCTTTCATTGGACCTGCCCTGTAAAGTTGATGATTCGTTTGAAAGAGCGGTTGCTTGGCGCTAAGCCTCAATCGCCAGAAGTACCTTCCTCGTGGATAAACAAAATCTGCGAGTTCCTGTCGCGGCTAGAGCAAGCCACGATCTCCAAGTTGCCGATGCCGTTTGGCTCTTCGCTGATGGTTGTCGCCCGAAAGTAGCACGGCAGTCCGGCGATGACAAAATCCCGCGACATTTCTGCCGCGGGCCAAACACTGTTTCCGAATGGTACTTCGAGTTTTCGCTCGAAGATTGACAGGTTGCTCCGGAAGAGCAATCGCATGCCTCGTTTTGCTGGCCGTTAGTTGGTCCATTCAACAGTTATTTCGCCCGTTGTGAGTCAATTCGAAGATAGTACAATCATCGTATCGGGCTGTAGCGCAGTTGGTAGCGCGCTACACTGGGGGTGTAGAGGTCGCTGGTTCAAATCCAGTCAGCCCGACTTGTGAAAGCTCCGGGAAAGTGTTGTTTTCTCGAGAGTTTTCGTCTTCTGTGACAGAATTGTCTTCCCACTGTGTATCGATGGTTTCGCCAGAATGTCGGGGCATATTTCACTGCCGGA
>CALLUY010000028.1 GCA_938010615.1 uncultured Pirellulaceae bacterium | reverse complement strand
TGTTGTTGCGTTTTTTGTTTTGCAACACCAGTGTGACGCGGAACGCCCTTTCTTTGAAATACCAGTTTGATGTCAACAAAAATCGCCTATCAAAAAGCACTCAATCTCCCGACAAATTGCGCCCCGACGAGACTACACCCTGCGAGTATAGGTAGATGGGCCAAGTCGTGGAATTGAAATATGGCCTGCTTCGCATCAAAGAAGTTCGCTTTACTGAAGAGACACTGCCGTTTTTGCCAGCGAAGCGACAATGTCGACCGGTTCTCTGAACCGAAAGCGGGCGGGGTGAAAGGGTATCGGGCAACGGTTTCGTAATGGAAAAATCTCGCATCGGCCCGCCGTCAGCTCGGAGAGCTGAGCGACAATGTCGCTGGGTTTGATTGGTGATGAGCAGCTTGTAGAATACGGATTTACTGTCTTCCTTTTCTCACAGCAGCCCCGAATGAATCTGGTTCAAAAGAACATCGAAGGGGGCGTTGCCACGGTCACCCTCTGCCGTTCCGAAAAACGTAACGCGCTTAGCCGTGAACTTCTCCGACAACTTTCGGTCGCCGTGAACGAAGTTTTGGCTGATTCGGAAACCCGAGTGCTGGTGCTCAAAGCCGAAGGGAAAGTTTTCTGTGCCGGAATGGATCTGGCGGAGATGCAAGATCGGGCCTCGTCGGAAGATGGTCAAAATGAGTGGATGCAAGACTCGAAAGACTATTGCGATCTGCTCGTGGCGATCTACACGTCGAAAGTCCCAACGATTGCCTCAATGCAAGGACCCGTTTTGGCGGGTGGCGTTGGAATGGTGTTGGCTTGCGATTTCGTCGTTGCCGTTGAAGATTCATTCATCTCCCTTCCAGAACCTCAACGCGGCATCACCGCCGCAATGGTGACTCCATTGTTGGTACACCGAGTCGGCGCAGGGCCAGCCGGGCATCTTCTGTTGTCAGGACGACGTCAAAGCGCGAAAGATGCAGCGACTAAGGGATTGGTATACGAAGTTACAACCAACGCTTTGTTGGACGATTCGGTCGCTTCGTTGGCTAAATCTATCATGCAGGGCTCTCCTGAGGCCTTGGCGATCACGCGTCGACATTTGGACGACATCGGCGGCAACGACCTAGTAGTGCGAATTCGTCAATCGATCGAGGTCTCAGCTCAGGCTCGGGCGAGCGACGATGCCCGAGAGGGACTGGCGGCGTTTTTGGAAAAGCGTCAGCCAAATTGGCAAACAGACTGAACCATCTAACCGGTCATCCCGTAGCGAAAAACACGGAATTCGGTAAACTTGGCGTGGTGGATGAATCCACGCGCTTGTCTACAATAGACCCCTTATCCCACCGTTTTAGCCACGAGCTTTTCAGGCTCGATTGGCCCCGAATCGTACTCAACCATCAAGACGATATGGCGACTGACACTTCCTCGAGCGAAACGAAAACCTCGAAACTCGAACAGACGAATCCGGATTACAATCCCAACATCGTTATCGAAGCCCAAAACCTGACCAAAATCTATCGGGACTTTTGGGGGCGACAGAAAGTTCGTGCTCTCAATGCGCTGGATCTGGAGGTCAAAAAAGGCGAAATCTTTGGATTGCTCGGCCCCAACGGCTCCGGGAAGTCGACCACGATCAAGCTGCTTTTGGGGCTCCTGTTCCCAACCAGTGGTCGTGCTGTTGTGTTTGGAGAAAACGCAACCGAAGTTACCAAGAACGAGCGTATCGGATACCTTCCCGAGGAATCTTATCTGTACAAGTTCCTGACGGCCGAAGAGACACTGGACTTTTATGGTCGTCTGTTTGACATGCCCTCTGAAGTGCGAAAAGAACGCGTTCAAAAGCTGATTCAACAAGTCGGACTCGGTCACGCGAAACGCCGGCAGCTACGTGAGTACTCAAAAGGCATGACGCGTCGTATTGGTTTGGCTCAAGCGTTGATCAATGATCCTGATTTGGTTTTGCTCGACGAGCCAACGTCTGGCCTCGACCCGTTGGGTACTCGCGAGATGAAAGACATGATTCTGAAACTTCGTGACGAAGGGAAAACCGTCGTCATGTGTTCGCACCTGCTTGGTGACGTTCAGGACGTTTGTGACCGGATCGCGATTCTTTATCAAGGCGACCTGAAGGAACTTGGCCGCGTCGATAGCCTTCTACAGGTCTCTGATGAGACTTCGATTCGAGCCAAAAATCTTCCCGCGGCTGCTCAAGAGGAGATTCGGGAAGTGATCAAGAAACATGGTGGCGATGTTATCGGAGTTGAAAATCCGAAGAGCACGCTGGAAGAACTTTTCCTTCAGATCGTTCGCGAAAGCGAACAACGTCCCGGTCAACGTGTTTCCGGGTCAGATTCCTGATATCGCATAATTGCACACGCTTTCGTTTACGAAACTGAAACGACGTTTCAACTTTAGTTCGCCATGGTTCTCGAAAATTTTCCTACCTTCTCCGAATGGTTTTTGCCAGGCTTGGTCCTGTTCGGTGGAATTGTGCTCGCCGCGATTCTGCTTGGACTGTTCGTCGGCTACGTCGTTGCATCGTTCCGCCACGGCCCATTCGAAGCGTTTTACATTGTTGCCCAAGTTGTCGGTGAGTCGGTGCCGGACTTTTTGGGAACGTCCCCCAGACGCGTTATGGCGATGGCCAGACTGGCTGTCAAGGAAGCGTTGCGACGCAAAGTTGTGATTGTTGCGTTTGTGATCTTTGCCATCCTGCTTTTGTTTGGCCAATGGTTCATGGGTGGGACAGAAAATCCGGAAAAGCGATTCATGAACACGATCATGTTCGGAACGCAGTTGCTCACACTGCTGACGGTCATGTTGATCAGTTCGTTCAGCTTGCCAGAAGATATTAAGAACAAGACAATCTACACGATTGTCACCAAGCCTGTTCGGGCGACTGAAATCATCCTTGGTCGAATCCTCGGGTTTGGGTTTCTAGGGACTGTGTTGTTGGCGCTGATGGGCCTGATCAGTTTCTTCTTCGTCTCTCGGAACCTCGATCACACTCATGCTGTTGTTGGCGATACGCAAACGATTGCTTCGTTGACTGCCATCGCACCGGGAACGGAAATCTCTGAGACAACAGGGAAGCGTGTTTCTCCAAACGCCGTCATGGAAGGCGAGACGAACGTAGAGCTTGGGCATAGTCATCGGTTGGAAGTTCTGGAGTTTACGACTGATTCTGATGACGATCCCAATTTGAAAGCTCCTGACATTGTCAGCGTCGAGGACGTGGACGGGAAGAAAGTTTTCCGTAGGCTCGTCTGTTTGCCTGTTGGCGGGCACACGCATCAAGTGACCGTTAGTGGCACCGGAAACGATGCAAAAATTTCGTTAGGTCCTGCAATAGGCTACTTCCGGGCGAGGATTCCAGTTTATGCGGACAGTGTCACGTTCCTGAATCGCGATGGCCAGCAAGATGAAGGGACCAATGTTGGTAAAGAAAGCAGCTATCGCGGCTTTATCGATGGTGGAAACGCGAGGCAGCGTTCGTCGCTCGCTCGTGCCATCTTTAGCTACTCGGACTTCACGCCGGATCGTTTTCAAAACGCCGATGTCATTCCTCTTGAAATGACGCTTGGCGTTTTCAGGACCTACAAAGGCGACATGCAGAAGCGAGTGACTGGGGGGTTGCAGTTCGAAAGTGTGCCTGACAACCCAGAAGTGGAGAATCGATTCGTTTCCGAAATCGTGAACTTCGAAACAAACGAGTATCAGCTGCAAATTCGACCGGTGTCGCGAAAAGTCATCGGTAAGATTGTTGCCCCTGATGGGAGCTTTGTTGCGGAAGGCGAGTACGACCTGTTCGATGATTTTGCGGCTAACGGTAAGCTCAATCTGAGTCTCAGTTGTCGTGACGTGAATCAGTATCTAGGCGTTGCTCGAGCAGACGTTTATTTCAGAGCATCGGATGATGTCTACTGGTTCAACTACCTTAAAGGATATGTCGGTATCTGGTGTCAGATGATGATCATCATCGCGATGGCCGTTGCGTTCAGCACGTTCCTCGGTACGCCGATCGTGATGCTTGGCGTGTTGATGATGATGGTCGTCGGTTTCTTCACGCCATTCATTCGAGGTCTCACTGCTGCGGATCGCGACGGTGGTGGCCCAATTGAGTCCTTCATTCGAATTGTGACTCAAAAGAACATGCAGGTTAATTTGGAGACCGGCGTGGCAACGACGCTGATTAAAGAGTCTGACAACTTCGTTAGTCATCGAATGGGTGATCTGACCTACCTAGCACCCAACTTTAAACAGCTCGATTTCTCAAGCTTCCTGACTTACGGCTACTCGATTGACAATCAACGAATTTTGGTTGCGCTGGCGATTACGTTAGCGTTCTGTATTGGTTTGACCTTGCTTGGTTACTTCTCGCTCAAGACGCGGGAGATCGCAAAATGAAAAAGAACAGTTCCAGTCCATTTGTTCGCAAGATCATTTACATCGCGATTATCGGCGGCCTGCTGATTCCGCTTTCGTTTATATCGCGCCCGGAAGTCACCGATGCCAACAGCCAAGTGGTTGATGCCGGCGGACGACTTTCGCAGATGCGTCGCGAGCACAAACTTGCCCAGGCAAGTATTTCGGAAATTGATCCTACCAGCGAAGCGATGAAATTGGCTTCGATGGGATTGCGTGGCGTTGCCGTGAACGTTCTCTGGATGCAGGCGCTCGAGCACCAGAAAAACGAAGAGTACGATAAACTTGCTGCTACGCTTCAAACGTTGACCAAGGTCCAGCCGAACTTCGTGAAGGTTTGGGAGTTTCAGGGACACAACCTGGCGTTCAACGTCTCGATGGAGTTCGATGACTATGAGTATCGCTACGAGTGGGTCAAGAAAGGTCTCAAGTTCCTCAAAGGTGGTATCGCTTACAACACAAACGATCACCGAATGACAGACAACATGGGTTTCTTTACTGGAACCAAATTCGGTAAGTCGGATGAGAAGTTGCCATTCCGACGTATCTTTCGAAAAGACAAACAGTTCCACAACGCGATGTCGGACTACATCGCTCCCGATTCATACGATGCCCGCGAGTACGGTCCGGATAGTTATAAAATGGCGTGGCACTGGTATGACGAATCCGAAAGTATCGTGAACAACGGTGGCGATCAGTACAAAACTGATTTGATGTTTCGCATGCATCGGCCAACGCAAACGCGTCAGCAAGCAATGGTGCTTAGCGAAGAGTTTCGTGCGGATGAAGTGATTCGCGAAATCTGGGAAGACGCTGCCGACGAGTGGAGTAAATACGGAAACATTGAGCTTCAAAATGCGAACAACGTTTCCTTCACCCTCGAACGACTTGAAGAATACGAAAGTCGCGTTGCTGAACTGCGGACAAAACTTGACAAGCTCACACCGGGAGAAAGACTCCGCGAGATGAAACGAGTTTGGAAGGGACTTGGGATTGATGAAAGTCAAATGTTCATCATCGAAGCGGCACCTGAGGAACTCGACGATCTACAGCGTCGCCGGCGGGCAGGGTTTTATACAGCTTTAAATTCTCCAGAACGCATGCTCGACGCCAAAATTGCCAGCAGCGCTGCACCTGAAGATCAGTTGAAGGCCAAGCGATTAGCTGACGAGATTGGAAAAACGCTGGGCCAAATGGCTGCCATCAGTAAAGAGGGTGGAGTGGTCAACTATTCGTTTTGGAAGAGCCGCAATGTTGCCGAGTCAACCGATGCGATGATTCGAGCCCGGCAGGCGATGTACGACGCAATGGAGATGAGAAGGAAGTCAATTTTTGAAGATGAATACGTCTACGACTATGAGACGGGTGAGAAGAAAATCCAACGCCCGGGTGCCGCGACGCTTTACGAGGAAGCTTTTTTAAAGTGGGACGAAGTGTTGCAGCAGCACAATGATCTGGTGGATTCCCCGGTGATTGATGATCTGGTCGGGGCAATGAAGCAGTACGATCAATTGATGTTGTTTTCTGGCAAGGATTGGCCCAGCGATTTTACGCTGCAGTGGTTGATTGACGAACGTGTAAAAGTTGGCAATGCGGATGGCTTGCCGACGTCAGCCCAAATCCAAGCTCGGTTGCAAGATAAGGAGGACGCCCGAACGGACGAGTCTTCTGACGTCGAAGGCGAAGATGAAGGCGAAGATGTGGAGGGTGAAGGACCCTCAAAGGATGGCGGCGACGAAGCAGAATCTGACGAGTCGTAGTTTGCCAATATGGCCATCCCTGATTTCAACTTGATTGCGAAAGCAGATGCCGATGCATCGAGCGGGATCCGGGGACGCTGGAGAACACTTAGACGCTTGATCAAGCGATCGGTCTTGGATTCAAACGTTCGAACCGAGACGCGAATCTTTTGCCAGAACAGCGGTGCTTGTGGATCGCACTACATTGTCGACCTGCTTGACGACAATGACGTCGAGCGAGTCTTTCATGAAAAAGATCCCGACCTGAATCAGTTAGGCGTGACTCATTTTGATTCGCCGATTCCTCAATCGCAACTTGTCGCCACGCTTCGCTACACTCGGCACAACGTCTTTTTTGAAGCCAACAATCGTCTGTTCAGTCTTTCGTCCGAATTGGCGACGGCGTTTCCGGGCGCGAAATTTATTCACCTATTTCGGCATCCCGCCAATGCGGTGCGCTCCGCCATGTCGAAGCCCAACGTGGAACAATATCTGAAGACCAACATACGTTTCGCAGGCACTCTGGCTGGATCATCGGACCAACCGCCATTGCAACGATTTTGTCACTATTGGAAGAACAGCAACCAGCGGATTCTTGACGATCTGCTGAAGCTGGAAAAATCAGGCGTGCCCGTTTTGTGGTTGGACTTCGATCGCCTTATCAACGGAGATGTCGAACGTCTTGGATCGTTCGTCGGTCACGAACTTGAAAGCCGGAAACGGACACCATCAAACGTGGGACCCGTGCGACACGAAGGGAAATTCGAATCGTTTGAAGCGTGGAATCACACGGACAAACGTACTCTCGAACAGATCTGTCTGCCGCTGTTTGAAACGCTGTGCGGCAAAGCAGATGATGACGCTATGAGCGATTGAAAAACTTGTGTACGGACGTTTCAGTTTCGAAGTCGGAAAACTGACTGACCAGCACCTCAAGTTCCGCATCCAGCCACGCTGCAAATTGATCGATCGAATCGAACGTCAATTTTGCATCAACGGAATCAGTTTTTGGCGATTTGAATTCTGTTTCTTTTGTGGGAAACATGTGCTCTCTCCTGTCGGACGATCTGTCCAAGCCACCTGAAAAGATGGCAACCTCTATTAGCTAGACGCAAGTTAAGTGCCATTCGTTTCGGATTTGGTTCGCGAAAACCTGTTTTTGTCTGAAAAACCTCTCAGTTTGTGCGTTCTGACGCCAAAATCATCGACCGTTACTTTTTTCACGATCTGGTTACGTCGCCCAAGGAGCCCCGCATAATGTGGCCTCAAATCAACACTGATATCAATTTGATCCCGCAAGTGTTGCAATTTCTCACCCGACGTAAGTTTGTTATCGGCAAATAATTGGTGGCTTCGCCATCTGTAAACGGGTCGCTACGGTTTGGCAATTTGGGAAAGTGAACCGGCAGTGTCGAATGTCTCTGGACTGCGTAAAAGACAGCGAATGAAGACGCCCCCGCGAAACGGGAGGGCGATCAAACTACAATCTGCAAGAACTGATCTTGATACTCTGGATGCTCAATGGCGAACTCAAAACAAAAGAAGCGACTGACCGTTACCGATTTCGTGAAAATGAAATCGAGTGGCGAAAAGATAACGATGCTGACCGCATACGATTTTCCAACTGCCAGCATGCTTGATTCTGCTGGGGTCGACATGTTGCTCGTGGGAGATTCATTGGCCATGGTAGTTCAGGGCCACGAGAACACGATTCCGGTCACACTGGATGAAATGATCTATCACGGAGAGATGGTCTCCCGCGCGTCAAAGCGTGCGTTTGTGGTCGTCGATATTCCGTTTCCGGTAAACCATCATGGCGTGCACGAAGCGGTTAAAGCTGCTGGTCGGATCATGAAAGAAACCAGTTGCCAAGCAGTGAAGCTTGAGGGCGGCGCTGATCAGGCAGATGTGATCAGGGCGATGGTCAACGCGGGCATTCCGGTAATCGCTCATGTCGGCTTACGTCCACAAGCAGTTCACGCGATGGGCGGCTACAAAGTTCAACGCGATCGCGACGAGATCCTTGCAGACGCAACGGCGGCTCAGGAAGCGGGAGCGTTCTGCGTATTGGTCGAATGTGTTCCTGCAGAAATTGCGAAAGAGCTTACCGAGACGCTTCGAGTGCCCACGATTGGAATTGGAGCCGGAGTTGATTGCGACGGCCAAGTGTTGGTGATCAATGATATGTTGGGCATGACCAGCGGCTACGTGCCATCGTTTGTGAAAGCTTACGCCAACGTGCAGGAGCAGATTTCGACAGCGGTTGGCGAGTGGTGTGAGGATGTGAAGGAAAGAAAGTTTCCCGATGATGAACATTCGTTTTGATCGAATCTTTAACGTGTCCCCAAACACTTTTTTGGTCGTACTTTGAAGTGGTTTATGGTGAAGACAGCTACACTGGTCGGCGTGTTGATCTGCTTTCTGCACGTTGTGGCAATTCCAATTCTCTTGGGCTTTGGGGCATTGTCTCTGGGAGCTTTTGAGTTTCCGAAAGGAATATTCATTTGTTCATGCTTAGCCTCATTTTGCGGAACGTTTTTATTAACGTTTCTTGGTCCGAACAAAAAGCGAGAGTAACGGCGACGCGAAGTAAGAACGGCGCCAGCGTGAATATCGTTTTCAAACTAAACCAGACGCCACTCGGCCTGATAATTCAGTCCCAGCGAAATGATTTTCGTTAGCAGTTGCTCGTAGCTCATCCCAATGATTTCAGCAGACTCGGCCAAGTCTTCACCGTAAGAAAGGTTGGGGTTTGGGTTCGCTTCGATGACGTAAACTTCGCCATTCTCTTTCAAACGCAAATCCATCCGCGCGTAGCCACTCAAGCTCAACGCCTTGTAAGTTCGTTTGCAGACTTTTTGGATTTCCTCTTTGACTGACTTCGGTAAATCCGAAGCTTCCGTCGTTTCGATTCCAAGCTTCTTCTGATAGTCGGGATCCCACTTTACTCGTGACGTTGCGATCTTGGTCGAATCCGGTTTCGCATTGTGAAAGTGCATCTCCCAGATAGGCAACGTCTTGACGCGTCGGTTTCCAATTAACCCAACGTACAGTTCACGGCCTTCGATAAATGTCTCCACCAACGCATCCGTCTGAGTCTCCTCATGGATCTGCTGAACGATGGCTTCCAGTTCTTTATCGTTGCGAACAACGGATCGGTCGGTGATCCCAAGCGATGCATCTTCACTGGTCGACTTTACGAGCAATGGATATTCGAATTTCGGCGGACGGCGAGTCTTTTTGTTTCGAGCCACGACAAAGAAACCGGGTGTCGAGATTCGATGCCACGAAAGAATCTTCTTCGCCAGGGGTTTGTCACGCGCCAACAACAGCCCGCGCGGATTGCAGCCCGTGTAATGTTGCTTTAACAGCTCCAGATAGCTAACCACATGGTGGTCGTAGACGCCGACGCCGTGAAATTCTTCCAGCAGATTGAAAACGATGTGCGGTTTGAAGTTCTCTTTTGCTCGCCGCAGATCTCCGAGGTCATCGTACACCCCCAAAGGAAGGACTTCATGGCCAAGGTCCCGGAGCGTATTCACGACGTCGAACTCTGTCTTCCACTCGAGAATCTCGGTCTCGGAGTAACCTTCAAGCGAATCCGGCGGAACAAGCGTCTCGTGCATCAGTACAAGTGCACGAAGTTTCTTCATAGCAGACGATCGTTTCAGCGGTGGAGTAAGCGTTGTCCACCGCAGCAAAAACGCAAGAGCTACAGTGCGACACGGTGATTGCCGCGATACAGATAATTCATCGTGTGAACGGTCAGCATCAGCAGCGTGTCGCGTTCAAGCTCACGATTTTCGGCCGGAACTCGCAAGTCCATGGCTCGGCATCGATCGATCATTACGCGAATCACCTGGTTAATATTGTACTGATATTCGCCGGTCCACTGAGCGACGTCACGACAGAATTTTTGCCGATTTCGCTCCATAAAGGCCGCTGCAGTTTTATTCCGGCGAGTTTTGGCAGGCTGGGTAAAGAGCTTTCGCAAATCCTGATCGAACGATGTTGGGTAGTTGATGTCGTATCGAGCATGACGTTCTTCGTAGTGCTCTCGCAAAGTGTGCTTCAGTTTGTTGACCGGATCAACTTTAGCACGCGACTTCACCGGCGCTTTCTTTCCCGCGATGCTGCTCATCAAGTCATCAACGTAAGCAATTTTCTCCAACGCCTTCCAGCCCTTGTAGCGTGCTTGAAGTTGACGTTTCGATTTCGATTGCAACCAGACTGCAAACGTCTCGGCGAAGTCTTCTGCCGGATGAGATTGAGCGTACCAAGGCTCCAAATGTTGGACATAATTTTTGCTGCGAGGTTTCGGGCGATAGTACTCCGGGTACGGAGCGCTGTAATTCCCGAACACTTCACGATATCGCTTGCGCCGATGCAATCGAAATGCGATATCGATCG
Organism: uncultured Pirellulaceae bacterium; assembly: GCA_938010615.1. Classification (GTDB taxonomy): domain Bacteria; phylum Planctomycetota; class Planctomycetia; order Pirellulales; family Pirellulaceae; genus Mariniblastus. Next base: position 48,122 of record CALLUY010000028.1, on the reverse strand, counting down.
CGTGTCCGGCTTCGTGTCTCAAAATTCGCATACACCACGGCTTCGAACCACCTTCGACTTCCAGCATCTGTTTTCGTTCGAGTCGCATCAGTCGTTTACTGGCCATGTAAAACGGAATTGCGATGCCAGGAATTCCGTCGGGCACGAACCATTCATCGCTGAGCCAAACATGTGGTTTGATGATGAGGTTTCGACTGGCGAGTTCTCCGTAAAGTTGGTCTCGCATTTGAATCAGGTGCGGATTGTCAGCGAGTCCGACTTTCAGGTCGCTGATTTTCATGTCCAGGAGTTGCTGATCGGAGAAACGCAACCAAGAGGGTGCCGCGACTGATGCTGATTTTGCATCAATGCGAACCTTGACTTTGGATGTTCGTTTTTGCTTCGACATGTTGGTTGAATCCAACCGCGCAACTATGACCTAAAAACGAACCGTTGTTCGCAAGTAGAATTTTAGAAGAAACTATCGAAAGATCGAAGGTAATTTTCGCAACGAAGAGAAAAGAATTTTCGCGCGCCAATCGTGTCAATCACAACCCGAAGCGTGAGCGAGGATTCTGAGCGCACCTCGCTTACGCGTCGGGTTAGCACTTGCGCGGACAAATCAAAGCCATGCAATTTCCTGTTGCGCTTCGGGCTTGTATTGAATCGTCGCTAATCGTCCAGTGAAAACTGTTCGATTCCAGCTTTGATATCGTTCATGAAATTCGCGGCACCAACACCGTTTGCCAATCGATGGTCGAAGCACAAAGTCCCCTGAATCATGGGCTCAAATCGGAATGAGTCCCCGTCGGGAATGGGTGATTGACAGACTTCACCGAACGCCAAAGTGGCCACTGCTGGCGCTACGATTGCAGGAATGCCGAAACGCATCCCAGCTTTGCCGATGTTGGAAACGGTGAGCGTTGTGGAACCGTCAGCTTGATCGTTTCCGTCGCGAGCAATCTCGATTTGCTTCGACAAAGCATCGAAGAACTCGTTCTGGCTCATCTTGTCCGCTGCTTTAACGACGGCGGTTACCATTTCATCGCCAGGAAGTGCTACAGCGACTCCCAAATTGACGTCGTGAAAGGTTTGAAGCGATCGTTCATCAGCAGAAAGCGTGCTTCGGAAGCGATCGTGCTTTTTGATGGCTTGAACGACGACATGACAAGCCATTGCGAAGCCAGTGGCTTTTCCGCCGGCGGCTTTTACGGTCGCCCGAGCTTCTTTTATGCTCTTCCACGACATCTCGTTGCCGACCGTGACCGGAATGCAGTCCGCGACGCCGCGTTTGAGCCGATAGTTGAGCACGATTTGCGATTTCGGCAGCGGAACCACCTCGAAATGCTCCGAAGAAACGGCAGTTGCCGATGGAGCACTCTGCATCCACGCTTCGACATCTGAAACGAGCAGCTTTTCACCGGCGGCGGGGATCAACTGAGCAGAATCGAGCAGATTGTTCTCCTTGAGGAACCGTCGCGTTTTCGGCGGGATTCGGATGGCTCCCGAGCGAACAGCCGTTGCGACATTCCCCCCAGCAGAACCAGTGCTGACCGATGTAGCATCGTCGGCCTGCTTATCGTCAGCTGGACCGTGTCCGGCTGGCATTTCTTTGACGCCTTCGGCAACTTCCATCTTGGCGATTTCGTGCCCAATCGAAAGAACTGTGCCTGGTTCTACAAGCCATTCCACCAGCTTGCCATCATAAGGAGACTCGACATCCGTCGTCGCTTTGTCGGTTTCCATTGTGTAGATCGGTTCGTCACGACGGACATCGTCGCCGGGCTGCTTGAGCAGTTCAACCAATAGGGCTTCTTGCAAGCCTTCGCCAAGTTGCGGGATTCGGACAGAGATGACTGGCACGATGGCCTCCAAATAGTTGTTGAATGTTCGTTGGGGATGCTGCCAGCATCCGATTCGGTACCGACGCTGGCAGCGTCGGCAACGGATTCAGTACCGACGTTGGCAGCGTCGGCAATGGGCTCTACTCGCGCAACGTGACCTCAATCGCGGCCACAACGTCATCGACATCCGGCAAGGCGGCGTATTCGTAAATCGGGTTGTAGCCGATGTGAATGTCGGCCTTTGAAACCAGTTGCGGCGGGCTCACGAAATGATAGAAGCCCTCTTCGTCGGCCAACAAGTCCGTGATGATCATTTGTCCGACGCTGCAGGAGCGACCGTCTTCTTGTACCACGACCAAGCGACCGGTCTTCTCAACCGATGCCAGAATGGTGTCTTTGTCCCAAGGTTGGATGGAGCGAAGGTCGATGATTTCGCAGCTGCATTCGTCGTCCAAGCGTTTGGCGGCTTCGAAAGCTTGCTCGATGCAGTTGCCCCATGAAACGATCGTGACGTCTTCGCCTTCCTGTCGGATGCGAGCTTCACCAAATGGTACGGGTACAACCTCTTCGACTTTCATCTGCTGCCGGAAGAGATGTTTTGGGATCAGGAACAGCGTCGGATCATCGGCGTGCATGGACGTCCACATTAAACCAGCTGCATCTTCCGGAGTTCCAGGCACGACGACACGGATGCCTGGCATGTGAGCAAAGATGGACTCGTTGGCTTGCGAGTGCCACAGAGAACCGCCCGGCAGATACGCTCCGTAAGGCGAATACATCACCATCGGACACTTCCATTCTCCGCCGGTTCGCCATCGCAATGTGCCGAGGTTCTGCCCGATCTGATTCATTGCCGGCCCAGAGAAATCGATGAACTGAATTTCGAAGACTGGACGCATGCCGTAGCTGGCCATGCCGATTCCGACGCCCGCAATCGTGGCCTCTGCCAGCGGCGAATTGAACGCTCGAGTCGGATGATCGTGCGACAAATCGTTGGTCAAACCAAACACGCCGCCCTTAGGCGCTTCGATGTCTTCGCCAAAAAAGATCGTCTGATCGTCGGTTGCGAGTCGATGTTTGAAGACGTGATTGATTGCGTCAACCATCCGCCAAGTCTTGTTGCCTTCTAGGGGAGGCATCGTTGCGACGGGTTCTTCGGCGGCGAAAAGATCCTCCATCAGCAACGCCGGCGTTGGGTCAGGTTCGTTCTCTGCCGCAATGTATTCAGCGTCGACTTCTTTGTTGATCGTTTCGCGAATCGAATCCCAATCTTCCTGAGTCAGCTTGCCGCTTTCGATGAGCTCTTTTGAGTAAACATCGATCGGGTCACGACCCTCCATTTCCTCAATTTCGTGCTTCGGTCGATAAACGCGATGGTCGTCACTGCTGGTGTGCGAGCAAAGTCGGTCCAACTCGCAGACGACGACTGTTGGGCCGCCGCCGTTGCGGGCTTTGTCCAGAATCGGAACCATGAACTCGTGCAAACGATCCGGATGCCGAGCATCGATGTGCTTGACGAGGTCTTCGTTGAAGATGCCCAGCTTGAAAGGATTGAACTTTTCGGTATTGGTGCTGATTCCGTAGTTGTTGTCTTCGACGATCAGTACGATCGGAAGATTGCGTTCCACGGCGAAGCTAACGGCTTCGTAGAATTCGCCTTGTCGCGAAGCCGCATCGCCAACGGTGGCGACCACAATGTTGGGTTTTCCTTCAAGCTGCATCGCCCAAGCAACACCACAACCTGGAAGAGCATTGGCTCCTGTTGGCGTCGGAACGCTCCATACGTTTTTGGATCGATCCGAGTAGTGCCCTGGCATCTGCCGGCCCTTGCTCGAAGAGCCAGCTTTGGCGAAGTACGCCGTGGCCAGTTGAGCATTCGTCACGCCGCGACCAAGAACCATCGCTCTGTCGCGATAGTATGGGAAAAGGTAGTCGCCTTCGTGCATCTCAGCGGCGATGACGGCGAGCGTTTCGTGTCCCATGCCGGCCACTTGAAACCAACCTTTGCTCTGCCGATGCAGTACTCCCTCGCGGCGATCTCCTTCGCGGCTGAGATACATCAGTTTTAACATCTCGACAGGGTCGTAGGCCACGCGTTGATTCCTTTCTAGATCGCGGTTCTGGGTATCCAAAACAGGAGTGTCAGTTGTCGTCTCGTTCATTGGCTGAACCGTTGGGGCACTTTATACAGGAGAATTCGGACCGAATTGACATCGCAAGATTATCTTGCCGAAAACGGAGCTCCGACGATAGTCGAAAAACCTCATTTGGACAACGCAGTGGCCGACAACTTTCCGTTAGAGTAGGTGTTTGGGGTGAATGTTTGTGTTGAAAGCAACCGACGATACGTGGGTTCGCTTGGTTTTATGCTTCAGTTTCGGGTCGAACCGCAATTCTTCTGCTTAGGCAAGACGCCTTGCTGACTCAAAAGAGAGAATTTTTTAAGCGGCGAAACAAAAAAGGTTTTGTGGTAATTTGAAACTTCGCGACGTGAGGCGTGTTTTACCCTAGATGCCCTCTGCATGTCCATTTCACTCTTGAGAGTTTACCCCAAAAGGAATTCCTGATGTTTCATTCGAAACGTTCTCTGTTCACCGGCCTGCTCGCATGCGGAAGCCTTTTCGTATCAGCAATCACTGCCAACGTTCACGCACAAGCCGTTTCCGAAGCACCTGCGAAAAAGGTGCAACAGTCGGGGAACTCTCTGAGTCGAGTCACTTACGATATCGAATATCTTGCTTCCGATGAACTTGGTGGTCGTAAGCCGGGAACTCCTGAGATGAAGCTTTCAGAAGATCACATCATCAAAGCCTACCGTGAAGCCGGACTGAAAGATCCGACCGGTACTGGTAAGTATTTCCAAACCATGGAAGTCGGCAGCTCGAAGCGAGTCGCTGCGGATTCTGCGTCGCTTGTATTAACCTCTCCCGCAGGAACCAAAATCACACTCACCGAAGGAGAGCAATACTCGTTGCTGTTGGGCCGTCGTGATTTCGATGTCGATACGGGACTCGCATTCGTTGGCTACGGGATCAGTGCCGAAGATGAACTTAACTTCAACGAGTACGACGGAATGGACGTCGACGGAAAGGTCGTTGTCATGATTCGCCGCGAGCCTCAGCAGGACATGTCAGAGAGCGTCTTCGATGGCAAGGATCTGACGAAGTGGTCTTACATCGCGACCAAAGCGAAGGCTGCTCGAGAAGCGGGTGCTGCTGCGATCCTCTTGGTCAACGATAACGTGTCCGCAGATGTAGATGACGATGACTTGCTTGACGCTGATATGTTTGGACAAGACAACGGTCGAGTTCCGTTCATGCACATCAAGCGTGAGGATTTTGACAAGATGCTCAACGAAACGCCAGTCATGACCGCTGCGGGTGACAAACTCGAAACCATTGATGCGATCGAAGCTCAATTGGATGCAGAGTTGGAGCCGCTTTCTCAAACGATGAAGGGCTGGAAAGTGGCAACCAGGGGAAAGTTCGAAGTTGGTGGAGTGGAGACTTCAAACATCATCGGAGTCATCGAAGGCGAAGGCCCGAACGCTCATGAAACGATCGTCGTTGGTGCTCATTATGATCACCTTGGCGATGGTGCTTACGGCTCACGTGCCCGAGGAGACCAACGTGGGCTGATTCACAACGGTGCCGATGACAACGCCACGGGAACTGCGGCCGTCATGGAATTGGCTCGTCGGTTTGCTGCTCGCGACAAAAAGCCCGGTCGAAGAATCGTATTCATCTGCTTCACGGCCGAGGAAATGGGATTGTTGGGTGCCAGACACTACGTTCAGAATCCACTGTTCCCACTCGAAGATACCGTTGCGATGATCAACTTCGACATGATCGGCTGGTTGCGTGACGATAAAGTGACTTTGTTCGGTTGGAATACGTCATCGCAGTTCGACAAAATGTTCGACGCTGCCAACACTGATTTCAACTTCGATCTGCAAAAACCGGAAGCTGGCTTTGGCGGCAGCGATCATCTTCCGTTCAATGAAAAGAAGATTCCGAACACGTTTATCCACACCGGACTCACCGACACCTATCACACACCTGACGACGATTTTGCCACCATTGATTGCGAAGGTGCCGTCAAAGTGATTGACTTCACCGAAGCGTTCATGGACGAATTGGTCAGCACTGAGAAACGACCTCGATACTCCTACACAGGCCCGTTTCGTTTGGGAGTTAACGCATCGCCTAACGGCGATGGGCAACTTGTCATCGCAATGGTTGCCCGTGATTCGATCGCGGAGGCCGCCGGACTGTTGCAGGGCGATGTGATCGTCAAATGGGGTGAAGACGAACTCAAGAATCGTCGTGGCCTTCGCAAGGTAATCCGTCGCGACAAAGGCTCAACGGTTAAGTTGCTCATTCTTCGTGAAGGCAAAGAGCAGACTATCGATTTGAAACTTGTTCGCCCAGATGAAGAAGAATAGAGCAGCCGCGGTTGGGGCATCTTGCCCCAGCATCATTGCGGCTAAGTTTTAAGTTGAAATGTTTAGTGCTGAAAGCACGGCATGTTTTAGCCATGGACGCAAGTCCATGGTCACGTTCGAGGAATCGCTGCAGAGTGCCGAAGGCACGGCAGGAGCCCAGCTTTGAGCTACGGCAATTTCCCTGCCGTCCTTTCAGGACTACCGATTAATGCATCAACGTTTCCACGGACTGACGTCCATGGCTAGAGCATGTCGTCACTTCGTGACTGAAAAGGCTTTCGCTTCCTCCGAGGTCGTTCCAACCTCGCTGTTCTCCGCTTCGGCGGTGGTCGTTTCGATGTCCGCGTTGGGGTCAACCGTCGGTGGAGCTTCCGGGTCCGGTTTTATTTCGATCACCGTTGGCGGAGCTTCCGGATCGACTTTGCCAGCGTCCTCTTCAGCCTCTTTGGCTTTTTGCTCAGCATTTTCGATCTCGCTAAGCACATCCGTGTCGAGGCTTTTTGCCGCCTTGGATAGTGTGCTCTCTGCAAGGTTTTCGAGGTCGCCGAAATCATCCGCGGCGCGCTGGAATGCGTCCAACGCAATTTCATCGCTCTCCTTGAGCCCGTCGGTGACTTCAAGGAAGGAAATGTTCGAACGTCCAGCTTCAATTTCCGTACGCTTGAATTCTCCGTCGGCTGATTTGCGATAGACGAACTTGCGGTCGTTGTGACTGGCGACGGCCTGGACCGGAACGACAACGACGTCAGGATAGTAGCCGATCAACAATTCAACTTGTGCCGTCATTCCCGGCTTGAGCGCAACGTCTTCGGGAATGTCATCAATGGTGATGATCGTTTTGTAGTTCTTTGCCGTGACGCGGTATCCGGAATCAGCCAATGGAGCGACACTTTTGACGCTGCCAGTGAATGGAATTCCAGGATAGGAGTCGATTCGAATCGCGGCCGGTTGTTTGGGTTTTACTTTGCTGACCAGCGATTCGTGAACACCGACTTCGACTTGCATGCTTCGCATGTTGGGCAAGTACATCAATGTTTGGCCTTCGTGGACGATTCCACCTTCGCGAATTTCATCGTCTCGCCAATTGCCGTGGCTGTAAGCCAGCGTTCCCGAAGCAGGTGCTTTGACGATCGCTTTATCCATGCTCTTCTTGAGCTCCTTGAGTCGATCCTCTCGCAGTTTCAGTTCGTTCGCTTTCCCCTCGACCGCCTGTTTCTTTTGAGCCAATCGAGATTTCGCGAGCGCCTTTTCGGTTTTGAGTTTGAAGTTGGCTTCCTTGACTTTGCTTTTGTGTTCCTTCTTCATCTTTGGGTGATCATACTTCAGCAGCATGACTCGTTTCTGCATGTCGCGATCGTACCGAAGTGAAACGCTTCGCAATTCTTGTTCTCGCGCTCGCAATGCCTCAAGGCCGACGAATCCTTTTTCAACGAGGATGCGTGTGTTGTCGACGTCTCGTTTTGTGCGAACGACCGTCGCCTTTTGCTCAGAAATTGAGCCATCGATGTCAGACAGACTAACTTTGAAATCGCCATACAGATACTTGTCTCGATCGATTTCGGCGAAATCAAGTGCCTGTTCTGCGACGCGTATTGCCGACTCGTTATCTTTCTTCTGAACGATCAATTCTTCTTTGGCGTTTTGTAGCGCCGATCGATACTCGGCAACATTCTGCTTGTATTCCGCGATTCTCTCTTCAAGACGCGAGCTGTCAAAACGAACAACGATTTGGCCTTTCTTGACGACGGTGCCCTCGGGAAGGATCGAGATGATCTTGTTCTCCCAGCGATCCATCTCGCAATTGATCTCGATCGATTGTTGGCTCGAAAGCGTGCCGCGTTCAATGATGGTGTCGCGAAGATTGATTCGTTTGACTTGGGCGACCGGAATGTCGGGATCAACCGATCGAGAAGCGGAAAAGCGATCGATCAACAGCCAGCCGCCGACTCCGACGAGTCCGAGAATCAGGATCAGCGCAATCCATCGCCGCCAGAGAGACTTCGATCCATTCGATGGCGAGGTGCTATCTTCGAAGGAGGTCCCTCGAGCGGGAGCTTCGTCGATTGCTTTGCTCTCGAGAGACTCGCTCTGGTCGTTCAGTTGTTTGGGATGATTCATTGCCATTCACCTTGGCAGCGTCTAACAGTTTGAGTTCAGGAAGTTCTTCGGGATCAGGGACGGTTTCGAGTGGCCCCGGATCTGGTGGCTCGATGTCAATTTCGATTTCCTCAGAATCGATCTGCTCGAATTCGAGATCGTTGGCTTGAGGCAGAAGTACCTCAACGGATCCTTGGTCGTATTGAAGCTGTTCGTCGGCGTTGATCCAGCGACCTTGTTCGTCCAGTAATAGCAATTCTAAATCAACGAACAGTCCAATGCGAGCAACTTCATAGTTTAACCAACTGGAGATCAATCCGTTTCGAGCATTTCTCAAGTCAGCAAGCGAATCCAACAGGTTTCGCGTGATACTTGAGTCACTTCCGGGCGGCGGGTTTTGGACCTGTCCACGCGAAAAGTCTACTTGTCGTGCCGCGGCAATTAGCTGTTGCCGAGTCGTCTGAAAATTGAAGCGGCTTTGCGACAGGCTTCTCAGATCGCTACGTACTTGATTGACGATCGAATCCTCCGACGCCATGTACGATCGTCGTTGTTGCTGATACGAAATTTGAGCGCTACGGTAGGCATTGCGTTCGGCGAATCGGTTTAGCGGCCCATCGAACTGCAAGCCGGCGCTGTATCGACTTGATTCACCATCGAAGCGAAGCCCGTTGTCGCGGTCTGGGTCGGTGCGAAGATCGGCGCTGGCGGTGAAGTTTAAATCACTCTCCAGTTGATCGGCTGCGATTTCGACGGCGCGATAGCGGTCAACAACCCTGGCTTTATCGTTCATCAAGTCTAGCCGATTTGACAATGCAATTCTGACTGCGGTTGCTTCGTCGATGTCGACGGGCGTGATGTCGATCAGGAAAAGTCGAATTTTCGTTTGAGCGACAAACAGGTCGCTGATGTTGGCCATCAGTTCCGAGTTGGTGTCGACAAGACGATTGAACGCCACGACGGCAGGAGTTTTCTGGTTCTCCGTGCTCAGTTTGCCCAACATCTCCGCGATCTCGGCCTGATCTGGTGAAGGAGGGGCTTCCGGATCTGAAGCGTTGAACTCTGGCTCAGGCTTGTCAATCTTGGACGTTTCTACTTCCGGATTAGTAAATGATTTTTCGCTCTTTGCAATCAGCTTTCCAGTGACCTCAAGTTTGGCTTTCAGTTTTTTCACCGCCTGTTCAATTCGCAACGCGAGGTCCGCTTGCAATTCAAGTTCAAGTTGCTGATCCTGATCGGCGACCGCGGCGGCAGTCGCTTCCTCGATGCGCGTCTTCCACTGTTCCATCTCAGCTAAGACTTTAGGTTGAAGTGATTCCGCGGTTGCGTGCAGTTGCTTTAGCTTTCCGTAGGATTCGGCGATAAAGTCCTTGGGCGCTTCGATTGGCGGAATGTACTTCAAAAGCGATTTGACCAAATCGTCGGCTTGCGTTTGCAATGCTTCGATTTCATCGGAATTCAACTTGAACGGATCGAGTATCGACTCGTCGAGTTTGATGTTCACCTTCGCGGGCAATCCGAGTTCAAATTTGAATTGGTCCTGCGCGGCCTGAAGTGACTGCTTCGCGCCGATCAATGAGATTCGACCGTTTTGTTTGTTTTGAAAAATCTGGTCAACTTCAATCTGCGAAATCGTTCCTTGGTTGTATTGAATTTGGGCTCGAGTCAGGTTCAAGTCGAGGTTTCGAATGTTTTCTTCCTCAATTCGAATCTGTTGTGATTGGCTGAGCAAGTTCAGATACTGTTGAACGATTCGCTGATAGAACTGTCGCCGGAATCGTGCGAAGTCTCTTACTGAATAGAGTAAGCTTCGTTCGCTTTGCGTGAGTCCTTCTGTGCGAACGTGCCGAAACGCGTTGCGAAGTAGCGGCTGGGTCAGTCGGAACAGCAAGTTGCCCGTCGCGAAGTTCGATTGTCCGCCGCCAAATTGATACGTGACTGAATTCAACAAGTCGACCACCAGTTGGCCGCCAGCAGCAAAGTTTCGCGACGCTGAAAGGCGACTAGGGTTGTTGAGTGTCTGAGGCGTCGCTTCAGCGCCATCCAAAGCGACCGAAGCTCCTGTTCCACCCGCCCATTGAATGTCGAATGCGAATCGATTTTGTGAAAGTGCCAGCGCTTCGAGGTAGAGTTGTTCGACTTGCCCCTGAAAATCGCGACTGTGCAACAACGCCAGATCGACAGCAAGTTCCTTCGTGAGGACGACTTCGCCATCATCGTTGTACGGCAGATACTGAAGCCACTGTTCGGCGTCAACCATTGCTCCCGTTCCACGACGGTCCCAATATTCGATCCGTCGCTTGGATCCGTACGGTTTCTGCATGTAGCAGTGGGCGGCAGGATCGTCCGGCGGAAGCGGTCCGCAGTCCGGATTGTTTGGGTCAGCCAGCCGAGAAGTAGCATTCGGTTCGACGGCTCGATCAGGAATGTCCCAGCGATCGTCGAATTGGCGACTTTTGATCAGACAGTTCGCGTCACGATCGGCGGCTTTGCGATACCACTGGCGCGTACAACCACACAGCAACAAACTGGCCATCAGAAAAATGGCAAGCGCCCAAGCAAAATGGTTGGTTACGCGCCGCTGGGTCATCGACATCAAATTTGAATGTAGGTGATGAAGCGCACGAACCAAACGGGATTCAGGATCTGCGCTGTTCTTAAAAGCTCGACATTCGGTATGATGAAGTTTGTAAAACTATTCGGTTTCTGACGACAAATCCGGATTCCAGCCCTCAAACTTTGCCTGCCTTAGCTCGATGCAACTATTTGACACGCATGCACACCTTGATAGCGAACAGCTCCAGCCGCACTTGGACGAGATTCTTGCTCTGGTTGATCAAGGTTCGATGCGGATCAACGCGATCGGAACGGACCCGCGTTCGAGCCAACGTTGTCTGGAATTGGCAAAAAAGCATGCCGACGTTTTCGCCGCCGTTGGACTCCATCCGAACTACTGTGCCAAGTTCGATGAATCGCATTGGCAAGCGATATTAGAGATCGTGGACGATCCGGTTGTGGTTGCGATTGGTGAAACGGGCTTGGACAAGTATTGGGACGATTGTCCATTCGACGTGCAGTTAAAATGGTTTTCGCGGCACATTGATCTCAGTTTCGAAAAGCAAAAACCGCTCGTCATTCACACTCGCGAATGTGAATCGGAAATGATTGAAACGTTGGAGTCGTCTGCTCGCGGCGGTCGCATCATCGGAATCATGCACTCGTTTGCGGGCTCTGCTGACGCGGCGAAGCGGTGTCTGGATTTGGATATGTATATTAGCTTCGCGGGCATGGTGACGTTCAAGAAGTCGACTGAACTTCGAGAAGTCGCCAAGCTAATTCCTGACGATCGGATTTTGATCGAGACCGACAGTCCTTATCTTTCGCCTCATCCCTTTCGCAGCAAGCGTCCGAACTTGCCAATGCGAGTTGAAAGTACTGCTGAGTGCCTTGCGGAAGTTCGTGGGGTCACGGTTGCGGAGTTCGCAGCGCAAACTTTCGAGAACGCGAATCGGGTTTTCGGTCTATGATGTCGATCGGTCAGCAGTATCTTCGTGGAACGAAGCCAATGAAACGAAAGCAACTCACATGCGTATTTGTGGCACTGACATTGCTACTATTTAGTGGTTGTGACCCCGACCGAGTTTCGCAACCCAACATGTGTCAGGTCACGGGTGAGGTTTTGCTCGATGGTCAGGCTGTTTCCGGAGTCAAAGTCGTGTTCGTTCCTCAGAGCACGAAGAAGGCTGGGGAAACGGGCATCCAAATCGCTTCGGGCCTCAGCAACGATCGCGGTGAATTTGTTTTGGAAGTTGATTCTAGAGACTCGAAACAGATTCGCCACGATCGCTATCGTGTGATCGTGTCGAAGATTGTTGATGGGAAAGAGATCTTTCACGAAAGCTACAACACGAAATCGGAGTTGATGGTGGAGGTGAATTCATACGAATCGATCCAACGTCCGAAGCTTGTGTTAGTGAAGACGGGCACGTATTAGTTCGACGATCATCACCTTCCCGTCTTGGTGTGAAGGTCACGCGGCAAACTTTTTCCCCAACCACAGCCCAGCCATCACCGCGGCCAAGCCTACGACGAGGTTCATTGCGACGTTGCCAGCCGCGATTCCGTAGCTCTGTTCGCTTGCGTGAGAAACCGTTTCTGCTCCGAAAGTGGAGAACGTTGTGAGTGCTCCGAGAAACCCGACGCCAAAAAGCAATTTTAAGTTTCGATTCGCTTCTTCATGTCCGCTGCCGATTAGAACTCCAACCAAAAAGCAGCCAATCACATTGGCAACCAATGTTCCGATCGGAAAAGAAGTCTCCCACAACTGTCGGCTCGCAGCAGCGATTCCGTAGCGGCAGATTGCACCCGCAAAACCACCGGCGCCAATCAGAAAACAATCAAACAGAACGGTCTTCATGGAATCCACTAAATAGTCATCGCCGCGTAGCCACCGTCGACGATCATTTCGATACCGGTGATGAAGGATCCAGCATTGCTTGCCAATAGAAGCGTAGCGCCAACCAATTCGTTCGCTTCGCCGAAACGCTTCATGGCGGTGTGTCCCATAATTTGATCGACGCGCTCCGGTGTCAGGACTTTTTTGTTCTGCTCTGCAGGAAAGAAACCAGGCACCAAAGTGTTGACGCGAATCTTCTTCGTCGCCCACTCACGAGCAAGGTTCTTGGAAAGGTTGTGTACGGCTGCTTTGGTTGCAGAGTACGTGAACACTCGTGAAAGCGGAATGACTCCCGACATCGATCCAACGTTGATGATCGAGCCACCGTTTTCCTGAGTCAACATTTGCTTTGCAAAAATCTGACATGCGAGAAAAACACCTTTCATGTTCACTTCAAAGATTCGATCCCATTCGGATTCGTCGATCTCTAGAAACGGCGTCGCGCTGTTCATGCCGGCTCCGTTGACCAACACATCGACGCAGCCATGAGCTTCGATGACTCGGCTCAAAAGCGATTCGATTTCTTCCTTCGAATCGACTTGGCAGGACTCGAAGCTGGCCTTACCACCAGCATCAGAGATCGTCTTGATGCGAACTTCCGCTTTTTCGGCTGAGCGACCGACTAGAACGACGTTGGCTCCGGCTCCAGCGAGCCCTTCGGCCATCGCGCCGCATAGCTCACCTGTCCCGCCGATGACGACAGCTGTTTTGCCGGATAGAGAAAACAAGGTTTCAACGTAGCTCATCGTAGATATCGCATCAATTAATAGTGAATCGGGTTACAGCACAACGAATTAAAGCCCGATAATTGATCTGATGGAAGTGGGTGTTATCCTTCTTGCAAGTCATTGACTGAAAAATGGCACCTGTGCATACCTGTTTTGGAGTTTTCCAACATGAATCGCTTTATCCTCGCGATCGCAATATTGATTCCGTTGGCTACCGTTATTTTTGTAACGACGATGAAATCGAATCGGGACGATGAAGGCTCTCAACCGGGGAGCCAAGTCGTTGATTCAAACGTTGATGACGATCAGGAAGTTGAAAAGCACTTTACCGTCGAAATAACCGGCGACAATTTCGATCAGATGGTGAAGCAAAGCGAGCAACCTGTCGTGTTGGATTTTTGGGCTCCGTGGTGTGGACCCTGCATGATGCTGGGCCCTCACTTGGAAGAAATCGCGGAAGACTATCAAGGGTTGGCCGTTGTCGGAAAGATCAACGTCGAAGAGCAGAAAGAACTGCAGAATTTGTATGAGGCGACATCCATTCCGCTGATTCTCGTTTTGAAAGACGGCGAAATCGTCACTCAGTTTGTCGGCTACGACAACGAGACCACGGGGAAGATTCGAGAGACTCTCGACGGCATGGTTAAACCGTAGCGTGTGGGCGGGTTTCAAAACCCAGTAGGCGAGTCTGTCCCAGACTCACGACAATACGATTCACGGTCTCGGAGAGACCGAGCTACTATCTGCCCGCGGAAACCGTATCAATCCATCAACTGCAGTGTGTGCCACAAGCTGGGATCTTCCTCGATCGGCATGTCTGGCCCTAGGGCCAAAGTTTGATAACCGAGTTCACTATCGTTGACCATGAAGTTGAATCCGATGTTGCGATGCTCAACCGGATCCCAGCCATTGATCGCTGCCGCTGGAATCATCGACGACAGTGAATAGCCTTTCTTATCGACTTTGCTTTCGATCACGACCTTGGCTCGATTGAACGCGGGTGAAGATTCGCGAGCGCGATTGATCTTTACCGGCGTCGCGACAGGTTTTGCTTTCTTTGCCCCGGACCCTGCGGGCATCAAAACGAACCAGTGGCAGAATCGAGTTGCCCGGTGGACATCGTGCGTGTCTCTCGTGTCGATCCAAACGTAAAGACTGTCGCTGTCCATGATGGCGGTCTCGCGACATTCCAGCGGAAGTTCACGGCCTTTGACGAACAGCGTCACGTAAATGCCAAGTTCCGACCAACCGACGCGCATGTCGGCAAACTGATATTGATCATCGAATTCGCCAAAGTGTGGCATTCGATAGCTTTCATCCAGCTCGATCGGCTTCGGCGTTTTTGACTTCGATTTCGAGATCACTTTTCGGCACGGGATTCGGTACCGAAACATCAGGTTGTTGGGGATCTGTTCCCGAATCGCTTTATTCATCAGTTGCTTTGCTGCCTAGGTCTTTGATCGAAACGTTGCGAAATTCTACAGGATCGCTGTGCCCTGCGAAGCCGAAGTGCCCAGAAGTTCGATCTTTTCCCGGATGTGGTTTGTCGGCAAGGTAGCTATCGATTTTGCTGAGGTCCGTATTGAGGATCAAATTCCCGTTAAGTTCGACTTTGATTGTTGAACCGACAACGGTTACTTCTTGGAAATTCCATTGGCCTTGGGGACGCAGATAACCGCGAGCCGCCGCTGCCATTCCGTAGGCTGATCCGTGATACTGTCGCGCGTCCAGCGTGGCATATTTCGTTGACGTGTTGTCGAGGACTTGCAGTTCGCACATTCCAACGTAGGCCGTATCGCCTTTTCCCGGATATCGAATTGCCAGTCCGTTGTTGCCTGCAGGTGGGAGCTTGAACTCGAATCGAACCGCAAAGTCCGAGTACTCTTTTTCGGTGTAGATCGTGCCGCCGGATTTCGGTTTGCACTTCAAGACGCCAGCGATGATTTCGTATTGGTCGACCGGCCCTGCCCAACCATCGAAGTCGGTTCCGTTAAACGCAGACTCGAATTCATCCTTACGATTCGCGGCGAGCATTTCGTTGGCTTCCGCGGTTTCGATTTCACGAACGAATACGTTTCGCCAAAACATTTTTCCGCCGTGCGTTTGTAGCTGAATCGGTCCTGAGGCAATTAACGGCAGTTCTCTGGCCCAATAGTTTTCCATAATCTGATGGTCGACGATTTTCTTGTCGTTCAACCAAACCGAAGTTCGTGCTCCGATTTGGATGATTCGCATTTTGTTACACTGTCCGACGGCGTTGTCGGCGTGAACCAGCGGAAACTTCGCGGGCGAATCAGCTGAGTTGTTCCACAGGCCGCCCGATCCTTTTTCTGCACCGTGTTTGAACGATGGTTCGTGGGTCGTGTCCCAAACCTGAACTTGCGGAGTACCCTTGAGATAGATTCCACTGTCACCACCGACTTCCAGTTTGAAGTCGATTAGTAGTTCGTAGTCACTGAAATTTCGCTTGGTTGTTAGGTAGGGCCCTTTGCCATCGTTGATGATCTGTCCGTCTTCGACGCGCCACGATTCACCGGTCGACTTTT
This sequence comes from uncultured Pirellulaceae bacterium, assembly GCA_938010615.1. Taxonomy (GTDB): domain Bacteria; phylum Planctomycetota; class Planctomycetia; order Pirellulales; family Pirellulaceae; genus Mariniblastus. Next base: position 32,028 of record CALLUY010000028.1, on the reverse strand, counting down.
CGAGCTCAGCAATTTTTGATGTTTGCTCTTCTGCAGAAAGATCAGCGAAGTCTTGAGGGTTTGCGGTTGGCATCGCGAACCAGCCGTCAAGATTTTGCCCATTGAATAAAGATTCAAATCCCTCAGGAGGGGCTGTTTGAGCCGATACAGAGGCGAAGGAAAAGGACAACAACAGCATCACGGCAAGAATCAAGGATCGCGTTTTCATGTTTTTCTCGGGAAGCGGTTTCGGATCAACCGTTCAGCTTAGCCGGGGCAGAGTTAGTTTGGGAGGGCTAAGGCCGGGATAGCTACGGATTGGAACGCGAGGAAGGTGATCAGAATTTGAGTTGATCTTGGGGCAGCGACGGCGATTTTGTTAAACTCCGACATGGAACAAAATTCCCGCACAAATTTCTCAATCACCCAACCCAAGTACGCGATTCCACTGATCGTCTGTGTTGCGGGTGTTGTGTTCTTCTGGGCACTGGGAGATGCCGCTTACTGGGATCGTGACGAGCCTAGAAATGCTGGTTGTGCCGCAGAGATGATGGCACGAGGCGATTGGATCGTACCGACTTTCAACAATGAACTCCGGCAACAGAAGCCGGTGTTGCTCTATTGGCTTATCGGCGTTGCGTATTCAATTTTCGGTGTCAATGAATGGGCGGGTAGATTCTTTTCGGCCCTACTGGCCGTCGGAACCGTCGTTGCGACTTGGGGAATCACGCGATCATTCTTCGATCGTGCCACAGCGCTACTCGCAAGTTTAATGTTGGCCAGTAGTTTGATGTTCTGTGTGGCCGCCAGAGCTGCGACGCCCGATTCACTGCTGATCTTTTGCGTGTCGATGTCGTTCTGGTTTTTCGCTCGCGGATGTCAGGCGGGAGATCCGTTCTCGAATCGATTCAGCTTTATTGGAATCTATTTGTTTCTCGGTTTGGCGATGTTGGCCAAAGGGCCGGTTGGGTTTGTGTTGCCAATGGCGGTGATGGGTTGGTTTTTGTTGATGCAAGACCGCGACGAAACCGGAGGAAATACTCAAACGGCCAACTGGCTGTTGAAGATCGCTGAACCGTTTCATCCGTTGCGATTTTTGAGAACCCTGTGGTCGATGCGAGTCATTTCCGGAACGGCGATCGCGTTGTTGATTGCCGCGCCTTGGTTCATTGCGGTTGGCGTTGCGACCGATGGCGAATTTTTGCGAAGGTTTTTCTTTGACGAAAATTTTGGCCGCGCCACCAAAGTGCTGGAAAGTCACAGCGGAGGTTTGTGGTTTTATCCATTGGCGATTCTTGTAGGCTTCTTTCCATGGTCCGTTTTCTGGGGACCGGTAGCCGCAGACATCGGTGTTCGAACGTTTTCGAAGTCAAATGAATCAAAGGCTCGGCTGGACGCAGGTTCACGTTTTGCGATCTGCTGGATTGTGATTCAAGTCGTCGCGTTCTCGCTGGTGAAAACGAAACTGCCAAGCTACGTGACGCCGTGCTATCCAGCATTGGCGATGCTCACTGCCAGCGCAATGGTGGGCGTCGTTCGCTCAACAAGCAGATCGCCTGGTTGGATCTGGAGGGTCGCCCACGTTTCAATGTTGTGCACAGGCATCGCGATTTCAGTGGGGCTTTGGTTTGCGTCGACAAAGTATGACGTGATACCCGCTTGGTTGTCGCTGCTGGGATTGATTCCGATTCAAATGGGTGTCGTCAGTTTGGTGCAGATGCGCGCGAAAGATGAACGCGTACGATTTGCTTGGACTGCTGCATCGGCCTTGTTGGCGGCGGTCTTCAGCGTTGGATTGTTAGGAGTTGGAGCCTCTGCTGTGGGCTCGCAAAATCGGATGGCGCTGACGGATGTGATTCGGCGACGGCCAGACGCGGAAGTGGCTGCGTTCGGTTGCCTTGAGTCGAGCTGGGTATATTACGGCGGTTCTCGAATCGTTGAACTTCGAACCGATGGCCGCGAAGAAGCCGGAGCCGCAAGTAAACTTCAGGACAGAGAATTCTGGGAGCCGAAGCCATGGCTGAGTCCGAATCAGTTTGCCGATTTGAATCACGATGGGTTGATCGTGACGACGGCCGAGAAATGGCCAGATCTAAAAAAACGGCTGCCTGAAAACTGGAAAGTTATTCAGACAGCCGATTGGTTTTTGAAGGACAGCAAATTGCTGTTGATCGGAACTCTCGATTTGCCGGCTTCAAACCCAAAATGGGCGGAGCATTCACCAGCGAAGCGACAATCCTTGCGTTGACTTACACTACTTGCGTTAGTTCCCCAACGCGCCAGGAGCGAGTGAGTTGCCAGTGTTCAGAGTCCAGCGGACGCCGAAGTCTGAGTTTTGCTGGCGGAACTTGGCACCAGATGTTGAAGTCATCGATTGGATGAACTCAGGCTCGATGTCAGCTTTTCCCCAATCGGTCATCAATTCGATAGCCGGAACGGTAGGGATCCCAGTGACTGCGTCACCATTGTTGAGAATCACAACTGCCTTGTCGTCTGCAGTTGTGTGAAATTTGATTCCAGCAATTTCGCTCATTGGAATGGTGACTTCGCCGAACGAAGTGTTCAATACGAACTCGTTCAGACCTTCGACCTTGCCAGCCATTCGCTTGGTGTCGCTTAGACGGATGAACACGACGCCCTTGCCGTCTGCAGCACGCATGATTGGATCTGATGCTGGAGCGTCATACTTGAGGACAACTTCAGTTACAGGTCGTTGGGCTACATCGAATACGACAGGCTGGCCTTTGATCTTTGCCAACAGTTTGTCGTCAATGATAACGTTTACTTTTCCGTTGTCGTAAGACATGTCCACGTTCAGCTCAACCGGTGCATTGGTTTGCGTTGCTGAATAGCTGAGCTTGACGGTTTCAATCGTGTTTTGCTTTTCTGCTTTCACGGGTGAAGTCAAAAGCCGTCCTTGAACCATTGCGTCAAGGTTGTCAGCAGACAGCACCATCGGGTAAGAACGGATGTCTTGGGCAGAGGCAGCTGAGGCCAAGCCAAACAGGACAAGAATCGCTGCCGATGTGAATGAAGTGAGTTGGACGGGTTTCATGATTGCTCCTCGTTTTTTGAGTCGGCTGGCAGTTTGTGTTTCCAACTGACGAAATTTGAATTTAAATGTTTGGTTAATGTTGAACAGAGCGTTGCATCGCGTGAGCAGCTCGTCCAACGAGTTTCTTTTTTGGGCGTTCTACAATCAACGCTTCGACCGAGGCCAAGTCAATCGTTTCGGTTTCCCAGCGGTTCAGCATTTCGATTTTGCCTCCCTTGATGGTTCCCGAAATCAAATCGCCATTGGTCATCTCAATGTTCAGTTCGCCTTTTTTCCCGACAAGAATCTTTTCGGTCTTAGCAAACGAGACGTTAATCTGACCCAGAACTGATTCAATCTCCAACGACTGCATGCCACGGATGCGACCAGCGAGGCCTTTTCCTGATTTGAGTTTGACGGTCAGAATAGGGCTGTCCGTTTCCGGATCGCCAATGTCTTGAAGACGTTTACGTTTGGGAGAAATTCCGACGTAACTGAGCACGACAGAAGAGATCCCGTCTTCGTAAACCTTCAACTCAACTGGTTGATAGTCGATCCGTTGAATGACTTCATCATCCACCTGCACGCTGAGACGTCGGCCAGCAAATTCCGCCACTGCGAATTCGACCGCGTTCTTCTCCTTGAAGTGGATCGGACGCTTGATGATCACCGAATCGATGCTGTTGGCAAGTTGAACTGGAATGTTGACTTCAACGCGACCATCGCGCAGAAGGGCATCCAATTTGTTGTCGTCGAGCGTTACGACTGCGGAAAATCCCGAGGCGCGGCTGACGATTTCTTCACCTTGGGTGTTTGTCATTCCAGGCACCAGATTCGTGGCACCGGGAATTAAGTTTTCCTGAGCCGACGATGAACCGTGGAAGCATATTGCTACCGCAGCGACCATCATGGTGACTAAAAAACGATTGAACAATTGACATTCCATCATCATCGTTCCTTGCAAGGATTGAAATGGCCAGCCTCCAGGCAGACCGTAAACTGAGACTTACTATTTGCGGTCCGATTTAGTGAAACGCCAGACTGCTTTTCCAGTCGAAGTGTCAGAGTAGAACTTCGAGTTACGAGAGTAGGTGATCGTTTGGACCTTCTCTGTGTTGATGTGAGCTGTGCCCCATTCCGTCTTGAGTTTGACGACTTCAAGGACAACTTTGCCAGTGACAAGGTCGCCGTTCTTGAAAGCGATTACAGCGTTGTCTTTTGCATCTGAATGCATTTTGATGCCGTCAACTTTTGCCATTGGGATTGAGACGGTTCCAAACTCAGTCGCAACCTTAAGCGAATCGAGCTCAAGGATGTCTCCAGCGAGGTCACTACTTTTGTCAATAGAAACATAAACCTTGCCCGACGATGGGGCGGCCAGTTCTTGAGCGTCGGCAGACGCGAATGCCATTGGGATGACCAATAGCGCAATGATGAAGGTACTCAAATAACGCATTTCTTTTCTCCTGTTAATCGCAAATCGGATGCATAAAACAATCCAATGCACCGATGGGACGACCTATCCATTGGTTGATTTTGAACCCCGAATATAGTCAGCGATTGCCGCGTATTGGGGGTTGTTTTGAGATCAAATCCCAAAAAAAGCGGGAGACTGGAGCTGCCGGTTTGCGTACCTTGCGTAACCGGAAAATTCGACACATGCCGGTAGCGCAAAGAAGGTCTCTACGGTGTCAGTCGGCAGCATTTGGGAAGGATTCGCAACCTGCGTTGCAAAGCAAAATGATCGACAAGAGCGTCATGACCAAACGGTGAACTCTAGCGGATGTCTTTCAACGTTTCCGTGAGGTCAACTTTCTTTGCATCCGCCCAGAGCGCTTCCAAGGCGTAGTTTTCGCGAGCTTCTTCTTCGAAGAGATGGATCACGACAGTGCCGTAGTCCAGTACGATCCAGCGGCTCTCCGCATAACCGTCAATATTCATACGTTTGTCATTCATCTCGTCTTCGAGACAATGATCAATCTCTTCGCTCATTGCATGCAGCAGTCGTCGGCTGGATCCGGTTGCAATGACGAAGTAGTCAAAGATGGCTGTGTGCGGAGACATATCCAGAACCGTCAGGTCCGTGCCTCCATTTTCGGCGGCGGTTTTGGCAGCGGCCAATGCAAGGTCGAGACTGCGTTTCGGATTCACGCGATCAACCGCTCCTCCCGAAGCGCGATGTTCGCTGGACGAGTCGTCTGTTGAATCTGATTCAGCTTGCGGACTTTCAGTCACACACGTTTCCTGTTTAACGTTCATTTTTTTGCAGATGGAATCTTTCGGTCACGTCTTCACGTGGCCAGACAGGATAACCGGTGTCTGGTTCGCTTCAAGCCAAAAGTTGATTGGCGACTTCGGTTTGTTCTTCGAATCCGACTACTTTGCGTCGTGACTCGCAAGGTTCGTTGGACCAGTGCCAATGAGCAACCGTTGGCTCGCCAAGTCTCCAACAAAAGTGGACGGTTCCTTCTTCCGCTTGAAGAGGAAAGTCAACCAGCGTCGGTTCGGCAGCGTCGAAGCTGATGCCCTCAACCTGGTCCATTTCCTTGTAGCATTCGGCCAGTCGATCGCAAAGCTGATCGGCGGATTCTTCAACGGCCTTCAACTCTTCCGAATACAGATCGACATTGCCGTCCAGATGGCGATGCAAATCGATTTCACCCAAGCGAGTTCGGATCGATCGATGTTCCTGAGCCAGCTGATCGATCTCACTAACGACGGCTGTCAAAAATGGAATCGTCGAATTGGCGTACGTGAGCTTTTCAGTCACCAGTTCGCGCGGCAGTTGGGGAAGTTGATTCTCTTTTGCAGAAATCATGTTCTCATCCAGTAACGAAGGTCTTCATCCACATTGTAGATCGACAGAGGACTCAACCTAAGGGGTGCCTCGTTTTGTCTGCGAAGATTTTCAGCTTTTGGTACTTGATGGTATTTGACCAACGGTTCCCACAAGTTAACGGTCCCATTGACAAAGTGTCTTCGCGCAAATCTGGATCCAAGGAAGCTTATTTCACTAGCTTTGCCAGCATCGAGCCACTGCGTTCAAAGTTCCACTCTGATGATCGATTCTCTCGAATAATCACGGAAACTCCGAACGTTTTTCGATTTGAAGCGTCGGAAAGAGGGTCCAAAAGGCGTCGTTGTCGGTAATCGAGGGCGAATTCTTTAACTTGATAGCAAGTTTCCCCGTAAAAAGCTGGGATTTGCGACCCTGTTTGTTGACTCCGGAGGGGTCTCACTTACAGTTAAACTGATTAGAAAAACGAATCACACGGCGTTTCCTCAAGAGAAACATGTGATTCGAGGATCCATGGAGGAATGGAAATGCTTGTACTTTCCCGTAAAAAAAACGAGAGTATCGTCATTAATGATGATATCTCAATTGTCGTGGTCGAAATCCGCGGCGACAAAGTGCGTCTGGGAGTTGAAGCTCCTAAAGAAGTTCCGGTTCATCGCCGCGAAGTCTACGACGCGATCAAGAGAGCTGAGCTAAATGTGGAAGCGCCAGCAAACGACGTTGATGCTGCCCCAGCAGAGTAGTTCGTTCCCGAAGATAGCCGTCACAATTTGATTGGGGTTTTTGATGAAAGGGCTTGACGATCAAGTCGCCCTGTTATCAACTATTCGCCTTCCGGTATTTGACCGGAGAATTTCTGCACGATCGTCGAATCTTTGCCGATCACCAATACACTGGACGGCCCCTTCGTCTAGCGGTTAGGACACCGGCCTTTCACGCCGGCAACACGGGTTCGATTCCCGTAGGGGTCACTGAATGCTTTTGCATGCTCCGGGAAACACTCGTTTCCCGGAGTTTTTTTATTGGTGCTTGTCGGATCTTGCCCATTCTCGGACAAGATGTAGCCACCAGTGTAGCCAGCGATCGAAGTGGCCACATTTCCGCTTGGGCCGACTTTGACGATTTCTGAGTCCTTGAACGCATTACGTAGCTCGTCTCTCCGAGGCGATTTTCCACGTCTCGGAGAGACGTGCTACTTTGACAAGCAATCCTGAAATTGAGAAGTAACGCGGTACTAGTCAGAACTTTCCTGATCAGAATGATGAAGCTTAGTATTTTTCACATCCGCGTTTTTCGATGACCGCTCGCGCTTCACTTCTCCGGCAGCCCACCGTTTGAGACCGGCCAGGCGATCCTTGCCGTTTGCGAAATACTTCAACGGTAGCTTCTCAAGATGTTTCGTGTATTGCTTCCCAACTTCAGCATCGCGAGATTCTGATTGAACGTTTTCAACTAGCCCCATGATTTGCATTTGGTGGACTAACATTCCAGCGATCAGTTGATGGCCATGAATCGTCGGATGGACGTGATCAATCAAAGTCTCTCGGCCGGCAATTCCGTCGGAGGCTCGTTTGGCGAATGCGGCTTGGATATCGACAATCGGCGAAGCGAATTCGCGGGTCACGCGCGAGATGGCCTGATAGATCGGTTCGGTCGCGCGGAGCGGACAAATGTCCTGCTCTTTAGCCTCCAAGAAGTGTTCATGTGCCAGATCGATGTCGCCATCGGCGAGACAAAGCGTGGCAAATCGAAAGTGGGTCATCGCATGCTCGCGATCACAGTCCAGCATCGTCTGTAAAATGGATCGTGCTGATTCACGAGTCCTCGGCGGATTGGTTTCGGTCTCTAATTCGGACTTCCATGTCTCGAATCGCTCCAATGAATGCTGGGAAAGCGTCTCAGAGTTTTCGCTTTTGAAGGGCGGCGAATCTCTAAGGTTGCACGTTGGATTACATACAATGATCGGGACGTTAGCCGCCTGTGCGGTTGAGATCATGCGACGAAAATTTGACTCGAAATGTAGCACAACGTCTTGCTTCCATTGCCGATCCCGTGTGTATTGCTCCATTCCGTTTTTAAAGTCCAACCGCGCCTCGACATCGGAAGGCAGCGTGTTCTCGGATTTGGGTGTACTGTCATCGCCGACGATCCAACGGCGCAGAAATGAGTACGTCCTCAGCCGGCTGAGGTAAGCATGGGGATGAGCCACCCAAGCTGGAGTTTCTCGGATCGTCCGGTAAGTTCGGTCTTCTAGGAACTCGTTGTGGCCCGTGTACAGGACGATCAAATCGGGTTGGTAGTTGAGGATCTCATCCATGATCGGAGCCAATCGATAGCTGGCGTATGAGACGCCGCCGCAATTGACGACTTGCCAATCTTTGGATGGATCCGTCACGGCGAGATTCATCTCCAGCCAAGTTGAAAACGCGGTTTCGATTGCGAACGGCCTACCTTGCACGGTTGATCCGCCAAGGCAAAAGATCCTAAACTCGTTGGACGGTTTATTGATCAGAAACGAATCAGGACGGAACAGCGGAAGACGCGAAGGTGAAACCTCAAAGTGGGTCCCGTCCGCATTGGATTGAAACAGAGGTAGAATTTCAGTAAAGCCAACAAACGGGTCGTGAACCGCATCAGTCGATTGCCAACCGCCGACCCGAAGTGCCGCTTCGCACAAAAGGAACGGCGTCAATCCGATCAAAATCGCGAGCAATCGGAACAGTAATTTTCGGTGGCGTGGACGTTTGGTCACCGCGTCAGGATTCTTCTTGTTTGTTATGGACACAGTTGGGCCAACACAGACGCGCTAATAGAGATCAATGACATCCCCTCAGATGACTTTGGGAATTATAATCGACGGACTCGATCTTCAGAATTCGGCTTTCCGTTTTGGATTTGACCTCGTCTCGTGACCACCATCCTCGGCCTCTCGGCTTTTTATCATGATTCGGCAGCTGCCTTGGTGATCGATGGTCAGATCGTCGCCGCGGCTCAGGAAGAGCGATTTTCAAGGATCAAGCACGACGCCAGCTTCCCGAAACGCGCCATCGAACACTGTTTGGCAATCGCCGAATTGAGTTCGGAGGATGTCGACTATGTCGCGTTTTATGAAAAACCGTTTTTGAAGTTTGAACGGATACTGGAAACACATCTAGATCAAGCTCCCTTAAGCTTGAATTCGTTTCTCGACGCGATGCCGCAGTGGATGCGTTCAAAATTGTTCATCGCCCGAACGATCGCCAAGCAGATAGACGGTTACGACCGGAAGGCAATTTTTCCCGAGCATCATGAATCGCATTCGGCGAGTGCGTTTTTTCCTTCACCGTTCGAACGTGCCGCTATTTTGACCGTCGATGGCGTGGGCGAATGGGCCACGACCACTTTAGGAGTGGGTGAAAACAATCGAATTCAATTGACCGATGAGATTCGGTTTCCTGATTCGCTCGGGTTGTTGTATTCCGCGTTCACAGCGTTTTGTGGTTTTCGAGTCAACGGCGGTGAAGGCAAATTGATGGGGCTCGCTCCGTATGGCGAACCTGTTTACGAAGATGCAATTTTGGATCAAGTGGTCGATGTTCAAGCGGACGGTTCGTTTCGATTGAATCAGGACTATTTCGCGTATCTGAATGGAACACGAATGACGTCTCCGAAATTCAGCCAGCTGTTTGGTGGCCCTGCGCGAACTCCAGAAGCGCCGATCACGGATCGCGAACAGAATCTTGCGGCATCCATTCAACGCGTTACCGAAATGATCTTGCTCTCGATGGCTGAGCATCTGCATCGCAAAACGGGGCTCAAGAACCTGTGTCTTGCGGGCGGGGTCGCATTGAACTGCGTGGCCAACGGCAGACTATTGCGTGAAAGCTCGTTTGAAAACGTGTGGGTGCAGCCAGCTGCTGGAGATTCGGGAGCGGCCCTGGGTGCCGCACTTTTCGTAGCGCATCAATTACTGGATCAACCAAGAATGGTTCAGCCGGATCAACCTTTGAGTATGTTTTTGGGGCCAAGTCATTCCGACGATCAAATTACGGATATCATTTACAGTGGAGACGCTGTCGTTCGACGATTCGAGAATGTGGATAGCCTCTATCAATTTGTTGCCGAGCAACTGAGTCAGCAGAAGATAGTTGGGTGGTCACAGGGGCGGATGGAGTTTGGTCCGCGTGCGTTGGGCGGTCGCAGCATCTTGGCTGATCCACGCTCACCCACAATGAAAGACCGTTTGAACGATCGGGTGAAATTTAGAGAGCCGTTTCGACCTTTCGCTCCCGTTGTTTTGGAGTCCAAATCCAACGCACATTTTCACTTGGATCGACCGTCGCCCTACATGACCCTTGCAGCACAAGTGCGCGACACTGCAAGTCAGGAATCGCAATGCGAGCTACCAGCGACGACACACGTGGATGGGTCAGCCCGAGTTCAGACCGTCGGACAGTTTGATGGGGGGTCGTTGGACGGCTCAGGCGATCCTTGTTTGTCTGGGTTGCTGGAGAAATTTGAGTCAGTGACCGGTTGCTCAGTTTTAGTAAACACCAGCTTCAATGTGCGTGGCGAACCGATTGTGAATGACGTGATGGATGCGTACCAGTGCTTTCTAAAGACCGATTTGGATATCTTGGTTGTCGGTCAGTTCGTCTTATGCAAACAAGAACAATTGCATCTCAAGGCGGAGGTTGGAAGAATGGCAGCAATGCGATCCGAACGAGATCAGAAGCCGCGAGTGTCGATTTGGAGACGGATGTTTGCTGCTTGGCAGGCGATCACATTTCCAATCCGATGGCTTGTGTCGACGTTAGTCCTCGCGTTGGTGTACTTTTTGTTGGTGACTCCGATCGGTGCACTGCGGAGAGGCTGGCGAAATTGGAACAGAAAACACGCTCAGATCCGAAATGAAACCTCATCCAGTAATTGGCAGGCACGCAGCCCTCAAGATGACCCGGAACGCTATTTTAAGCAGTTTTGAATTTTGAAATGAAAAGATCATCTAAATTGCAATCGCACTCTTCGCAGACAGAGAATGGTGATGCCCAATCGGAGGGATCGGCATCCACAGAGGTGCGCGAATTCCAAGACCTTGCGTCTGCTCGACCACGCGGAATCATTGGCGAGTTCGTTGAATTCTTGTGGTCTGAAAAGCGCTGGTGGCTGACACCCATCGTGTTAGTGTTGCTGGTCATCAGTTTGTTCATTGTGTTAACCAACACCGCTGTCGGACCGTTTATCTACGTTCTGTTCTAGCGGACACTGTATTGACGTCGCAAAACTACCTGTCCGTCAAAGTTTGTGAAAACCCCGCAGTGTCACATTGGGGCAAAAAAGGTGCTACATCTGAAAAAGTCTACGGTTTGGTTACAACCGGAATCGCTTCGCGTTCGATACCTATTTTAGGACTTCAAACGAATCGACGAGCGAATAGATGCCTGCGCCAAAATCCAAATCAAAAAAGCCCACCAAGCTAAATCGCCGCGCCATGCTCAAAGGTGCCGCCGTGGCCGCGACAACGCTAGCGACTGCTGCTACCGCCAGCGCCCAACGGACGCAACGCAAAACCAGTGGTCTGGTTCAAATTGGGAAACGAACGCAAACACGCGACTCGTCGCTGAAGCAACAGGCAACGATGGACTATGAGCGTAGCCTTGCTCATCATGGAGGGAGGTTGGCTAACCCAATCAGGGATCTAGCCCTGACGGCGAAGAAAAGCAAAACGGAAGTGCCGTTTGCGGTTGTTGTTATCGGTTCAGGGTACGGTGCTTCGATCGCGGCTGCGAAGTTGTCAAAACATCTGCGCAATGACCAGCGAATCTGCATCCTCGAACGAGGCAAAGAATGGGTGCCGGGAACTTTCCCAGATAGATTTGCCAACGTCAGCGGTAGTTCTCGAGCAAACATTGCCGGGCCGACTCGAGGACAAGTCACTCAGCCGTTGGGTTTGTTCAATGTTATGTTCAATGACGAAGTCAACATCTTGAGTGGCAGTGGGCTTGGTGGCGGTTCGTTGATTAATGCGAGCATTGCTTTGCAGCCCGATCCGGAAGTCTTTCATCAGAACAAATGGCCGCAAGCGTTGCGAGACATGCAGACGTTGTCGCCTTACTTTGACTCGGTTGCCCAGAACATGAGTTTAATGAGAACTCCGTTCGATCAAACTCCCAAAGTTCGCCGCCGCCGGCAGGCAGCCGAGAGGCTCAGTCGCGATCCGCGTTTCTACGATCTTTCCAACGTCTCGGTGATGTACGACTATCGTCATCTCGATCAGAAGATGCGAAACCGCCAAGGAATGATTCAACGTCCGTGTACTTTGTGCGGCGACTGCATCAATGGTTGCAACGTTGGTGCAAAAAATACACTGGCGATGAACTACTTGCCGGTCGCCAAGCACAACGGCACCGAGATGTACACTCAGGTGGAAGTGAAGTCGATCAACAAGATGGACGGCTACTATCGAATCAACATGGAGTACGTCAACGACCAGCACAATAAAGTGACGCGTCATCCGATGTCGATCAATTCGAAAATCGTTGTCGTGGGAGCCGGAAGTCCTGCCAGCGCAGGCATTTTGCTCGATTCACAAGCACCAAACTTTGAGTTCTCACCTTTCCTTGGACGAGGTTGGTCGTCCAATGGCGACACGATCGGGTTTATCACAGGTTTGCCTTCCGGAACCAACATTGGTGGTCAAGGAGCTTTCGCGACGTACAAGCCTCCGGTTGGGCCGACGGTTCAGACGTCTTTGCATTTCTACAAGGAACGCGAGCTTCGTCAGCGTTTGCTGATTCAGGACGCGGCGATACCTCGTGGTGTGAGCAACCTGTTCACTGCGTTGTTAGCCGACCCGGCAATGGATGATTCCATGGTGATGCTTGGTATGGGGCACGATACCGCCGAAGGTCGCATGGTCAAGAAAGCAGGCCGTTGGCAGATCAAGTGGGAAGGACTCAAGGAGAGCGAGTATCGCAAGATGGTGTTTGGCGAGTTCGAACGATTGGCGCAGGCCCACGGCGGAAAGTACAAGCGGTTGAAAGCCTTCGGAGACAACCTTGTGACGGTGCATCCGCTGGGAGGTTGCGCGATGTCGGACAATCCACTTTACGGACCAACGAATCACCTCGGAGAAGTCTACGACGGACGCCATGGTGGCTACGTTGGCAACAACAGTGCTTGCGGTCAAGGTTCCGCGGCGGTGCATCAAGGGCTTTACGTTGCCGATGGTTCTGTGATGTCGACCGCGTTGGGAGTGAATCCTTACATGACGATCGGCGCAATCAGCGAACGCATCGCGCACCACATCGTGATGAATCCTGCCTGGTCGGAATTGTTCACGGCTTAGGCTCAGCCAGAGAACCGGATACCGATTCGCCGGCAGAAAATGCAAATCAACATTGCGATTTAATCACCTTCTGACCGTGTGGCGAGCGATTTCATTGTCTCCAAGTTTATGGAGTAATTTACGAAATGGACCGACCCATCGATTCTCGCAAAATTTACACCCGAAGGATGATGACCCCAATGGTGAAATACTTTGCATGCTTCTGTTGCCCGTGGAAACTCGAATCGCATTTCCTGACATTCTTCTTCAACGAAACCTTCGTTGATACCAATTGAGGCGGCGAATGCATTCTGAGATCCAAGCCACATACCAAAACCATGCCCGCGACTCGAAGGTGGACGTTCCCCGAACGCAAGAGTGTTCGACAAACCATCTGAAATCATTGAGAGCAAGACCGTGCTAGACTCCAATATTGCAAGGTCCGTTGGGAACACTCCGTTGGAGTCTTCGTTGCGAACGCCGTTAACACCGCAGTAATTCGTGAAAGCAAACTGAAAGCCTGTTCTGTCGGCCTCAAAAATCTTCCTGATTTCTGGTTCCGATGGGCACTGAAACACATCTATCGTGGTTGAAAAATTCTTTTGGTGGTAAACATGAACGCGTTCGTCGAATTCATTTTGTACTTCTTGGTAAATTGCGGGACGTTCCACAAAGGGCAGCAACTTCGACTGCCAGTGCGCTAACTTCGAATTGGGTTCAAATGAAAGAGTGCGGGGGAGCTGTTTGTTTGCGCTTTCAAAGGTTAGAACCGCAAGAATTATTTGTCGTTGATTATTTGCACATGCTACCCTCCGACTTGCCTCGCGAATGGTTTGCAATGCAGGAAGCAGCATCGCAATTAGAACGCCGATGATCGCAACCACTACGAGCAACTCAACCAAGGTGATTCCATGTTTCGGCGATCTAATCATGATTTGGAATTTCTCAAATAGAACCATGTGCCGCCGGTTAAAACGATCAATATTGTTGCTGCAACAAGTAACGAACTCAGTGGCATTTGAGGTTGATTCGCCAATTCAAAAGCAGGGTTGCTCAAACCGTAAAACTCGAGTTTGCATTCCTGAACGTCAAGTGTTTTCTCTGGAGCGTACGAAATGTTGATGGATATTTTGTCATCTATTTTATCACCAAAATTTGGGTCAAATTCGATCATCGCTGGGTAATGCCGATTGTCGATCTTCTCAAACTTCTTTACCAGGTATTTGCTGCCATGGGTTTTGCTTTTTCCCAAATACTGTGTCAATGACTTTGGGAACTCATATTCGGCATCAAATTCTAAAACGTACTGATGGACGTCACTGTCTTCGTCATTTGCGGTGAGCGTAAATTCGATGCCGCCCGAAACCTCCCGCTCGGCAACAGAAAACGCGCCCGAACGCACCAGTTCTTGCAACGTCGAGTCCGCAGTAAATATAAGCGAGAATATAGGAGTTTTTCTTCGCTCAATTACACTGCTCCAGCTGGCGTCCGTATTCCTAATCAAGTTAATGATCGAGTGCGCGCTAGGCGCATTAGAATCCACCTTCACCGCAGAGTAGTACTCGCGATTTCTTATGCTGTCCCAGCCTCTGCCCTTGTTTCGCATTTTTAGCAACGCGTATTCTCCGTTGATTGAAGTCGCAATCGAATAGCGTTCCGAGCCTTTCTGAACGAATGAGCAACTGATTTCACCCAAATCCTTCATATCCATAGTTATGATCTCATCCATTTTTGGCGCATACGTTTCCAAGAATTTTTGCCCAGAGGTTTCGTTGCAGTACGCGAGGCAAACAAACAGGTAAACGAAATGAAAGTAGTTCATGCAAACTCCAAAAGGACGATTTGTTTGAAGTAGCCGCAGCGTGATAAAGATGACGCTGCGGCTTAGTCTTGGGGTTCTAATACCATTTGAAGCAGGTTGGCTTTAACTTGCTTCGCAATAGCACACATTTACGCCGGGTGAAGGTTCACACAGGCAATTGGCGCCGCCGATAATTAGGCAGCCGGAACCAGACCCAGTGCACGTCTTCTGTTTGGAACAGGGGGTCACTGTCGTTGGTGTTTTGTCATCGTCCGGACAAACCGTTGCCGACATATTGGTTTCCATCGACGCGATCGAAGTTGTTACTGACAAAGTAACTACAAGAGTCGCGACACAAATCGCTGCCGCAGTTTTCCTGATAAAAATCGTCATTGTTTTTCTTCCAAAAAAAAAGAACTAGAAACTGAATACACCCCAAGAAATCCTCTTTTCTACAATTTGAGGAGTTGAGGGTGAATCAAACTGAACAAAAAGGTTTGCTTTTCCCTTCGAGAAGCTTGGTCGGTACTTACTTTTCGGTAGCCGAACAGCGACCGCAAACGAAGAACTCCCACCTGGCGGCAATTCTATTGGCATCACCGATGAACAGCGGAATTGGCAACTGTTCTCCAAGCCGACGATGGAGCAATGCACCTGAGTGTTGTTTCTCAGTGTCAAATTCCCGTGCCATCGACCGTCGGTCTTCTCAGAGAAATTTGAACCTTCGAGCGCCTCAACGCCGACGTCGAATGCCAGAGCCTCTCCGGGCACGTACTGACCTACGCCAACTCCCATCCCAATCACTGTCGTGACTAGCGCAAAGTAAAACGTTGGGTCGATATGTTGTCGTGTAACGGAAGTAGATCTTCTGAAGCGGGCGAGCGTGAGCGTTGTTAGCGCGATAAAATCAAAAGCTACGGCGTAATAGATTGGAGAGTTACCCCCAAAGCATTCACATGTCCACACACCCATCGCCAACCCACGCGCAAGGAAAATCAGATAGGATGTCGCAACGATCAATCCAACCAGTTGTGCGTTTCGTGAACGGGGCATGGCAATCAGTAGGCACCCAACAAAAACATCTAATCCAATGCTGACGGTAAAAAGGCTGTCTCGAAAAAGTCTTTCCCAGAAGAATGGATCCATCAACTTGGTCACGCCTGCGAACGCGAAGCCAACCCCAACAAGAACAACTATCAGATGCAATGCACTGATCGGTTGGGATCGGTTGGGATCGGCTGGGATCGGTTGGGATCAGGCATTGAAAGACAATCTAGTTTTTTTGGATTGGCCGGCATCAAGTCCACGCATACTCACATTCAAACTTTGATAACGGATTCTTTGTGCCGATCAACAAAAAACCTGAGAGATCTCAGAAGTTTGCATTCTTCCGGCCCAAACGGCCACCAACAATTTCTTTTTTTGGTGGTACCAGTTTCTTTAGATGCTATCTAATTTTCGAACATCGCAGCACACTCAATGGTAATGCCGCGAAAGAGATACTGCTTGCTGCTCAACTCGATAATTCCATTGAAACACATCGGCGGTTTCGAATCTGCATGCAACGACAGTGCTTGCGAAGAGATTGGAGTTCAGGTCGCGAGAATCAAAACGAAATTGAAGTCCGCGCGTGTGAAGTTGCTCAAGTGTTTTGGATCCAAGACCCACAATTTCCGTCTTCACAAGATATTCGACGAATCGCAGACCTGACCTTCTTGGCCTGCGGAGCATTCGTTCAAAAGCAGGATTGGCTCAAGCAATTGAACTGTGTGCGACAGAGAGCGATCAGAAACCGACCGACAATACTCTCCGAATGCTTGGCGAAATCCCCGGAGAGAAAAACTCCGCTGCGCTGATGCAATGGGTTCAAGGCGAAGATGACTTTCATCGCTTGTCCGCAGTCGAGAGCCTTTGCAAGTTGGGCAACGAAGCCGTGATCCCCCGTCGCGCAGTTGATGCTGAAACGGCATCGAAAACCAGTGCGTTACGATGAGACAGGTTTCCCTCGCTGGGATGGTGAACTAGCGAGTGACGGTTCCGCCCGCGTCGTTGGTTGCTTGACGGATCGTTTCGAGATAATCCTGTGGTGACATCTGAAACTTGCTTCGCGTTGCAGCATCTTTGAACAGAATGACTTTCTGGTTCGGTGTGCGACCCATGAAGACTCCGTTCTCAGCAAGTCCCTCAACAAGCTTACCTTGTTCGCGATAGACAACCGGATCGTAGCCAGCCAAAACTGGGCTGTAGTTGTCAGGGTTTGAGCGGAACTGTGCCAGCTTTTCCGCGTTAGCGAAAATGTAAGTTCGATTACGATGGACGATTCCAAAACGGGTGTCGCCGTCTTCCCAGCGGCCTTCGGTGATTAGCGTGACAGGACATTTACCTTTGAGGCAAAGACTCTGTCGATCGATTTGCGGCGGATTCGAAGACACTTCCAATGGGCTTTTGTCATTGGATCCAATTTCGATCACTGAACCGAGTTGAGTCGAATCAGCTGAAGGATCAATTACGAAGTCGCCGTTGGCCGAAGAGACCCCTCCATTACCATTGAAGCCAAGATCGTACGAATCAGAAGCCGCGTTTGAACCGTTGCCGCCGTTTTCTTTCTGGGCAATCGAATCAAAGTATCGTTTGTTTACAATTCGTTTTGGCTCCGCGCGTCGCGTTTGCGCAGACGGGGCAACCCAGTTGCGTTCCTTGCTAAGGAACTGTTTTCTTTCTAGGTCGTCAATCGCAACTTCATCAGAGTTGTCAGATGAACGCAATCCAGCAGCCGGCTTCATGAACGGATTGGTTTGAGCTTTCGGACCTTGCGTCATTTCGTCGGAAAAGGCTGTTTGACGTCGTTGCAGAAGGCTACTGTCCTTCGACAATCCAACTTGTACTTCGCTTGGACCGGTCGCGCGAAAGTCCATTGCGTCCTGACCGTTGACCAAGTTGTTTGTTACGACTTTTCTTTGGTGGGCGATCGGTCCCATTTTCTCTTTCGCGAGATTGCGACTGGCATTTGCAGTACCAGAAATCATTTTTGCGTAATTGTCAGCGTCAGCGGGCGATCGTCTTTCTGTGACGACTCGGCCACCGGGCGTGATGATGACGTCGAATGGAACCATCGAAACGTCGTACTCGTTCACGATGTCCAATGCGCGATCAGCGTCCAGCTTTACTGGAACCACATTCTCGGCGATTGCCTTTCTGACTTGGCTGCTCTTGAAGACGTAAGTATCAAGCGCTTTGCAGGGACGGCACCACGAGGCACCAAAGTGCAAAAGAACGAGTTTGTTCTGTCGCTGAGCCTGTTCTTTCGCTTTTTCGACGTTTGAATGCCATTGGATGTCGCCCTGAATTCCCTGGCCTTGGGCAGTGGAAAATGATGACGTCGCGAGCAGTAATGCGATAGCAACTAACGGAAGGAATTGACGAATGAGGGTTTGGCTTGAACAGGTTTTCATTTTCGCACCGAGATAGTCATAAACACGCTTCTACACGAATTCTGCATCGTCACCCAAGCGGTTTGTCAGCCACGTAAATTTGAGCGATTATCCGGAATTAGCCGAGTTCGAAGAGTTTGTCGGCAGTTTGGAAAGTCCAGTTAAAATAGGGGGCGCCCATGATTTCTGCTTGACAACATCTTTTGATTGGGCAAAACTCTTTGACTGATTAACGAGCTTCGTTGATCGAGTATCTGTGCTCCGGCTTTCGGCCCGAGCAATGAGTTCGGAGAAATTCGGGCGCTTCTTTTGGGTTTCAGATATCTGATTCACTTGGACGATTAAACGGCAGTCGTTTGCTTCCGCGTGAAACAGCGATTTGAACGGGTCTCATTCCCGGCAATTTGTCAGGATTTCCCGTCCCACTTCCTTGGGAGTAGTTTGCTGTTTGCTCGATAGTATGCGGCATGTCCCAGTGATTGGAAGTTTCACGGATACTCTTCAATCCTCGTGATCGAAACGGATGCTTGCAGCCTGAACGGCTTTTTCGTTTGGCCGTAAGTTGTTTTTACACTTCACTCTTTTCACACGTTTGCGGCGAGCCTTTCGGTTCCCGTCTCACGGATCGGCGTTGAACGATTTTGTCGTGACGCTGACAAACTAACCGGAATTGGAATCTGGTGTCCCCTTCTTGGGACAGCAGTCGCTTGGCTCTCTTGCCAGCCCGAGACCATTTTTCACGGTTACCAATTAAAACCTGGGATATCTATCAGGACATATTTGATGGCAAAAAAACGTCGACGCTCTTCTTCAGCCAGAGACACCGGATCCGATCGCGATTCGGACAACTACGATTCAAACTCTGACCGCGACGATCGAGACAACGATTCCCGATCAAGCTCACGATCTGAAAGCAGCCGCGATAGTGGACGCGGGCGAAACCGCGACGACGACGGCGGTCGAGACCGTGACAGTGGACGAGGCCGTGACCGTGACCGTGATGACGATGGCGGTCGAGATCGTGACAGTGGTCGTGGCAGTAGAGACCGTGACAGTGGACGAGGCCGTGATCGAGATGACGGCGGCCGAGACCGTGATGGCGGTCGAGATCGTGATGGCGATCGGGATCGAGACGGCGGACGCTCAGAGACTTCTCGATCGGATTCCGATAGTAGTTCTGATCGTGGATCTGATCGTGGACGACGCGGTAACGGAAACAGCAGTGGCAACGGTGGTTCGCGACGGCGTCGCGGATCTGGCAGCCGGTCGTCTGGCGGAGGTCGATCTGGCGGCGGACGCAACTCAGGAGGCGGTCGTTCATCGGGCGGAAATCGCAGCGGTGGTGGAAATCGTGGCGGCGGAGGCGGTCGTTCCGGTGGTGGAAATCGCTCTGGCGGCGGCAACCGCGGAAATCGTAGCCGGCGTGATCGCGAACCAGTCGAAATTGATGATGCAGAATTGGTCGAAGGCTTTGGCTTGCTGGAGCTTCACCCCAATGGATATGGATTTCTGCGAAGTCCCACGAAAAACTATTCTCGTGACCGCAGCGATCCGTTCGTTCCAGGAACGATGATTGAGAAGTTCGGTCTTCGTGAAGGTTTGATCATCCGAGGTAAAGTTCAACCTGGTCGTCGACAGCAGGGACCTCGCTTGCGTGAACTGATCGATGTTGATGGGATGGCCCCGGAAGACTATTCAGAAGTCAAACGCTTTGATGAACTGACGCCGATCAACCCGGAACAGTGGTATCAGTTGGAGGCCGGTCCTGAACCGCTTACAACTCGCGTGATGGATTTGCTGACGCCGCTTGGTAAAGGACAACGTGCGTTGATTGTTGCTCCGCCTCGAAGCGGAAAGACGGTCATGCTGCAGCATATTGCTCAGGGGATTTCACTCAATCACCCTGATTCGGTTCTGATGGTGTTGCTCGTCGATGAGCGTCCTGAAGAAGTTACTGATATGAAGCGTAACGTTCTTGGCGGCGAAGTGATCGCCAGTAGCTTGGACGAAGATATCGAGAGCCACGTGCGACTTTCGCAGCTGGTGATCGAACGTTGTAAGCGACTTACTGAGATGGGCCGTGATGTATTCCTGTTGATGGACTCGATCACTCGCTTGGCTCGTGCGTTCAACAAATGGGTCAGCAATTCCAGTCGCCGCGGACAAACGATGTCTGGTGGTATCGACACCAAAGCAATGGACATTCCGAAAAAGCTGTTTTCATCAGCACGTGCGTTTGAAGAAGGCGGTTCGCTGACAATTGTTGGTACAGCGCTTGTTGATACCGGCAGTCGAATGGATGAGCTCATTTTCCAGGAGTTCAAAGGAACCGGAAACATGGAACTGGTTCTTAGCCGCGATCTTGCGGACATGCGAATCTGGCCAGCAATCGACATCGCCAAATCAGGTACTCGCCGTGAAGAGCTGTTGCTCAGTTCCGAGAGTCTTGATTCGATTACGAAATTGCGTCGAACATTGATGTCGATGAATGATCCGAAGCATGCGATGAGCGAACTGACCAAGCATCTGTCGAAACATAAGACGAATCAGGTTTTCATCGACAAGATTGCGAAGCAGATTGAAGCGATGTAGTCCGTAGGCGAGTTAGTTGCCCTCACTCTGGGAGTGCGGATTTTAAGTAGCGGAACTCGTCAAGCGTTCCGTCAGCCTCCTCACTGTTCGGAAGTCTTGACGACTTCCGCTACCTGATCCATGCATGCCAACAGCGAGAAACCGAAAATCGTCTACCTGACCGCTGGTGCTGGTGGAATGTTTTGCGGCAGTTGTATGCATGACAACTCGCTGTCTCGTTCGCTCGCGAAAACGGGTTGGGACATTCAGCTAATTCCTACCTACACGCCGATTCGCACCGACGAACTCAATGCCAGTGTTGACCAAGTTTTCTTCGGCGGCATCAATGTGTTCTTGCAGCAGAAGATTCCTTTCTTTCGCTGGTTGCCGGCGTCGTTGGATCGATTTTTGGACAATCCAAAACTGATCCGACGTGTCACCGCCAAAGCAATGGATACCGATGCGAAAACGTTGGGCAAGCTTGCCGTTTCGATGCTCAAGGGGGTTGATGGCAATCAGCGAAAAGAAGTTCGTCGAATCTGTCAGTGGCTAGAGAAGAATCCGCCAAGGTTGATGGTGTTCAGCAATATTCTCATTGGCGGATGTATCGAAGAGATCAAAACGCAACTTGGATTGCCGATTGTCGTGACGCTGCAAGGTGACGACGTGTTTCTGGATTCGCTACAAGAACCATTTCGCTCGCAAGCTTTGGCTCGTATCGCAGAAATCGGGAAACATGTGGATGCCTTCATTGTGCACTCCGGCTCTTATCGGGACTACATCAGTAAGTATCTGAAACTGGATGCCGAAAAATTCTATGTGACGCCGTTGGGTTTGGAGCTCGAAGATTTCCAGCAATTTCGCAGACTGCAACAACGAACGAGCAAGAATGAATTGTCGATCGGCTACCTCGCGAGATTGGCTCCTGAAAAAGGCCTGCACTATCTGGTTGATGCGTTTATTGCGTTAAAGAAAGATCCGCGTTTCGAGTTGTTACGCCTGCGAATCGCTGGCTGGCTTGGCCCTCAGGACAAGGAGTACGCCGAATCATTGTTTGCGAAGCTCGACGATGCTGGTCTCGGTTCACAATACGAATACATTGGAGCAATCGAACGCGAAGAGAAACTTGAGTTCCTGCGGTCGCTTGATTTGTTTTCGGTGCCAACTGAATTCTTGGAACCCAAGGGCCTCTATGCACTTGAAGCGATGGCCGCAGGCGTGCCCGTGATCGCTCCCGATCATGGAGCGTTTCCCGAGTTGGCAAATTCCACGGGCGGCATTCGCCTTTTCGCAGCTCGAGATGTTGAGTCACTGACTCAATGCATCGCCAATTTGGCCAATGATAAAACCTTGCGAAGTCAGCTGGGGCAACGCGGGCAAGCGGGCGTGTTCGAGCATCGGAATGCAACGGTTATGGCACGAATTACTGGCGATGTGCTGGTAGAAGTTCTTGAAAAGCAGTCCGAAATCGAAATTGATGCCTGACTTTCCGATCGGTGACTAAGCTGGAACGCGTCACTTTTAGAGGAATCCCCATGCATTCTAAACTCGCCACGCTACTGATGATTGTCGCAGTTTCGACTTCAACGGCATTCGGCCAAGATTTGGATTCGCCGAAAACAATCAATATTGAAGCCGCCCAGTTACAGCTGATCGTCAACGTCGAAGTTGCCAGTCGCGATGCGGGCATCATTGAGTCGATTGGTTTTTCGGAAGGCAGTGAAGTCAGTGCCGACGACATCTTAGTACGTCTCGACCGGGATTCAGAATCAGCCAACGTGAGCAGTGCTCGCAGTGAACTCGAAATCGCGAGCGAAGAAAGTGAAAACGATATTGACTTGCGATACGCGAAAGTTTCGCAGGATGTAAATCGTAAGGTTTATCAACGCTCACTTAATGCGACCAAGCAGTACGCCAAGTCCGTTTCGAAAACGGAACTCGAGCGATTGAAGTTGGAATTCGAAAAGGCCAAGCTTTCTGGTGAACAGGCCCAGCGAACGGCAACGGTCAAAGAGTTGACCGTTGAATTGAAGAAAGCGCAGCTTGAGTTGGCTTCCGTCCGGTTGGAAAATCGTGAAATAAAGTCGCCTGTGGGAGGCGTTGTCGTTCAAGTTTATCGCCAGGTTGGCGAATGGGTTCAGCCGGGACAACCGATTGCTCGCGTCATCGATCTGAAGAAGCTGAAAGTTTCCTGTCGTTGTCAGCTGAAGGATGCTGCACCCGAATCGATTGACGAGGAAGCAATTTTTATTCACGATGGCAAAGAGTTTAAAGCCAAAGTCGTCTTTGCCAGCCCGGAAATCGATCCGGATGTTCAAGACTTTATTGTGTGGGCAGAAGTTGAAAATGCTGACGGTGCGCTGAAGCCAGGTATGAGTGGATCGATTGAGCTTCAGAAGCAAGACTAGGGCTTGCGGATTAAAGCCAACACAAGCACGACGCGCGAGCGAGTTAAGAAACTGTGAGAAAGACTCACTCGCTTGCTGGGAAATTGCATGGACTGCCGCAAGGCGCCGTCATTCGGGAAGTTGCGCAAGTTGATACGCCAATCACAACCCGGCGGCGCGTGAGCGAGGTGCAGCTGGTACCTCGCTCACGCTCTTTGAAGTTGCAGTGTTCCGGTCATTTCGGGCCAACGGCCCAGCAATTTACCTAGCCCGGCCCGCAGGGCCGGGCTTGCGTTGGACGATCACTTAGGGCTGAAAGCCCGACCAGTTGCGGCGCATGTGCGCCCTAACCGAAGCAACTTGCCGGACCTTTGGTCCTAAAATAGTCGGGGGAATCTAAGTCCCAGCCCGATGGGCTGGGCTAGGCAAGGAACGGGGCTTTGCCCCTAAACGCAAACACTGCAACTTCAAAACTTGCGCTTCGGGTTAAGATTTGCGGAGACAAACCAATACCATGCAATTTCCTATAACGCTTCGGGCTTGTATTGATCAATAGAACCTAGATGCGGCTGGCTCAAGAATCCAGAAGCGGAAACTTCTCCGCAAGGTTCTCTTGCGCCCATTCGCGAAGATAGCAGTACGAAGTCGTCAGTCGAGGATTAATTTCAATCAAGACGTCGTTGTCCGGATCGTCAGCAAGAATCATGTCGATTCCAAAATAGCCGATCGTGTCCGGACTTGCCTCGACAACCAACCTCGCAAGCTTCAAAGCTCGTTCACGGAGTGGCGGGGCCAATGGGAATTCTGTTCGCAAGTGAACTCCAAATGGCTCGGCATCAAATATCTGCTGCCCCGGTTCGAGGAAGTGAATTTTCTCCAGCGATTCGATGATCACGGATACGCTTGCGGGTACGCCAGGAACGAATCGCTGAAGTAGCATTGGCTTTGAGATGTTTGCAAGCTCGTCAGAGGAAGCAACCAGTAAAACGTCTTCGCTTCCGGCGCCGTCAACAGGTTTCGCAACGCACGGGAAAAAGTCAGCAGGGACATCGTTGGCTGCATGGTCTTCTGAAAGGAGAATCGAATCAGGGCATGGCACATCGCGATCTGAAAACCAATTGTGACACTTCCATTTATTGGCAGTCAAGTTGATAAAGCCAATGTTTGGGCTCATGATTTTTTCGGAGAAACTCGAAAGCAATTCCGCATAATGTTCGAGACAGCCATCCGTTTCAGGAGCGATCAGCAAGATATAGTCCGCCAGACCAGCAGCCCCCCAGAGTGTTGGATCAAGTTCCTGCTCGCTTTCAACGCTAACACGAACCACTTCTTTCGGAAGCGAAGCGTATGCACGGATGTCGGCGAGTGCTAAAACTTCGTGCCCTAACAGCAGTAGATCTTTGCAGACTGCGGTGAGCATTGCGTGACCTTGCTCAAGGAACGTTTGCAGTTCTTCGTTCAGCGGATGTTGATCTGCAACACCTCCGCCAACCATGAATTCGAAAACCAAGACTTTCATTTGGTTTTCTTTCGAACGAATTGCGAAAGCAATGCTGGCAGGAAAACAAGATCGGCAAACAGTGCCGCTGCGATGGTGATCGCGCCCATGGATGCAAAGATGAAATGGTCGTGGGAGTCGCTCACCAAGACCGTCGCGAATCCGCTGACCAGTACAACGGTCGTCATGATCAGTGCCGTGCCGACGCCAGTGAATGCTTTGCGAATCGCTTCGTCTTCACTGTCGCAAATGGCTCGTTCCTCTTCGAATCGTGTCAGGAAATGGATCGTGTCATCGACCGCAATGCCAAGACAAACCGTGAAGGCACAAACCGCAACGATCTCCAAAGATTGCCCTGTGATCACCAAGTACAAACCAGCGACCGCCAAAGGGAACAGGTTCGGTACAAACGAGATCAGGCCGATCCGCAAAGAACGATACACCATCGCCAGAATCGCAAAAATGATCAGCGATGCGGTTCCAAGGCTCAGTGCAAGATCGACCACAATTTTGTAAATGTTTTCCCAGCGTTCAAATGCTCTTCCGTTGGCCTCCAAACGAAACTCAGGATGTTCCTCGGTGATTTTCTCGATGCCGGCGATCATTCGATTGAAGACCGGATTGTAATGCGAGATCCCCAAGTCACGGACCCTAAAGTTAACTGACGTGTAACGCAGTTCCGGTTCGTAAAATACTCGCTTGAAAGGCGGCAACAACAATTCCAACATCGACATGCGCGTCTCAGGCGGACCTTCACCCGGAAGTGCATCCACGAGATGTCGAATCGAAACGGCGCCACCGAGCAGCGGTTCTTTCGCGAGAAGGTCGTCAACCTTCTTTACGACTTGCATCACTTCAGGAGAATCGGCAGCGATATTCTTGGACCAATGAATCCGAACGTAGCCTCTTTCGAGCCCACCCATCGCTTCGTCGAGTTTGGCGAGCGCTATTGCCGGTTCGCTCCTAGTTGGCAGCGCGCTTGATAGTCGTTCGTCGGGTCTCAGAGTCGCTGAAATCAGGATCAACAGGATCGTCGCAGCAATCGCAATCATGCTGACCAACCGTTTTCGAGGCAAAACGAAATCGATCACGCCTGAGATTCGACTCAGGTTACGATCGATCAGGCTCGTTTTGTTTGCTGACTGAATATAGTTGCCGATTCGCGTTGAGCACGCCAGCGGAATCACGGTGATGACCGCGACGAAGCAACAGATGACTCCGATGACACAACTGCATCCAAACTGCTGGACGAATTCGTGGCGTGCCAGTGCGAGGCTTCCGAATCCGATTGCGGTCGTCAGCGACGTAAGCGCACAAGCAAGTCCGACTTGCGACAGTCCTTCTCGAGCGGCAACGAGCGGTTTGAGTCCGCTGGATTTCAGCTTGCGAATCTGTACCAGTAAGTGAACTCCATCGGTCAAGCCGACCAGACTGACCAGAATCGGCAGCACGACATCAATGAACGGATTGTTCTGGTAGCCAAGAAGATTCACGAATCCAAGCGTCCAGAAAACTCCCAACGCCGGAGCCAATCCCAACACCACGACAGCAACGAAGCCACGAAACAGAATCAGGCTCATCAGGAAAATGACGCTGTAGCCAACCAGCTGATAAAAGAAAGTGTTGGAGTCATGCTGTTCCATCATGCTCATGTGGATCGGGAACGGGCCGGTGACTCCAAAGTCGATCGCCACGTCAAATTCATCGGCAGCAGCTTCTGCGATTTTCCGCACGCCGGCGATGCATTGCTCGTCACTTTCGACCATGAAGAAGTCATAGTTGAACATCAGGACCATGGCCTTGGCGTCTTCGGACATCATTTGGCCAGTGATGAACGGGTTCTCAAGAGCCTTCTGTTTTGCTTTCGCGTAGAGTTCAGGTGATGCGGTACGTTTTGGAAAAACCGGTTCGGGAAGTCCAAACAGATTCAGCGGCGGAATGTCTTCCATCCACGTGACGCTACTAATGAAGGGCTCTTCTTCCAGAGCTGCGACGACAGCCTGCATGGCGGCTACCCCATCAGGAGTAAAGAACTCGTCTGATTGAGCGAGCAATATGCCTTGTGAGAAAAACTGAAACGATTGCACTGCGGGGCGGTTCGCGAAGTCCGGCTGGTCTGCTTCGGTTTCGGTTTCGGTTTCGGTTTCAGCTTGTGACGCAAACAGGTTGCGAAATGTGTCCGGCGAAAAGTGTCCAACGCATGAGCTTGCTGTCACTGCAAGTAGTAGCATCGCCGTGACCCACGGCTTTGTCACGATCCACTGAGTTGCATTTCCAAACTTATTAGTCATTTATTGATCAGAATCGGTTAGCGAATGTCAAAACAAGATCGTATCGGAACTGCGCCGTGACGTAATGGTGTGTGAATTCGTCTGGCCTGGATATTTGGTGAACTAATTTGGGCAACGGTTCGTATCAGTTGCGGATCTGACAAGTTTCAAACGGTGCAGTCGCTGCGATCGGGCTCTGTCAGGGTGCGATTTTCCAGAATTTCAAGAATGAAGCTCAACTGAATAGTTTCGCTGGGTGGAACGTCCCGCATAATCGGAACGTCATTTTTTCGAAACGACCAGTTTTTGGCTTCTTTAATCAAATCCAGGACTATCCACGTCTTACCTTTATGCGTGAATTGCGGCAGGAAGTCTCTGTCGCCCAGAACCCTTCTGGAGTCATTTAAATGATTCGTACAAAAACAATTTTGCTTTGTGCCGCCATGCTGGCTGCTCCTTTGTTTGCTGCTTCTGAAGCCGAAGCTGGTCCGCTCCTCGATTGGTTGCGTGGCAAGCGATCTTCGTGCAACACTTGTCAGCAACAGCCAGCGTACAACTACTACGGTGCACAGGCTCCGACTCAAGTTCAATCCCCGCAAGTCGCTCAAAACGCTTACGGATTGCAACCTGGTCAGTGCATGAAGACATGTCAACAAACGTGCAGCCGCACCGTCGTCAACTACGTTCCATACACAGCGTATCGAACTTCGTGGAAGCGCGTCCCAGTAACAACTTACAAGCCCGTCACTAATTCGGACCCTTGCACAGGTTGTACTGTAACTTGCATGCGTCCATGCACGACATACACGTATCAAATGCAGCGAGTCCCCTACACGACTCAGCGTCCGGTGTATCGAACAGAGACTTACAAAGTTCCAGTGACAACAATCACAAACGATTGTGCCACGGGCGGCTGTAACACTGGTTGCAACTCTTGCGGCACCGGTTACCAAGGAGCACCCGTTCAAGGATACGTTCCGACTCCGGCAGCACCTCAACCGCAATTTCAAAGCCCACCAGTGGGTGGATCTTCGTTTGAGACTCCAAGCTTCCCTAGTGAGCCAGCGAGCCGGGTCCCATCGTTGTCTGGATCGCAGTCACGAAACATGGTTCCCGGTGGAACCTTGTCGACGAATGGCCGATACAGCACTGGGCAAAGAACTTCCCAAAGACCGCAGGTCGCGATTCCACGAAATCTGAAGTCTGAGCTGCAACGATCTGCTTCGGCGTCACCCGTTCAGCGGGATTGGAATTACTCTCCCGTACGTCTGGCGAGCTACAGTCAGCCTGCCGCGACAGAGCGAGTGCCAGTCCGGTCAGTTCGACAGAAGCAAACTCCTCGACGTAACATTCGGGAGATCAACAGCTTCTGGAACGACGTCAAGTAACGTTACCTGGCAAACAGAAACAGAAAACGAAAAAAGGAACGGACGCCATTTGGCACCGTTCCTTTTTTTTGATATCGAAGTGGAAGCTTCTCTGCTCTAAATGTTTCGATATCGCTGCTTGACTTTACCGAGACTAGTTACGTCTGCGGCGAAGAACGACGAATCCGCCGACGAGCATCATCAGTGTCGCTGCAGCCGGTTCTGGAACAGCCGTAGTAATGCGTCCTCGAAGGGTAACATCGTCAATACGATGATGGTCCGCACCAGTGGAACCCGATGCATCATCGTGGAAAAGAATACGAAATCCGACCGTTTGGCCGCCCGCGATGTTGTTGAAACTGCCGCTTGTCGCACCATTGAAATTGAATGAGCGAGTTCGTGGCTGGGATGGGTTGGTTTGTGCTTGAAGCGTACCCACGATGAATCCACTGTTTGCATAACCTACGAGGTCTGAATAAATAGTGGCGTTGTACGTTTTGCCAGCTTCAGCGCCGCTTACCCAGTACTCGAAGTGCAGTGAATCCAAAGAGTAGGTGTCAGACCCGGTCGGCGTCGTGATTGAGAATTCGTGATAGGCCGCATTGGTACCTGAAGCACTATTGAATTCGTCCAAGTCCGGCGTTTCAAAGGATCTGACGAAAGCGTGAATGTCTCCGCCGTTGGCAGGAGTCGCGATGTCACCAAAGGCAGTTGTGGAGGTGTTTTGAGTGACTCCACCACGAGTGTTGTACAAACTCGGACTCACTGGTGAAGGGTTTGGGAAAACTGACTGAGTCATTCCACCAGGGGCACCGTCGTCGAAGTCGTAAACTGCAAATATGTCTGCGTTGCAAAAGGCGGGTGAAGCAAAAGCGAACGCGAGAGCGCACATTGCTAATTGAAGGGTTTTCATGTTTGATTCCTGTCCATGTAATCAGAGAAGTAACTTCCGTGGCGACAATATCCCGGAAACCTCCTATTTCACCAAGAGGGCTTTAGCGAAATTTTTAATTGCGCAAAAGAATCTGATAGTTTTTGCTCCGCGGCACAAATTAACGACGAACGGCTCGGTTGATTGACGACTTCTGCTAGCAAGAAAGGCAATACCAATTAGACACTTGCGCTATCTTTCTGTTTCGCTTGATCGAATTTGGTGCGAGTCAAGTTTACCGATTGTTCCGCAAGTGCCGTTTTCGAAAAGCTAACGCTTGATGGTCACCTGTCCGTTTGATCCGGTTCTTTGTTGTGTATCGATTTCACCACGTGCCATTGCTCATGTCGTAGTGATTGATCCAGTTTCAATGGCAACGCATGCCTGCGGTGACGATGACAATGCTGAGTATTGAATCGAAAGACACTCTCCTGCCGGTCGTGAGGACAGCAGTCTGTTGCGTTGGGACTAATATGAAACTGAATAACCAATCACAACTTTCAAGAATCAGTCGAGCCGCGAAAATGGCGTCGATCGGAGGATTGATTGGCTTGGCGCTTGTCGCTAATCCAGCCATGGCTCAGGACGTAGCGCCTAGCGATGAGCCTTATACTTTTATACCCAAGTCTGCCAAGTCGGTATTCTCGGAGCCGTCCACTGATGCTTCGTTGGAGCAAGCGCCTGGGAATTTGGATGTCTGGAGTCCTCCGACAACACCAGTTGAACCGGCTCCCGATTGGAGTCCGCCTCAAACACCCGTCGAACCGGAAATTCTGGAGCCAGCACCTTCGTCGATGATCCAAGCTTCAGTGCCAAGCAACATTGAATTGGAAGAAGCTCCCCCGGCGTTTGAGCCTGAAAGTCCGGTTGCCACCACGCAGCCCGCCCCTTCTGTTACATCTGAGACGCCTCAAATTCCTGACACCGCAGCAATTCCGAATCTGGATGATGAAGCAGTTTCAGATTCTTTGGATTTGCTGTCGGACGATCAATTTGCCTCCCCAGGTCCGTCTGCTGCACGATCCGATGAATTTGAGAGCGTTGTCACTGATGATTCCGTTGTCACTGATGATTCAATTCTGAATTCGTCAGAGCAATTCGAAAGCTTCCCAACGGAAGAGGTTGCGACAGGTCGACGCGCCGTCAATTTTCCTTTTCGGACTCCGGTTCGAGATGCGTTTGGCGGAGTCGGCTCAATTCTTGGTGGCGACCAGAGCGTTCATGCGACTGGGCAGCTAACCTTTCTTTCATTGAGCCGCGACTATCGTGGCAAGGGTCGTATCCTCAGCAACGGAGTTCCAAATCTTTTGGCGAACGGCCCTGACGAAGGCGACTTTACAGGCGTCGACCTCAATTATGGTCGCCGCAGCTCTAACGGTCGCGGATGGGAAATGCGATTTTTCGGATTTGATCCGGGTTCCGCGTCCGACGTTGCCGGTGGGAATCCATCGTTGGCTTGGGGAGGAGTCGTTGCACCGTTCCCTGATGGGTCCATTACCGAGACGGTTGGTTTGTCGGGAATCGGGCTCAATGGGATTTCGATGTCGGATGTTTTCAACAGTGCAGGAAACCACCGTGTTACTCGCGATAGTGAGTTCGGAAGTTTTGAGTTTAATTTGCTGCGAGCCAGTGCAGGCGGACAACGGATGTCATGCGGCAACGCGACGGTTGAGTTTTTTGGCGGACTCCGCGGCGTTACTTTTGATGAAACGATCGCGTTTGCGGCAGGGGCGTCTCAGACAGCCGGCTTGCGATCGGCCTCATATTTGTCGGAAGTTAAAAACAACTTGTTTGGTTTGCAAATCGGTGCACGTCTTGAACGCCAGCAAGCCAACGGGTGGGGTTATACGTTTGGCTCGCGAGTCGGAATCTACAACAACCGCGTTGAAAGTCGTCAGCATGCTTCGTATCAATTCGACGACGGAAGTTCTGCGGTACCGCAGGTTCTTTTCGGTGATGACGCGGGTCGTAATTTTGATTTTGACGGGAAAGACAATGAGCTCGCATTCCTTGGAGAGCTAGACTTTGGCTTTATCTATCAGTTTCGACCTGAGGTTCGTGCTCGTGTTGGCTACCGAGGCGTCGTGATCGCAAACGTTGCTGATGCGGCCGGACAATTCGAAGAGAATCTGTTCGATGTCGATGCAGTCTCGGAGCCCAAAGCGTTCAGTGACTTCGTCGTCGGCGGTTTGTACTTCGGTGTCGACTACGCTTTCTAAAGCAATTTGACAAACGGAGAGTTACGCAAGCTCATACTGCCAATTACAACCCGACGCGTGAGCGAGGTGCGGCTGTTACCTCGCTCACGCGTTTTGAAGTTGCAGTGTTTAGTGCTGAAAGCACGGCATGTATTAGCCATGGACGCAAGTCCATGGAAAGCGTTGATGCATTAATCGTCAGTCCTGAAAGGACGGCAGGAAAATTGCGGTAGTGCAAAGCTTGGCTCCTGCCGTGCCTTCGGCACTCTGCGGCGATTCATTGACCCTAACCACGGACTTGCGTCCATGGCTAATATATGTCGTCACTTCGTGACTGAAAGTGCAACCGCAAAACTCACGCTTCGGGTTAGGATTTGCGGAGACAACCAAACCATGCAATTTCCTGTTGCGCTTCGGGCTTGTATTGTGAATTGCCTCCTGCGTGCAATTGAGCCCGG
>CALLUY010000027.1 GCA_938010615.1 uncultured Pirellulaceae bacterium | reverse complement strand
CCGTGTAAGCCAACACGATGCGATGCTGCTCATTGAGAGCGTAAGTTATCGTCACAGGAATGTCTTTGTCTACCAGCTGCGGAACAAGAAACTCGTAGTATCCCGTCAGCTCAGCACGATCCGTCATTGCCGTGGCTGCTTTTTTGTAGATCTTCTTTTCGTCAGCTTTCAGCTGCTTACTCGCTTGCGCTTGCTTGTTTTGCTGCTCGGCCTGCTGCGCCATCTGGCGAACTTGGGCGGCGGCCTGCGGCATCATCGCAGGATCTTGCAAAACGATTCCCGCTTGATCCGGGACGGGTTGAATGACCAAAGCCGCTTGCATGATGAGCTTTTTTCGAATGTCCACTGCAACGTCTAGCCACAGAAACCGATCGGCGTCCTTATGGAAGTACATTCGAGCCGGTTGACTCGGCGTGATTTCCGCTGGCTCCAAGTGTGCTCTTTCCTCCCAATCTTCGGTGCTCATGCGTTCGAATTTAATTCCGTTTGCCTTGGCCTCAATCGCCACCGAATTGGGCATCCACGGAATCTCAAAATCCATCTTCACGGCACCTTTGTTTGCGCCCAATTGAAAACCTTCGATTTTCACTGGCTTGCGAAGCGTCAACCAATGCGAGTGCGATGCCGTTGAAATCTTGACACGGCAATTCCGCAAAGAGTTCGCAACATTCACTTCCGCCGCCGCTGGCAACCAGTTGAAAAAGAGCTCATCGGGCGTCTTTTGAAGTTTGGCAATGACGACGGGATCAGACTTTTTCTTCTTTTTGTAGCTGATATCCCAAGTCTGCCGATCGTCAGCAGATCGACCAAGCGTAAAAATTGGCTTTGATCGATGACTCGTCGGCGTGGAGAGAATCTCGGCGCCGAGCAAATGTTTCTTTTCCAAAATCAGTTTCCCAAGCGAAACCTGTTCGGTGTTTTCAATTGCAGGCAGCTCCACCATTCGAGCGAAGTTCTTGAACGGATCTTCGCCCGCCTTCAACTCTTTCGCTTTATCTTTTTTCGGCGCATCGTTCACCACTTCTGCGGTTTCTTTTTGCTCTTGAACCTCAGGGGCAGGAGCAGCATTGGGTTCAACATCAGTCAATGCAGCCCCAGTTTTCGCTTCCGATGGCATTGGATCAGGTGGAGTCGGATCCGATTCAGTTTTTACAACTTCGACTTTCTCAACTGGCACCTTTTCGTTTGGAGACGGCTTGTTGAATAACGCCGCGATTGCAGCCTTGTTGGCCTCCGGATCAGTCACCGAACTGGCGGGGACCGTCGCTGCAACGTTTTCAGAAAGAGATCCTTTCGCTTCACGAAAATTTGGTCGGTCGACTTTGGCAGGCGGAGTCTTCTTCTTGCGACGATTCTTCTTAGGCTTGGCCGCAACGTTCGTTTCGTCAGCATCCAGACCGGCAACTTGCTGCAAGCCGGACTCGTCTGGAGACTCCATAATTTTCGACGCTGCAAAAACAGTCCCGCCAATCAACAGTACCGAAGTGAGCACCGCAGCCGAGATAATGGCCAACGGATTTTTCCTGGCAAGTCCCGTAAGGAATCCATCGGATGATTCTTCCACGAACGCAACTGGCTCCGCCGAAGCGGGCTGAGCGGTCGCACCAGCGGCCATTGTCGCTGCAGGGTGAGCTGTCGGTTCAACGCTCGCAGACGCCGGAGCCATCTGGAGATCATCCGTCGCTGCCCGAGCCGTTCCATTTTCACCAATCCATTTTTCCAAGCTCCCCAAAGCATCTCGTTCGTTTTTCCTGACCATGGAGATTGCTGACGACAAAGCGGCGAACGAATCGTCTTTACGATCTTCGTCGCTTACCGACTTGAGCAACGATTCGCCAATCGTGGCGACTGCCAACACATCCGCAGATGCATCCGCGGGAGAGTCTGCAAGTGAATTCCGCACAGCGAATCGGGTCAATCCTCGGATCTGCGACTCTCCGTTGTCGTTGACGATAATGGTTTGGTCGGATATCTCTCCATGCACAACACCCTTGGAGTGAGCGTACTCAAGTCCGCGCAAACAACCAGCGATGATGGTGGCGACTACCCGATTCGACATCGGAGACTTACGGGCTTCCGACAATTCGGCACCGCGCGTCGCTTCCGAAACCAGATAAATCCGACCTCGTTCCTCATCGATGTCATACACATGAACCAGGTTCGGATGATCCAAATCTGCAAGCTTGCTACCGAACTCGAAAATTTTCTTTTTAGCAGCCGTCGAAGCGCAAGCTTCACTTGGGAGATATTGAATCGTAACGTCGCGTGAAAGCTGGCGGTGGACCGCTGCAAAGCGATCACCGAAATCCGTCTTGCCGATTCGATCGGTCAACACATAGTTTCCCATACTCAAACGATTGGCTCCCTTGAGCAACATCTTGGCTTGCCAACGAGTCGTCAATTTTCGCCGAGCCAGATCGCGTGCGAGGTCTTTCGAATCAGCTTCGTCACCGATGGTCGCCAACCACTTTTCGTGGACAGGCGCACTTAAAATGCCACACTTTGCGACACACTGAAGAAAACGTTCCCGATCGATGACGCTCATGAATCAGTCCCAATGGATGCGATGGCAGAAAGCAGGAAGGGTTCGCGAATATTGGGCATAGAGAAGCAGAATCATTAACTCGCCCCAACATTTCCCATTCTGTCATTGCCAACCGATTTTTTCAAGGATTCATTGCTCACTTCCCCTCATGAGAATGAAATCGACAACAATTGAGAAGGAATTCAATGTTCCTCTGTCTTAATGTCCGATTGACAGTTAGGATTCTAAGTCCTTCCCCGCAACGCTCCGCTTTCAGAGGACTCGCCCGAATGAACTTCCCTACCTTCCTGATCATTTCTGTCTTTGCTTGTATCCAACTTGCGGGTGCCGCTTCAGATTGCTCGGCCCAAGAACTACTGATAACCGACAGCGAGGTGCGGCTCGCCAATTTCGAAAGCGATGTTGCAACGCAAAAAGCCGAACCGTTGCGCGACACACCGCTCAGTCTCGACGCCGAATCGCCAAAACTTTTTGACGAGTCGCCGGACCCGGATCCGCAGGAAGGATTACTTGAGATTCTGGAAGCGAACGGCGAAACAGCTCAATGGCAAGTTGTCAGTGGAACCTTGCGGGCGATCGTTGGCGTTGGAATGATCGCGTTGGCGTCCATCGGAGTTGTCATCTATCGAAAACGCACCCTCAATATGCGACGACGCCAAGGCTACTTCTAACGAGGATCTACTCGAGAAATATTTTAGTTTGGGTACCTTGCCCGATAGCCGACAGCCGATGGCAAAATCAAGACGGGCAGGTGCCCGTCTTATAGACTCACTCAAAGTCTGGGAACTGGCCTGCGTTCTTTGGGGTCTCGGTTCATTTGAGGCCGACGCTCGAACCCCATATCTCCGCCGTTATTCATATTTCGTTCTCGCGGCTTTGGAGGCTCGGTGTAAGCCTGCTTCCACTGCCATCCGATTGGAATCCTGAGCTCCTTCTGTGCAAGCAACGCCCACGGAGTTCCCGGATGCTCTTCGATCACTCGCTCCAAATACGACTTCGCCTTTTCCGCAAGCTGCGCGTCGCGGCTTCCGGTTTCGACATTGTTTGATGGCTGCAAGACCCAAGTGTTATTTTGAGGTGTGTCCGCATCCTTTGGTGGATCGAATTTCAGTGTCGTTTTAATCAAAGCCAACATTTGATTGTAGGTGCTGGCTCTCAGATGAGCCGCAATCGCTCGTCCCATCGCCAAATCATAACCGGCTTGCCAGCGAGCTTCGTCTTCTTTGGCGCGATCGGCTTCACCGGCTTTCAACGTCTGCATCATTTTTGCCAATGCAGGCACCACATAGGCTGCGTCCTGCTGCGATTCGTTCACAGAGCGAATAAACGTGCCCTCGTCCAGTCGCGGAAACCGTGTCCGAGGAGCACGAAGCGGCTCGCCCGTCCGAGTGAATTCAGCGGCCTGAACCAGGGCAAGCCTCGCTTTGTTTTCAGCCAGTGTTTGATTGTAAGTTTGAACGGAGACATAGCTCGGCTGGTATCGCCGCATGATTTCTGGATCAAAAAAGTACGTTAGCTTCGAAGCGTAGTTCTTCACTTCTCCCCAACGAACCCTGCGTTTGCCGGATCGGTTTGGATGAACGGCAAAATAAAGCCCGCCGGTCTCGTAACACAATCGTGTCAGATAAAACGGACCGAACCCTGAGTCAATCTGCTCCAGGTCGTCACCGCCCTGAACGAATCCAAGCCGTAACCGTTCAGGCCGAGGCGTTTCGGCGCCTTGATCGACGATCGCTCTTTGTGGCGACTGATCGTACTCCGGATCGGGATCAACCCACTTTACTTCCGTTTCTTCGCGACCAAATGGAGCCGGAACACCGATCGCGTAAACGCTCACGCGAGCATTGACACAGTAGCGAACTGCTTGATCGGTCAGTTGAACATCGTCACCGGCTTCATCGGTGACGAGAATCACCATCACGTTGCGTTCAGGTTTTTGAGTTCGCGGATTGACGCGAGCCATCGAACGAAACTTCTTGGCAACCGTCATCACGGATTGCATCACGTTCTCTTTTCCCGAATCGTCGCGAACGACGTTGGACACTGCCACACGAAGCTTGTCCAGCTCGAAAGTCGGATCCGGCATCAACGGAGAAACGGTTTGGCCGAACTGATAGACATGCGTCAACAACGGCGGATCGAGATCACGATCCTTGATCTGTTTTTTATCAAGTTCCTGAAAGCGTGCGATCTGCTGATAGACGCGATCGAACTGTTTGGCGATTTGACTTCGCTGAGCCCGCAGACTTGCAGATTGATCGAACATCCAGACGACCATCAAGTCACCTTCCGCCATCCGGTCACGAATAACTTCTGCAATCCGATCGATGGCTCCACTGGTATGCTTGAGCGATCGACCCGCGACGCCTCGCACCGAAACGGACTCGAGAGTCGGATTGACGGAGCTAACTTCCGCGGCGAACTCGGAAGCAAAAATTTCCCCCGTTTCGAAATCGGGAGACTCAACCGATGTTGTCTCATCGGCGATGAATTCGATCATCGGTGTCGCTGCGGCTTCCGCGTTGAGCGCTTCTTCGGCTTCGGCACCCAGTTCATCGACTTCCGTCTCGAAGATCTCAAGCTCATCTGGCAGCAGTTCGTCCATCTCAATCGCAGCTTCGGTGTCGGCGTTGATTGCCCCGATGACCCTTGTGGCTGCTTCGGGGACGAAAACTTTTGCTAACAACAGGATCAATCCGAGGTGAAAGATCAAGCTGATGCCCCAGAAGGGAACGTCGGTGTCCAGCGGCGTTTCATATCGCCCTGTTTTGATTTGCCACCAGCGTTTGAGATTGTTAATCATTATCTACCGATGAAAGAGACGTTCCACACTTATAATATATTAGCACTCAAATGAATCACCGCCAAATTCCAATACGAAGTTTTCTTTGCTGATTGAGTCTTAAACACTAGAATCAGTGATACTGTCGGGGCGAGTTTAAATTCAGGGAAGCAACCAATGATCAACATTTTCATCGCAAACACTCATTTTCGAGTCGGGCTCCGGCTGGCATGCATGATCCTTTTGATTTCATTCATCGTTTTGGCTCCGGCTTCATCTGTTGAGGCTCAACGTCGCAAGTCTGCTTTCGGGGACGACAAAAGCAAGACAGGAGACAAGGCGAAAACTCCAAACAAAAAGTCTGCCAAACCATCGACACAACCGGGGGCTCGACCTCGACCAGACCAACGAAAGAATAAGGAAGCGGACAAGTTTGCTCCTCAAAATATCTCGCTGACCGTGAAGGGCGAAGGCATTCAACTCGCGGCGACATGGTTCCCGCCAATTCTCGAAGACGACAAAAAGAAGAGATCGGCAAACAAGAACGAGCCGAACAAAGAAGACGCGGAACCCGGGAAATCAATCGCTCCGTTCATTCTGGTGCATGATTGGTCTCGAAGTCGAACTGACCTATTAATGCTGGGGAAGTACCTACAGTCTCAAGGGCACGCCGTGATCGTTCCCGACCTTCGCGGACATGGCCAGAGCCTTGTGGTTACCGGAGCCACCAAACCGCTCGATCACACCAAGTTCAAGAAAGCCGAAAAGGCGTCTGCGCTCGGAGACATCGATCAATGCAAACGTTTCCTTCAGGAAAAAAACAACGAAGGCATCGTCAATATCGACTTGTTGAACATCGTTGCCGTTGGTGATTCGTCACACTTGGCGATCGCGTGGGCTTTGGCTGACTGGACTTGGGAGCCCGTCGCTGGAATCAAACAAGGCAAGGACGTGAAGTCCATCATCCTGTTTTCGCCGACTGGCAAGTTCGCCGGCAGTTCGTTGCGGAAGCTCGTGAAGGATCCAATGATCTCCGGACGTTCCACGACCCCGCTTCCGATGCTCGTCATTTGGGGTGGTCAGTCGGAAGCCGCCGAGGGTTGCGATTCGTGGCTCAAGCTACTGCGAAAGTTTCGCCCAGAAGCTCCTGAAGGCGAAGACCTAGCGTCCCGATGGTTCAAGCAAAACCTGTTTCACTTTCAGGCACCGACCGGCATGAAAGGATACGAACTTGCGGGCAACCCTAGTGCTCAACAGATTTGGGCGTTTGCCAACGATTTCGTTTCGCAGAAAGTCGTCGCTTACAAGGACCAGTTCCCGTGGCAGCTTCGTGGCACCAAGGAAGTGTTGAAAGCTCGCGAACAGGAAGAGTAGATCCTATCGCTTGCGGCTTGATCGAGCCCGATCCAGCAACGATGCAGATCGTGATTTGGACGTCGATGTTGCATCGGACGATTTTGGCGTTGCTTTGCCTGTGAAATTCAGAGCCTTCGATGGTTGAGATCGCTTTCCGCGACAGGCAAGGCAATCGCACTCAGGCGTTTCGAGCGTTGCTTTGGCGATCTGCGTTGTTTTGCCGACCTGCGTTGTGTTGATCGCGTTGTCAACAACCAAACCGGCGACATTCGCCTTCGGCCTTAGCAGGGAGCTATTTTTTGCTGTCAACTTGAGTGGCGATTGAGCGGTTGTCTTGGCCACTGCGACGGCTCCACCTTGGCCAGCACACGCAGCGCAACCGCAGGACTTCTTAAAGTGCCGACTCGTTTTCGCTGTCTTGCTGGCACAGCATCCGCCGTCACAAATCCGCTGCGCAATCCGTTGCTTGTCTCGTCCCCACTGCGTTACGTCCCAGAACGTACGATGCAGTCGATCGCCATGAGCCGTCTTCCAACAAATATGCGGCGAATTCCGCTTGCACTCTTCGCCGTCGCAATTGTACCAAGCTCCTGCATGACCCGTTTGCAAATTGAACAAACGACTTCGAGTCGATGGATCGTCGGGAGCATACTGAATCTGATTGTTCACACCGTAGTCCGTTCGAGCTTTGCGGACTTGGTCTCGCAACTGAGCTACGCTGTCATCCGCCAAAACGGAAAGACTTGCCAGAGCCAAACCAGAAACCAGCAGGATCCGAGTAGACAATTGAGCGAGAATCAGTTTCATAGCTACAGCCAATATAAGTTCACGAAGGGGCGGTTGTTCTTCGTTTGATATCGACGTTCGCAATCCGCGAAATCCCATTTTCCCATACTGCTGGCAGGGTTTGGCGTCCAAGACAACTCGACGCAACCGTCAGAGTCACTCATCGTCGAAATAGGCAAATCCGCAGCCATCGGTCTTCTCGTCAACGCCACTCACAAGCGTCAAGTTGTGAAACAGCTCTCCGTCATTGAAAAATAGATGGTTTGGTTCACTTCCGCTAAACGAGTTTGCACCTATCCTTGTTAAAGAGTGCCCGCGTTCCGCGTTCACAAAGATTGACAGGATTCATGATCAATATTTCCTCGAAGACTGTTTCCATCGGCCTGATTGCAATCGTGTCTGCACTGGCTGGTTGCTCTGCCCCGGAGAGCGTGACGAAGAACGCTACTTCGGAATCTCGCAGAAAAGTCGCTAACGTTTCGACCAAAGGCTTTGAGTCATTCCGTGACTCGATTTTTCGCAGAAGCCTGAAGAAGCCGGCTGATTCTAAATCAGAGCAGATGTTCTTGAAGGTGAAAGATTCGGGAATCGAATTCAGCAACAATTTTTCCCGAGACACGCCGCATCGCCTAGCGGAATCAGGATCAGGGGTAGCGATCGCCGACTATGACAACGACGGCCAAGCAGACATCTACTTGCTGGCCCTTGAGGGATCCAATCGGCTGTTCCGTGGGCTGGGCGATTTCAAATTCGAAGACGTGACAGAGCAAGCAGGCGTTGACGGGACTGTACTGGGTCAAAACGCTTGGGGCTCTGGAGCATCGTTTGCCGACGTTGACAACGATGGCGACCTCGACTTGTTCGTCTGCAACATGAACAGTGCGGACGTTCTTTACATTAACAATGGTGACGGCACGTTCAAAGACGAAGCGATCGATCGTGGCGTGAACTACGTGGGCGCCAGCAAGATGGCCAGCTTTTGTGATTACGATCTTGACGGGGATCTTGATCTCTATGTCGTGACCTACCGAGACACCGAAGATGTTCGCCCTCCGAAAACGATGAACGTTGGCGATCGAGTTTACATTGATCCTGACTTTCGAGATGCTTACGGCTTTGCGGGCGGTGAGATCGTTGAATCGGGGCAACGTGATTTTCTTTATCGAAACGACGGCAATGGGAATTTTTCCGATGCGACTGCCGAATCGAAAATGATGGACTATGCGATGGGACTGTCCGCAAGTTGGCTCGACTATAACGACGATGGTTTGCCCGACCTCTTCGTCGCAAATGACCAATGGCAAAACGATCGATTGTTTTGCAACCAAGGCGACGGCTCGTTCGTCGACATGCTTTCCGCGGCAACCACGCACACGGCCTGGTATTCAAAAGGAAGCGACTCCGGAGATCTGAACAATGACGGGCTGATTGATTTGATGGTCACCGACAATTCGGGCAGCAATCATTTTGAGCAAACACTGAAAGTCGGCGACTCGCAGAACTATGCCTGGTTCCGAGAGTACGGGCAACCACGCCAGATCAGTCGAAACGCTGTATTCCTCAATTCGGGAGCTGAATCGTTTCTGGAAGTCGGCTACATGACAGGTCTCTCGAGCACCGACTGGACATGGTCGACTCGATTGGCAGACTTCAACAGCGACGGAAAACTGGACGTCTTCATTACCAATGGCAACGCTCGTGATCGTTTGCATGCTGACATCGCGGCGAAGATATCGAAGCAGAAAGATTCAGGCTTGGACGTGTCGTTGCAATATTCGAAAAAGAAAATCCCCTCGCTTCCCCAATCCAACCTTGCTTTCGTCAATCGAGGCGACTTGAATTTCGAAGATGTATCGAAGCAATGGGGACTCAACCACAACGGCATCAGTCACGGCGCCGCACTGGCGGACTTTGATGAGGACGGCGACCTCGACATGGTGGTCAACAACCTTTACGAACCCCCATCCATTTATCGCAATGATTCACTGGATGGAAATCGGATGACGATTGCGTTGCGAGGAAAGGCGAGTAACTCATTTGGCTACGGCTCAAAAGTTGAACTGTGGACCGGAGATACGCATCAAGTCAAATTTTTGACGCCCGTTCGTGGCTACCTTTCTTCCGATCAGCCGATCGTACATTTTGGCTTGGGATCTTCAACAACCGTTGAACGAATGCGGATCACGTGGCCCAGCGGAATTGTTCAGGAGTTCCGCGACGTCGATGCGGGCTTCCATTACTTGGCGATAGAAGACGAAACGTCCGCGACGCCGAGCGTTGCCGATTCAAAGAGCGATTCAAAGAGCGATTCAATCAGCGATTCAAAAACTGCATTTGCAGAAGCTGCTTTTGCGATGGGAATCGATTTCGTGCACCAAGATGGATTTCACGACGATTTTGCATCGCAACCGTTGCTTCCGTATCGCGGATCTCAAATGGGTCCGGGCGTGGCGTTTGGAGACATCAATGACGATGGGTTCCCCGATCTGTTTATTGGCAACGGCAACAATCGGCCAGGCGCACTGTTCGTGAATCGTGGAGGAACCATTTTTGAAGAAGTCACTGGACCGTGGAAGAAACATTTTTTGCAGGACGACATGTCCGCGCTTTTCTTCGACGCCGATGCTGATGGCGATCAAGACTTGCTGGTCACCAGTGGCGGAACCGAAGCAGAACTCGGACACAAACTTCTTAGAGATCGACTTTACATCAACCAGCAGGACGGACTGTTCGAGTTTTCCGCAAACGCGTTGCCAAAGAATGCTGAAAGCTCCAGCACAGCGGCGGCATTCGATTTTGATCGCGACGGTGACTTGGACCTTGTCATTGGATCCCGTGCCGTTCCGCGAAAGTACCCGAACTCGTCACCCACACGACTGTTAAGAAATGATGGAGGGAACTTCGTAGACGTTGGCTGGAAATTCGGAAAACCATTGAAAAATGTGGGTTTGGTCAATTCCCTCTTGTGTTCGGACTTCAACAACGATGGGTGGACAGACATCATCCTTGCGACCGAACTGGGACCGATTCGATTTATCAAAAACGTGAACGGAAAATTCGCGGACGTCACGCAGCAGCTCGGCGCTGGAGCTCAGCTTGGTTGGTGGCGTGGAATTGCGGCAGGCGACTTCGATAGCGACGGTGACATGGACTATGTCGCCACGAATCAGGGCGTCAACACGAAGTATGAAGCCGATGCGACTCATCCCTATCGAATCTACTACGGTGATTTCGACGCGAGCGGGCGAATGGATCTGGTCGAAACAAAATATGAAGGTGACGTTCTGTATCCAGAACGCGGATTCGAAAGTAGCTCTACCGCCATACCATCGATCGGCAAAAAGTTTAAATCGTTTGAAGCATTTGCCAGGGCACCGCTTTCCGAAATCTACAAATTGGAAAAGCATCCATTCAAGGAAGTCAACTTTATCGCGTCCACGATCATCTGGAACGATGGCGACAAAATGAGATTCGAATCACTACCATCGATGGCTCAGACCAGTCCAGGTTTCGGAGTCGAGTCATTCGACTACGACTGCGATGGCGATCTCGATATTCTGTTCGGCAACAATTTTTTTGGCGCCGATCAAGAAATTGGCTTGATGGATGGTGGCTTGGGCGTGTTGCTAGCCAATGACGGAAAAGGAAATTTCCGATTCGTGTGGCCCAAGGAAAGCGGAATCATGCTCAACGATGACTCGATGGGACTCGCTATCGCCGACGTGGATCTTGATGGAGACCTCGACACAATCGTCGCCGTCAACAAAGAACAGACTCGACTGTTGCTGAATCAAGCCAACCCGTCGGTCTATCAAAAAATCAGTATCTCCGGACCTCCGGGAAATCCAAATTCAATTGGCGCTACGGTGGTTGTGAAACTGAAAACCGAGCGATTGATCAAACATGAAGTTCGCGCCGGAGGAAGTTATCTCTCTCAGTCCACCAACGCGATCTTTCTCTATGGGGCTCACCGAGAGAAAATCGTCTCACTTCAAATCGATTGGCCGACGGGAGAAAGTGCGACGATTGAT
Organism: uncultured Pirellulaceae bacterium; assembly: GCA_938010615.1. Taxonomy (GTDB): domain Bacteria; phylum Planctomycetota; class Planctomycetia; order Pirellulales; family Pirellulaceae; genus Mariniblastus. The sequence goes on along the minus strand of CALLUY010000027.1, from coordinate 50,708 downwards.
GCCGCAGAGCTTTTTGATTCGGAGGAACTTCAAATCGACATCGCTGATTGGCCAAAGAATTAAAAAACGCTCCCGGCTGAAATCAACCAGAAGCGTCTCATTGACTTAAATTGTCAGAAACAGACTATTCGTCTGAAGCCCGGAACCAAGGTGTCAAGGCTGCCTCGTAGCTGCAAAGATCAGATTTACTGAAGTACAAATCGATCTCGCGAGCCGAAGCTTCTGCTCCGTCGGAAGCGTGAACAAGATTCATCTGGCGGCTGCTACTGAAGTCACCTCGAATCGTTCCAGGTGCTGCCTGTAGACCATTGGTCGCACCTAACATTTCGCGAACAACGCGGATTACATCCAGTCCTTGGACAACCATCGCGACGACTGGAGCACCTGTGATGAATTCCTCCAAACCGGGATACCAAGGCTTTTCGCAATGCTCAGCGTAGTGCTGTTTGGCCAGTTCTGGCGTTATCTGAATGAGCTTCATCGCGACAATGTCGATGGCTTTATCTTCAAAACGCGAAATAATCGTGCCGATAAGGCGTCGCTGGACGCAGTCGGGCTTCAACAATACGAGGGATCGTTCCATTGGCTTTTTCGACCTGAATAATGAGGTGTTATGATTTGGAGATTTAACTTGGGAGGCGAATTCTATCAGAGAAATCCCCCTTTCGAAATTGGTTGCTTTTTGGGAAAATGAAGCCTCGATAAACCAGCGTCGGCGAGCCCGCTTCGGCTTGCAACCACCATCATGGGAACTTCCCACGAAAAGGCGTCACCTCTGAATTTGTTGCCATTCCAACCTCCCAAGATCGCCGAATGCATTCTTAGAGCACCATTCAATTCATAATTATTTCGCTGCCGGTATGCGCGCAGCAACCAAAGAAACAACACAATCTTTTATGGCCTAGTCGCCAGCACGATCAATGATTCTTCCTACAGATCAATTTCCGCCAACTCAAAAACCATCCGAGTCCGTTTCAGGTGTCACCGTTCGCCTAGCAGGTGACTCTGGTGACGGCATGCAGTTGCTGGGAACTCAGTTGACCAACACTTCTGCACTTTCGGGCAACGATGTCGCAACGTTCCCGGACTTCCCGGCCGAGATTCGTGCTCCGCGCGGAACACGAGCTGGTGTCAGCGGTTTCCAAGTTCAGTTTTCTGCCGAAGAAATTTTCACGCCGGGCGATGGTTTGGATGCACTCGTTTGCATGAACCCGGCCGCACTGACCACGAACCTTACCGATCTGAAAAAGTCCGGCATCCTGATCGTAAACTCAGATAGCTTCGAAGCCAAAGACCTCAAGTTGGCCAAGCTCGAAGAAAGTCCGCTCGAAGACGGCACGACAGATCCGTATCGCACGATCCATGTCCCGATGACGAAGCTCACACGTGGAGCCGTTGAATCGACTGGACTGTCGACCAAGTTTGCCGATCGTTGTAAGAACTTCTTTGCGATGGGTTTGGTGTTCTGGCTCTACGGACGCGACGTTGAGCCAACGCTTCGTTTCATCGACAACAAGTTCGGTAAGAAAGCTCCTGAAGTTGCCGAAGCAAACCGCCTCGCCTTGAAAGCTGGCTGGAACTACGGCGAAACGACAGAGGACTTTGCTTCGACCTATCAAGTTTCCGCAGCCGAACTGAAAAAAGGCAACTACAAAAACGTGATGGGTAACCAAGCTTTGGCTTGGGGCCTGATTTCGGCTGCCAAACTTAGCGACAAGGACCTGTTCCTTGGTTCGTATCCGATCACGCCGGCCAGTGACATTCTGCATGAGCTTTCCAAGCACAAGAATTTTGGCGTTCGCACTTTCCAGGCAGAGGACGAAATCGCAGCCGTTTGCTCCGCGATCGGAGCTGCCTTCGGCGGTTCGATGGCGGTCACGACCAGCAGCGGACCAGGAATCGCTCTCAAGGGCGAAGGCATGGGACTTGGCTTGATGCTGGAATTGCCGATGATCATCATCGACGTGCAACGGGGCGGACCAAGCACCGGCTTGCCAACAAAGACTGAACAATCTGACTTGTTGATGGCCATGTACGGTCGCAACGGCGAATCTCCACTGCCGGTGGTTGCGGCTCAAAGTCCAGCTGACTGTTTCCGCACCGCGATCGAAGCTTGGCAAATCGCGACGCGTTACATGATCCCTGTCATGATCCTTTCCGACGGCTATATCGCCAACGGAGCAGAACCTTGGCGAATTCCAGAAGTTGACTCTCTGCCAAAGATTCCTGTCTCGCATCCGGCGGGCCAGAAACAAAATGGCGAGCCATTCCTTCCCTACAAGCGTGATGAAAATCTGGCACGGCCATGGGCAATCCCCGGCACTGAAGGCCTGATGCATCGCGTTGGTGGACTCGAAAAAGAAGACGGTACCGGAAACGTGAGCTACGATCCGGACAACCATCAACACATGGTTGAAACTCGAGCCAACAAGGTCGCCAAGGCAGCTGAATTTTTGGATCCGCTTGAAGTCGACGGTCCGGATTCGGGGACTTTGGTTCTCAGCTGGGGTGGAACTTATGGATCCTGCCGCACGGCTGTCAAAGCCTGCCAAGAAAACGGAAAGTCGGTTGCTCACGCACATCTTCGTTGGATCAACCCGTTCCCACGTAACCTTGGCGAAGTACTGAAACGATATGACAACGTGCTGATTCCAGAACTCAACACCGGTCAACTTCGCTTGATCATTCGCAATGAGTTTTTGGTTGACGCTAAGGGCTTCAACAAAATCAAAGGCAAGCCGTTTTCGGTTACCGAATTGGTAGAAGCAATCGAAGCAATCGCCTAGCCAACATCAACAAACTTCACACTGTAAACTCCACACTAAATAATCATGTCGACTGAACTTCCCGTTCTCAAAGCCAAAGATTTCGAATCCGATCAAGACGTTCGCTGGTGCCCTGGCTGTGGCGACTATTCGATCCTCGCCCAAATGAAAAAGGTTCTGGCCGACATCGGGGCCAAAAAGGAATCGACTGTTTTCGTTTCTGGAATCGGTTGCTCCAGTCGCTTCCCGTACTACATGGACACCTATGGAATGCACAGCATCCATGGTCGTGCTCCGGCGTTCGCAACGGGCCTCAAATCAACACGTCCGGAACTTGACGTGTGGGTCATCACCGGCGACGGCGATGCTCTTTCGATTGGCGGCAACCACTTGGTGCATGTCATCCGTAGAAATTTAGACATCAACATCGTGCTGTTCAACAACAGCATCTACGGACTCACAAAAGGTCAATACTCTCCGACTTCCAAGATCGGAAAGGTGACCAAGAGCACCCCTCGCGGTTCAATCGATCATCCGTTGAATCCTCTTTCGATCGCCATCGCGGCCGAAGGTACTTTCGTCGCCCGTTCGGTTGACACAAACATCAAGCATCTTTGCGAGACGTTTAAACGTGCTCACGCACACAAGGGAACTTCTTTCGTCGAGGTCTACCAAAACTGCAACGTGTTCAACGACGGCATTTGGGATTACGCGAAAGACAAAAAGACCAAGGACCAATCGACGGTTGTGCTCGAACACGGCAAGCCGCTCGTTTACGACAACGGAACCAAGGGGATTCGACTTAATGGATTCCAGCCGGAGATTGTTGAACTCGATGGAAACGTTGCGGTCGACGATCTATTGTTCCACAACGAAAAAGAAACGCAGCCGCACTTAGCTAACGTTTTGGCCCGGATGCGATTCCCTGAATTCCCTGAGCCGATTGGCGTTTTCCGCGCGGTCGAGCGTCCAACTTACGACGAAGGAATCAACCAACAGGTCGAAGAAGCCCAAGCCGAACAGGGCGTCGGCGATTTGGCCAAGCTGTACGCTGCTGGCGACACTTGGACGGTTTAGCTTGTAGGTCAGTCTGATAGTGGCACAACTCTCCGAGTCGTATTTAGCTGTGTCAACGTAGCACGTCTCTCCGAGACGTGGAAAATCGTCTCGGAGAGACGGGCTACTTTGAATCTTGAATTTTACGATTGAGTACCGCGTGCCGATCTATCTCGACAACGCAGCCACCAGTTTCCCAAAACCGGAATCGGTCTACGCTGCGATAGATCACGCGAATCGGCAGCTTGCCGTTGCCGCCGGACGTGGGCGATATCAACGAGCAAACGATGCCGACCGAATGCTGAGTCTCGCTCGCCAAGCGGCAGCTCATTTAATTGGCGCAGAAACAACTCAGATCTCGTTTGCTTTCAGCGGATCAGATGCACTCTCAACTGCGATTCTTGGCTACCTGAAACCTGGCGATCATGCGATCGCTTCAGCAGCAGACCACACTTCGGTACTCAGGCCGCTTTGGCATCTCGAGCAAAATCACCAACTGGAACTGACGGTCGTCGACTGTGATGAAAACGGATTTATTGATTCAAATGAAATCAAATCCGCGATTAAACCCAACACGAAGATGGTCTGCTTGACGCACGCCAGCAACGTCACTGGCGTCATTCAACCCACTGAAGACGTTGGGGAATTCTGCAAAGCAAACGAGATTGCTTTTTTGCTAGACGCGGCTCAAACGATCGGCCACCTCAAGTTTGATTTCCGCTCCATTGATTTTGATTTTCTCGCGGCACCAGGACACAAAAGCTTGCTTGGTCCGCTGGGAACCGGATTTCTACTCGCAACGGACAAGGTGGCCGAACATTGCGATCCGCTGCGCTTCGGTGGGACGGGTTCAACCGGAAACGAATTCAACCAACCGACAACTTGCCCACAAAAGTTTGAATCTGGCAACTTGAATCTACCCGGGATCGCTGGACTACTCGCCGGCATCCAATGGCTCGCAACTGATGAAGCCATCGCAAATTCCGATCGAACCAACAACCTGACCCGACAATTGGCAACTCAACTTTCGGAAATCGAACATGTGACCGTTTACGGCCTGGAGCACATTCAGACGCCGACCGTTTCTTTCAACATCGCAGGAACCGATTGCCAAACGGTTGGCATGTTGCTCGACAGTCAGTTCGAAATCGAATGTCGCACTGGATTGCATTGTGCTCCATTGATACACAAAAAAATCGGTTCGGCGGAGTTCGGCGGAACGGTTCGCTTTAGCCCTGGCGTCTTCACAACCGAAGATGAAATTGACCAAGCAATTGCCGCGGTGCAAACGATCGCCCGCGAAATGGGAGCAGCAATTCAATGAGTGACTTTGCCGATGAACGAAATCAAATTTGCGATATCGGTAAGCGGCTGTATGCTCGCGAATTCGTCGCAGCTCATGAAGGCAATGTCTCCGTTCGGCTCCCCGATGGCAACATTCTTTGTACTCCAACGATGCAATGCAAAGGCTTCCTTCAGCGAGGCGATCTCTGCGTCTTGGACACAGAAATGAATCAGCTTTCGGGATCGAAGAAACCAACCAGTGAAATTCGGCTGCATCTGGAAATCTACCGGCAAAGAAGCGACATTAACGCCGTCGTCCATTCACACGCTCCGCACGCGACCGCGTTTGCCGTTGCCAACCGTCCGTTTCCAGTTGGAGTTCTTGCCGAGCCCGATTTGTTCCTTGGCGAAGTCGCGTTGGCTCCATTCCAAACACCCGGCAGCGATGAATTCGCCCAATCGGTAACTCCTTTCGTTCACGACACCAATGCGATCATCCTGGCAAACCACGGTGTTGTCACTTACGCTGGCGACCTCGAACAAGCGCTCTGGATGACTGAAATTTTGGATGCGGCCTGCAAGACAATTATTCTCTCCATGTCGATCGGCGGACCGAAACGACTCTCCAAAGAGCAGAGCAGGGCACTGGCAAAGAAACGGTCCCACTTTGGATTCAACGACCCTCGCGATCTGGGAAATTCTGAAATTGATGTTCGCAAGAATCCTTTATTCGGCCAGCAAATGGATTCCAACGGCATCGACCGGACCTTCTTCGAGGATTAACAGCCATGCCAAAGATCACCTTTGCTGGTCAAAGCATCGAATGCGAGCTCGGCGAGAACCTTCGCCGAGTTTTACTCGACGCAAATCTGCCTCTCTACAATGGTATCGCCCAGAAAATTCACTGTCGCGGCTTGGGAACCTGCGGAACGTGTGCCGTCCAAGTCGAAGGTGAAGTATCTCCGACAACTGCGGTTGAACGATGGCGGCTTGGATTTCCACCGCATCGCCAAAAGCAAAACCTGCGACTTGCCTGCCAATGCAAAATCCAAGGAGATCTTCAGTTGACGAAATTTGACGGGCTTTGGGGCCATAGGCTCCCTGAAAAATCATGACGCAAACACTGCTTTCCGATTTACCATCGCACTTACAGGAAAGAACTCGCGTCTCTCAGGAAGGCGACGGCAAAGGCTCATGCGTACTGTATTGGATGCGAACCGCAGTGCGAGCTGACGAAAATCCTGCGTTAGATGTAGCAGCAGCATTCGCCGACCAAATGAAATTGCCGCTGCTGGTTTATCATGCGATTTCGCAAGATTATCAATACGCTTCCGATCGGCATCACACGTTTATGCTTGAAGGAGCACGCGACGTACAGAAGCAGTTTCGCGATCGTGGCATTAGCTACGCGTTTTATTTGGTAACGCCAGCTGACGATCGTCCGCATCTGGTCACCTTGAGTGAGAAAGCGGCCTGCGTTGTTACTGAAGAAATGCCAGTCGATCCACCTCGACGGTTTTTGAACGCTCTCGCGGGAAAGGTCGACACATCGTTTTTTTGCGTCGACACTGCCTGCGTTGTTCCAACGTTGCTGGTAAAAAAGCCGCATACGCGAGCATTCAAGTTTCGTGAAGCGACGAAGGCATTCTACGAAGAAAGAGTCACCCGACCGTGGCCTGAACTGAAATTTGAGACGCGACCCTACAAGGACGCACTTGGCTTCGTTGCGATCGATTTGCAAGCCGCTGATCTGGCAGAGCTGGTTTCAAAATGTGAGATCGACCATTCAATTGGCCCCGTCGTGGACACCAAAGGTGGATCGACTGCGGGATACGATCGCTGGGAAAAATTCAAGTCGAATGGACTTTCGAAATACGCTCGGTCACGCAACAACGCGTTGGTCGATGGCGTGAGTCGGATGTCGGCTTACCTCCATTACGGAATGGTTTCAGCGATGCGACTCGCTCGTGAAGCGGCGATGATCGACAACGCCGGAAGTGAGAAATATCTCGACGAATTGCTCATCTGGCGAGAGTTAGCTTATGCGTTCTGCTTCCATCGCGAAGACCACGATCATTGGAGCGCCATTCCGCAATGGGCTCAAGCAACCCTCGAATCCCATGCGATCGATTCCCGAGAGAAAGAATACTCGTGGGAGCAACTGGCTCGCGGCAAAACGAATGACAAGTTTTGGAACGCGGCACAAAATTCGCTGTTGCGAAATGGTGAACTCCACAACAACGTCAGGATGACTTGGGGAAAGGCGATACTTAACTGGGCAAGTTCTCCACAGGAGGCTCTTCGGTTCATGATTGACCTGAATCATCGCTACGCACTCGACGGTCGCGACCCGGCTTCCTACGGAGGATTGCTCTGGTGCCTGGGTCAGTTTGATCGACCGTTTGAGCCAGAGACCAGTATTTTTGGAACCGTCCGCCCGCGTTCGACCAAGGATCATGCAAAACGCTTAAACACAACCGAGTATTCAAATCGCGTTTTGACTCCTCGGTTTGAACCAGTTCCACGAGTCGCGGTAATCGGTGCGGGCATTTCCGGTCTGTTTGCAGCGAGAACAATGGCGGATCACGGCCTGAACGTAACCGTCTTCGACAAAGGCCGGGGCGTTGGGGGACGGATGTCAACGCGTCGTGTTGATGGCGAACCAAGATTCGATCACGGAGCTCAATACTTCACGGCTCGCGATCCGCGGTTTCAACGATACGTTGAATCGTGGATGCGGCAAAACATTGTAGACCGCTGGCCCAATTCCAAATCGAACCCTTCACAGAACATCGTTGTGTTCCAGAACGGAGAACGAACTCAAAAACCTGACTCGAATGAACGATTTGTTGGCACGCCGACGATGAATAGCATTTGCAAACATTTGGCGATCGACCTCGATGTCGTGATCTCAACGAGAGTTGAAAAAGTCGAGCCAATAAATAATGGAATTCGGTTGTCGGACGATTCCGGGCAATCCATTGGCGAGTTCGATCGATTGATCGTTTCTGCACCGGCTGCACAAACCGCCGAACTGCTCGTGAATTTCCCTGCCATCGCAAATCCAATTTCAAAAATACAAATGCGGCCCTGTTGGGCCGCGATGATATCTTTTGCGAATCCGATAGCGGATGATTGGGTTGGAGGTTTCATCCATGATTCGATTTTGACGTGGGCAGCAAGAAACAGCACCAAACCTCAACGCCCCAGTGATGCAGAGCACTTGTTGCTCCACGCCGGACACGAATGGACTGCCGACAATTGGGAGCGTGATGCAGAAGAAGTGGCAGCCGAAATGCTGCAAGCGTTTTGGAAGAGTTCTGGCATCGAACCACAGCAATCGACTCACTTACAGGCTCATCGCTGGAAGTACGCGATTCCGGTTGACCCTCCAGAAACGCGCTGCTTCTTCGACGCAGCATCCGGCATCGCCGCGTGTGGCGACTGGGCAGGCGGACCAAGAGTCGAAGGCGCGTTTCTGAGCGGCATGGCTGCAGCGGGTCGAATTCTGGGCACTCTCAGTCCGTTGAGCGGCAATGCGAAGTCCCAGCAGCAACTATTCTAAAATTCATCGGGCTTCGCTCAACTTAAGGAACGAACTCTGGAATCAGCGACTGAATCAGTCGCGTTCGCCAAGCACTCCCATTCGGATCATAGACCCCAAAACCTGCTCCGAACTCCCAATCGCTAAATGGAATGTCGAGCTAAATGGAATGTCGAGCGATTCAGACCATGACCGCACGGCGGTCGTCCAGCGCTCCCGCGAATCAATGTCTCTTGGCTCATAAGCACCGAACTCGCCCATGTGAACTGGAACTCCGTTGGTGATCGACCACATCTGAGCCTGCATAAAGCTACTTGCAACCGCGTCCTCTTGCGTCTCCAGCTTCATCGCATATTCCAAACTTAGTCAAGTTTGTAAATATTCCGGATAACCGGGTAATCGACACAACCCGAACAGTGTCGCGCCGACTATTTAGAGAGGACAATACTATTTGGTCAACTTTCTCAATGTCCGAAGTAAACTTTCGTCTGAATCACAACAGAAGTCGTGACTTCAGCCTCAAACGGCATCATTCGCGTCGTCGCTGTGCCAGAGCCTTCAAGTGCTCTCTTGATGTTTGCAGTTACTGGCTTGGTTGGCCTGCGACGTCGACGCTAGTCCTGTTTAGTTGACAATTCATCCTTCCTGAATTCAACTCAGGGAGGTTTTTTTGCGCATGCCGATTTCCGGCAAATCCATTTAGGTCATTCTATGCCACTCGTAAAACGCATTCTGGTCGCCGGCGGCGCCGGATTTCTAGGATCACATCTCTGTGAACGACTCGTCGAACAGGGACATGACGTGATCTGCCTGGACAACTTTTTCACAAGCCAAAAATCGAATGTTATTCACCTTCTCGAAAAGCGAAACTTTGAATTGATTCGGCACGATATCGTGGCTCCCATCTTGTTGGAAGTTGACGAAATCTACAATTTGGCCTGTCCTGCGGCACCAGGCCACTATCAGTACAATCCAATCAAGACCATGAAAATCAGCGTGCTGGGCTCGATCAACTTGCTTGGCATGGCGAAACGCTGCGGAGCAAAGATCTTCCAAGCGTCGACCAGCGAGGTTTACGGTGATCCAGAAGTGCACCCTCAGCCAGAATCGTATCGCGGCTGCGTCAACCCAATCGGAATTCGAGCCTGCTACGACGAAGGCAAGCGTGCGGCTGAAACGCTTTTCTTTGACTATCACCGCATGCACAAGACAAACATTCGTGTGGCCCGAATCTTCAACACCTATGGGCCTCGCATGCATCCGTTCGACGGTCGCGTCGTGAGTAACTTCATTCGTCAGGCATTGCGAGGCGAGGACATCACGATCTTCGGCGACGGCTCGCAAACCAGATCGTTCTGTTATCGGGACGATCTTGTCGAAGGCTTCATTCGTCTAATGGACGCGCCCGACGACATCGTTGGACCAATTAACCTTGGAAATCAGGGTGAGTATTCTATTCTGCAACTGGCGGAAATGATCATTGAGATCGTCGGTGGCAATTCAAAGCTGGTCTACGGCGAGCTTCCTGCCGACGACCCAACGCGACGCCAGCCGGACATCACATTGGCGAAAAAGCATCTCGATTGGGAACCAAAAATTCCACTCCGAGAAGGTCTCACGAAAACGATCGACTGGTTCAAGACGATTGACTTTGAGGACTACCGTCCTCCAACCCCAAACTATTAGCGAAAGATTCGTGGCCTGATGAAAGTTTACGATGTTATCGTTATTGGATTCGGCGGTGTCGGCAGTGCGGCACTCTACCACGCTGCGAAAAAAGGATTCAGCGCGCTAGGGATCGACCAGTTTGGCCCCGCCCACAACAAAGGCAGCTCCCATGGCCAAACGCGGATCATTCGTAAAGCCTACTTTGAGCATCCTTACTACGTTCCGTTGGCAGAAGAAGCGTTCCAACGCTGGGACGAGCTCAACAACCGTCATCGAACACGCCCAGACATCAAGCCACTGCTGGAACAAACTGGCGTCCTTCAAATCGGTCAACCCGAAAGCGAAGTGATCGTCGGCGTACAAAAAAGCGCGGACGAACACGACTTGAAGCTGGAACGATTCTCTCCGGACCAAATTCAACAGCGATTGCCCATCCTGAAAGTCCAGCCGAACCATGTCGGACTGTTCGAACCGGAAGCCGGATTCTTACGTGTCGAGCATTGTGTTGCCGCCCATTTGGCTCAGGCTCGAAAACGCGGTGCTGAACTTCGGAGTGATACCCGAGTGCTTTCGTGGTCGGCGACGGACGAAGGAGTCACGGTTGAAACCGATGGGGAAACCTATCATGGTCGCCGATTGGCAATCTGCGCCGGAGCTTGGTCGAAACATCTGCTCGCCGAAGTGGACGTTCAACTGAGCGTCATCGCGAAGCAACAGAATTGGTATCAGATCGATCGTGTCGAACAGAAACTGGTGAATGACTTTCCGATCGTGTTTATCGAAGAAGATGACGGCGAACAGTTTTACTGTTTGCCAGAATTGGACTCGTTGGGCATGAAAGTATGCCGCCACACTGGTGGGCACCAAATCGAAACAGCCGACCTGCTGGATTGCGACGTCGACAAAGATGAGCTTCTGTTGAACGAGGCCTTTATGGACAGAAGCTTCCACCATTCACGACATCGACTGGTTCATCATTCGACGTGCATGTACACGATGTCCCATGATGGACATTTCATCGTCGACAAACATCCCAATCACTCAAACGTCGCTTTTGCAGCCGGGCTCTCTGGGCACGGATTCAAGTTCACTCCGGTGCTGGGGCATCGACTGATCGAAATGCTCGATGGCAATCACGATTCGAATCTGGACTTCCTCTCTTTGAAACGCTTTCGTTAATCAACCTCGAATTGCGCCAACCTCGAATTGCGAGAAATCCGCCGCAAAGCTAAAACATGTGCTGAAGTAACGCACCCCCTTTGGCGCTAGGCGAATTGAACGATGACAGATCTCGACGTAGACGTGGTAGTGATTGGCTCCGGTCCAGGTGGCGAAGGAGCTGCCATGCAACTGGCCAAGCAAGGTAAACGAGTCGTCGTGATTGAGCGTTACGAAAAGATCGGCGGCGGCTGCACACACTGGGGCACGATCCCCAGCAAGGCACTTCGATTCACCATTTTTCGACTGACCGAATCGCTCAACAATCCTCTGTTGATCGACTGTGGAGTCAAAGCCGATCCAACGATTGCTCAGCTGACGAAGACGGCAGCAGATGTGATCGCCAAACAGGAGTCGATGCGAAAGACGTTTTACAGTCGTAACAATGTGGAAGTCATCTTTGGGCATGCCAGATTCGTCGACGCGAATACGATTGAGGTGGAAGGTGAGCGGACGATCAAAACGAAACAGGTCGTGATCGCCGTTGGAGCCCGCCCTTATCAGCCCGATGGTGTCAACTTTGATGACTCCAGAATTTTCAACAGTGACTCTATTCTGTCGCTCGACCACAAGCCAAAGTCGATGACGATTTATGGTGCCGGCGTTATCGGTTGCGAGTACGCCTCAATGTTTCGAAACCTTTCGATCAAGATCAATCTGATCAACAGTCGGGAAGGACTGCTGGATTTCCTAGACGACGAAATCTCTGACGCGCTCAGTTATCACATGAGAGAACGTGGTGTCGTGATTCGGCACAACGAACAGTACGACCGAATCGAAGCGGTTGATGACGGCGTGATCACGCATCTAAAGAGCGGAAAACAGGTCAAATCAGATGCGCTACTATGGGCCGCTGGTAGAACTGGAAACAGCAACGATTTGGGGCTGGAGACCATTGGGATCGAACCGGACAATCGCGGCTACATCGCGGTCAACGAAAAATTCCAAACGGATGTGCCCAATGTGTACGCCGTTGGTGATGTGATTGGCTTTCCTTCCCTGGCATCGGCGGCCTACACGCAAGGTCGATCGGCAGGCAAACAGATCCTCGGCGACGCCACAGAAAAGGATCAGCGAATCGCGAAAGAGATTCCTGCTGGAATTTACACCAGCCCGGAAATTAGCTGCATTGGCAAAACGGAAAAGCAGCTGACCGACGAAAAGATTCCATACGAAGTCGGCAATTCAAATTTCAAACATCTGGCCAAGGCACAGATCATTGGCCAATCGATTGGAATGTTGAAAATCCTGTTTCACCGCGAGACGCTCGAAGTTCTCGGAGTGCATTGCTTTGGACCCAACGCATCGGAGATCATCCACATTGGGCAAGCGATCATGTACCAACAGGGTGAAGCCAATTCGTTGAACTACTTTCTGGATTCGACGTTCAACTATCCAACGATGGCCGAAGCCTATCGCGTGGCTGCTCTCAATGGCTACAACAGATTGTTTTAGCCGAAGCGCAGTTTCGTATCTTTCGGGCAGCTTCTTTCAGTGACTAGCTGGAAGAAAACTGGAGTTGAAATCCACATTCAACACCGGGATCTGAGGCTTATGACGAGACTCAGGACAGCACCGGTATGGACAGTTAGCCGGGTAAGTTTGTGTACGGATTCACTCTAACCCAAGAAATCCCCAAGGTTGCCTGCATTTGCGACTGAATTCAGGTGCTATTTGCACAAATTCAAATTGAAAGAACTCAAGGTTCGAGTAGATTTGTTAGGTGGACTTTTGTTTTTTTTCAGGCCGTTTTTCCGGGCTGATTTAGTCCAAACAGAGTCCCTCTCATCTGAAGGCGAAAAAGGAACAGACTATGGGCCGCCCAGTCGTTGAACATTTCAATACCAACATTTTTCTCAATTCAATCATCAACGGCGAAGATCTGTTTTCGACCGTTGACCCTGATGGTGATGCGATCGATTTCTTCCGCGTCGAAGATTATCAGGATGACCCAACCGGTGGTTTCTTCCGACTCAACGGAGTCGCTCAAACCAACGGCAGTCAGTTCGTCGTTGAAGCCGCGGATCTTCCGAACTTGGAATACGTAAGTGGTTCTCGAATCGGGCGAGAAGGCTTTCGCGTGATCGCCGTTGACGTCACGGGAGAATTTTCCGTCGCCTCGGATTTTGGACTCTTGTACACCGTTCGTGAAAACGTGACGCGACCATTCGTTCAAAGATTACCGTTCAATGCTTTAGCAAACGAAGGAACCTTGATTGAACCGTTCGTGAAAGGCTTTGATCCGGATGGCTATCCGATCACTCAGTACTTCATTCGCGACCGATCCGTCGACTCGGGTTTCCTTTCCCTCGATGGCGAAGCATTTACGCAGGGTGAGTACCGTTTGGTGAAAACGGAAGATCTTGGACGAGTTCGATACTTTACGTCCGGTGCGAATTCATCAGAGAAATTCGACATCTTTGCTTACGACGGCGAGCTTTGGAGCGAACGAGGAACTTACGATGTCGGCACCACGGCGAACGTAAACCGTCCGGTCGCTCAGTTCACTCGTGGCGATGCAATTTCTCTCGAAACCATCCCGATGGCTCCGCTTGCCAACATCACGGATGACGATGGCAACACAATCAAGTATTACGAATTCTGGAATACCAGCCCGCACTCAGTACACGGTGAGCTCGTTTTCAAAGGTGTCGTCCAGCCGCGTAAACAATGGATTCGCGTCGAAGCAAATGAGTTGAGCGAACTGAATTACGAGGCCCCCAATTTTGATTTCGTTCAGCAGATTCGATACCGCGGAAACGATGGGAAATTCCTGAGTGGAAATGGAACGATTTCGATTACGACAGAGTTTGTGATACCACCCATTCAGCCAACACTTGCCACTCAGGGCCTCGTTTACGATCAACAACTTGTTGAATTCCAATTGGGCGAACTGTTCGTAAAATCTGACGCAGGAAACGATCACATTCGTTACCAAGTTTACGATGGCAACGGCTTCGATCAGCTGAGTGCTCGCTGGGAACTAAACAACGACCCGCTCGACGCTTTCGTAATTCATGATTTCACGGCCGCGGAGACAAATGCTGGATTGCGACTGACGACTGGCGACTACAACAATCGCTCGCTGGACGATATCTATGTCCGCGCGGAAAACGCGGATGGATTGTGGAGCACCTGGAGTCGTTTGCAAGTCAGGACCGAACCAGAGTACAGAACGTCGACAACGCCTTCCAGCTTGTGGACACAAATCCCGGGGCTGACGAGAGACAATCTTGGACGCCTGGAGTTGTCCTATAGCTTCATGCAAGAATTCCCTGACTACGCTACGGGGGAAGCGGTCAACGACGATCCACCAGAAAACTTCTCCCGGTTCAATCAGCAGCAACGCATCGCCGTTCGACGTGCCTTCGACGAGATCGAACGGATCACCGAAATCAAATTTAACGAAATCTCGGACCTCGCAACCAATGTTCTTGGTCAGAGAGGTGGAGTTTATCGTTTTGGTAACTACGGACTTGAAGACAGTAACGCGGCCGCATTTGCATTCTTCCCAAGTAGCGGCCCGCAAGGTGGTGACAGTTGGTACAACCGTTTCGCGCTCGGATTCCCTGATCCAACGCTAACGCCATACACGGGTGCCTACACAACGCTGCTTCACGAGCTGATGCACAATCTTGGATACAACCACGTCTTTGATGCATCTGGTGGAACAGGTGTCCTTCCCGACGTCACCAACAACGACAACTTTAATGTTTTGTCAACCTTTACTGGGGTGCGTCCTGATGGCCTTTTCCCAACGACTCCCCAGCTGTACAACGTCGAATCGATTCACATCGACTACGGTGAGAACCAACTCTTTAATTCGGGCGATTCCGTTTACGGACTGGCTGACTACTGGTCAGAAAACCCGGCCTTCGTTGAGAACCTTTGGGATGGCGGCGGCATTGACACGTTGACGCTTGAGGGATCCAACCCGGCTATCGGAAACGGAGTGCCAAACTCGATCGATTTGAACCCCGGAGGGTTCAGCTCATTCAATGGTTTTCTCAACAACGTTTCAATCGCGTTCCGAGCCACCATCGAAAACGCGATCGGCAGCGATTTAGATGACACGCTTTCTGGTAACCAAGTGGATAACGTTATCACTGGTGGACTTGGCAATGACACCATCGAAGGACGTCAGGGCAACGACACGCTGACAGGCGGCCCCGGAGATGACACTTTCCTGTTCGGCGTTGGCGATGGTAGCGACTCCATCAATGAAGATCGTGGTGCTGGGCGAGATACGATCCAGCTTACCAACTTCCCTACGCTCGATTCACTCGAAGATGATTTGCGATTCCGAATGGATGGACGCGATCTAATTATCGACTTGAAACTCGACAATTCAGACCTTGTCGACGGTTCGGTCACCATCACCAATCAAATCTGGGGAGCCTACCGCATCGAGAGTCTTGAACTCAACGGCACCAAAATCGATCTGAAGAACCTGACAGAGCAAATCACGCCGACGACGGATTCTTTCCGCATCACGGATGATACAAGCTTGTACGGAAACTTGGTCGTTCCCGTGTAGACGTTTTGTCTTGTTGAAACCAAAAAAGGGCTTGCCGTTTGGCAAGCCCTTTTCTTTTTCGTTCGCTATTTGATTTTGACTGGCGGACGAGGAACCGTATTCAGGTCCATCGCCTCAACATCCGGCAGTTCCATTTTCGGAGCCGATGGAGGCACTGGTTCGACTTCCTTGATCTCCGCTGACTCATCCGATGGAACCGACTTGCCCGAAGCATCTTCTGAATTTGGAGCCTTCGGAACTTCCGGTTCGAACACGTTCCATTCGTATTTGCAAGTTGGACATTCGTAGCTCTTTGTGCTCAAAACGTTGACCACGCGTACTTTTGATTTCGAAGGCGGACAACATTTCTTCCAAGGCAATCGCACTGCTGGAACACAGACTTCTTTCTGCTTAACAACGAAGCACTTTTTCTTTTCCTTCGTCTTCGAAACTTTCAATTCGCAGAAATCACAATCACATTCCGGACACGAAACTGCGTTCGAGCGGATTGGTCGTGGACGATTTTTTCGACACCCGCATTTCTTTTTGCCGCAAGCACATGGCACAACTGAAACTTCTGGCAAGTACTCTTGCGAAACCAGAATGTCAGAAGTCACTTGTTCAGAAGTCACTTGTTCAATTGCGATTGGCTTTTCTTTGCATGCCGCACAGCCACATCCTTTTTTCGCACGCAACGCTGACGTTGCTTTCTTGATCGGAAACAGCTTCCCTTTCATGCAACCCTTACATTTCATGCTGCCGCATCCACAAACGCGGCTTTCAATTTGGGCGGTTGCAATTGAGGGATTTGTTTGAAACAGGAAGCTTGCCGAAAGAGCAATACCGCTCACCATAAGTAGTTTTCGTATTTGTATTTGGTTCATCGAATTCATCCGTGATATTGATTCGTTGCAGACGCAAAAGCTAACTTAGTTTTAAAAGTCGACCATAAATCGAACGCCAACTGATTGATACTTGCCGCCGACATCTGTGAAGGGGGGGCGATTGATTTCGCCAGAGATCCAATTGAACTGCATTCTGGCGTACGGATTCCAATACCAGTTCGTCGCCAGTGTCAGCGAATCGCCTTGGCCACCGATGATGTCTTGATCAGTCAAGTCAGCGAATGAATATCGTGCCGCAACTTGCCATGCTCCGAGACCACGTTTGACTTTCTGATCGCAATCGCGAACTGCGAAGAAGTTTTCGAATGGCTTGAGACGAGCGAGTGTGCCTGTTTCGCGATTCCAAGGCATGTGTTCGCCCGTAAGCATATAGGCAGCCTGCATGTAACCACCGTCGAAACGAAGGTTTTCGCCAACTGCCGCAAGCCGATTCACGCCGACGGTCATGTATTCTGCTGTCAACTGAAGAGGTCCATTATTGAAAACTGCCTCAAGCCCCAACAAGTTGTTTGTATCGGCACCAAGCAACCGGTCTGTATTGAGCCAACGAATCCTGTGGCGTGCCTCGGCACGAGTTCTGTATCGTGCCGCGTTGTCTGAAGAAGCAGTACTTCCGTCCGGCCAGCCGAATGATCCGGAAATCGCACAGTGAAAGTATCCTCGCCCACCAGATGATTCGTCGTACCATGGCGTGAAGGCCAAACGTCCGGCAATCTCTGGCTGGTAGTGATCACTGATGAATCCCAGGCTGGTTTGAGTCAGCTCTTGGTGCCACAAACCGTATCGCCAGTTCATCGACTTACTTTCGTTGAAGCCATTCGATGAAATACCCAAACGACGAGCGTCTTGGTTGAATGCTTCTACGATGAACGGACGTTCAATGAAGATGTTGTAGCGACTACTGTTAAGGTGATCGTAGCCGTAAGGTCGCTTGTGATTTCCGATGATGATCGTGTTGAATAAGGGAGAATTCTTGAACCCGAGAAAAGCATCACGATAAGAAGTACTATCTCCTCCAGCGAACTCACCTTCGTATTTGTAAAAAACGTTGTCGTTCAAGTCTCCACCGACACCGATACGCATACGGCGAAACGCAACTCGGTCTTCTGGATCTTCGCCTTCGAGAGCAGCAATACCGTCTTGGGCTCTTGGAAACGCCCACCAGTCGAGGTGAATACGCCCAAAGAATTTCATCTTCGGTTTCTTGTGTCCACTGATGACGAACCCGGGAATCTGGCCGTCGATGTCAGCGATCGATTCGAAGTTGTCCTCAACTGACTCCTCTACCTCCTCCAACCGCTCGGCAAGCTTTTCTAGGTCATCGCCGGAACTGTCTTTCTTTGACGACTCAATCTTTTCCTTGAGATCGTACTCCAGTTCTTCCAGCCGTTCGTTCATCGCCTCCAACTGTTCGGCGAGAGATTTCTCGTCGCTGCCAGATTCTTCCTGAACAACCTTGCGAAAGGAAACCGGATAGGAACGCTGCTGCGCGAGCAACGATGCTGAACAGCAAACAAGAGCTGCAACAGTCAGTGTTGGTAGTGCTACCAGTAGATGTCGAATGGACATTGGAACAACCGATAAATGGTGAAGTCAGAGTGATACTCTACAATTCGACCATGTCATGCGTCCGGGTTATTCCTGAGGACAAGAATTATCGTTTCTTCACAATCGAGCGGTTTCGATCGACAGATTTGGAAAACTTTAACGCGCAAGATTTTTGCAATCGTTAAACTCGAGCTCGGACGACTGATACCAACCGGCATTCGGTAGAACTGGCGATCGCGTCACTAGAGGTAAAGTTTTGCTGACCCGCAAAGCTTCTCAGCGTCATGCCACTTCTGTTCTTTTTGCTTGCCGTCTATGAAGCAGAGATTATCCGCCTTTAGTTCTTCCCAAGTTTGACCATACCCGTTTCGAGGCATTCGATCATTTGGTCGACTTCCGCCTTCCCAGTGACGGTCGAAAGGGCTGCCGTGCATGTATTGATCATGATGAATCCATTGTCGTACAGATGCTTCACAAGAAACGCAATTTTGCGAAGCTCATCAGAATCCTGATAGGCGGACCGGTATTCAACCGGAGGCTGTGCTTTCAAATGAACGCGGAACATGGATCCTGCCCCGGTAACGCACGCCTCGGCGCCAGAGCGATCAATAGCCTCAGAAATCTCTTTCCGAGCGTAATCGCCCAACTGATTCACTTCAGCAATCGCAGAACGATCGAAAAGCTCCATCGCGACTCGACCCGCCGTCATCGTGATCGGGTTCCCCGAGAACGTGCCTGAAAATGGAAGCGGCAATTCCGACCTCGTCGGATCAAAACAGGACATGAAGTCGTCTTTTCCAGCAAGGGCACCGACAGGGAAACCGCCGCCAATAATTTTTCCCATCGCGGTCAAATCAGGACAAACGTCTGGATACCATTCTTGAGCTCCGCCATAGCCCATTCGAAACGTGAAAACTTCATCCAGCGCCAACAGCGCACCATTCTCTGTCGTCCACTGGCGAATCGCTTTCATGAATTCGTGGCTGGTGGGAATTAGACCGATACGATGCGGCAGTGGATCGATCAGAACACAAGCCAACTCATCCTTGTGCTGATCCAACAACTCAATTGTACGATCGACGTCGTTGAATGGCGTGATGATGACGTCATCCAAAGCCTGTTGAGGCGTGCCTTGGGCGGCGCCAACGCTGGCTGGGCATGCTTCCGAGCCCCAATTCGCCGGCTTCGATTTCTGGCTAACTTCGGCGTAATCATACGTTCCATGATAAGCCCCTTCGGATTTGGCAATTTTTGACCGGCCAGTAACCGCTCGAGCCGCCTTGATCATTGCCATCACGGCCTCGGTACCCGAACTCATGAAGCGGACTTTTTCGAACCCTTCGTTGCGACTGCAGAGGTGCTGCGCAAATCGCAGTTCAGCTTCGGTTGCTAAGTTGAACGCCGTCCCGCGCTGCAACTGTTCAGTCACGGCAGCAACAATTCGAGGATGCGCGTGACCATGCACCAGCGATGCAGTATTGTTGGAAAAGTCGATTCTGGTTTTGCCATCGACATCCGTGACGCGGCAACCTTCGCCATGAGAAACGTAGTCCGGATGAGGTTTACGGCAAATCATATTGCGACTGGTCCCGCCAGGGAGAACCTTTATGGCTTCGCGGTACAACGACTGACTTTCGGATTTCTCTTCAGCTTTCATTCTGCGCCTGCACTTTTTTTGCCAAGCTTTGATAGGCGATCGTCATGAGAATCATCAACGCGATCAGCAAACACATGCCATTGATCACGGTGATCAACTGCCAACCCAGATCAAGTTGATCGAACTTTAAAATTTCGCGTCCCGTTTTTGTGGACAGGTAGTTCAACAATGGCACCGATAGTAACAACCCAAGAAACCATTTCGTGCGTCGGCTGGTTTCTGGTAGGACGCGATCACCAAAAAAGACATATCCGACCCACGGCACGACGATCAGCAAACAGTCGTAGCTGTGATGATAGATTGACAGCAGAATCGTCAGCAACGCAATCTGGCTAGTGAGTCCGAGAATCCCATCATCGAATTCACTCTCAGCAACCCGATAAATTACAACACAGGGGCCAACCAACAGAAGGAGCATACAACCCAAGTAAGCTTTGTCGTCAGGAATCCAATTGACGGCTTTGGCCGCCATTCCGACAACATCGATTCTGGTCCAAGTGTTGACTGGGTGTTCGCTTTCATCGTCATGAAACTCAGCTTGCCCTTCCTGTATGCCTTTGAAGACATTCGTAAAACCATCTTTTTGAGCAATCCATCCGAGACCAATCAGGCCGAAAACGACGCAAAGTAAAACTCCTCGCCAAATGGCCTGATAATTTTTTCTAGCGATCATCAAAACGATCAAAGGCAACACGTACGTCGGTTTGGACGATGCGACCAACACACCGACCGCCGAAAGCCATGGGCGCTTCTTCGCGAAATGAAGTGCGAACACAGTCCCCAACACAAGCTCCAAAGTGTAGTAGCCTGTAAACAGCGTAACGTGTCCAGGTCGCGAGACTAACAAGACGGTGCACACGGTCAACCAAGTTAGCCACGGGAAATGTCGCGAGTCGGATTGCTCGCTACCGTGATGTCTGTGATGGCAAAACTGAACTGCGATGAATGCCAACCCAATCAACATACCAACGTTAAACACGAAGAACGCGATGTCGGCAATCTTTAAATCCACCAAACCAAACGGCAGATGAATCATAAACGTGACCGGCGGGCAAGCACGTGACGGGGCTGCTACGGTGTACTGATCCATAACCGACAAGGAGTACGGATTGACTTGCTCACGAAACGCGATACTCGGAAAGTAGACGCCATTGTGAAAATCACTGTGCCCGCGGGTTGACCAGTCGAATTCTTTTGCCGGCACTGAATAATTTTGGTGCACTCGGCGGGCCGTCAGTCCAATCAGAGTCACCACAGCAAGCATCAACATGACTGCTGCTATCTTTGTCGTGAGCGTCGCAAACGGCCCTTTGCCTCTAGGTTTCTGTGGGTTGGTGGAAGAGAGTGAGGCGTCCATGACTACGATTGGAAAACAGTTTCTTGGTAAGCAGTATTAGAGAGTGCAGTCTAATCGAAATTAACTCCAATGCCCAAATAGGTTTGCCCCACCACTGAAAAAGTCTCCGACTTTTGCGTCTGGCCCAATGGAGCCAAAAACATCTCAATCCTGAAAACCGTTGCTCATTCGCGCGGCTCGCCTGATAGCCATAGGATTGCGGACCCATCTTTGGATGCCGATGCAACCTCGCTTCCGTCACTCGAAATGGCGATCGAAGAAACATCTTTTTCATGGTCAATCAACGAGATCAGTTTTCGAGGCGGGTCAGAAACGCCTGGATCAGGAATGTACCAAACGGTGATCGCCCCGGCTGCGTCACCGGTAAAGGCACGCTTACCATCAGGTGAAACTCGAACCGATAGGACTTGTGAGCCAAACACATTTGGGCGTTCTTGCCAAACCTCTTTCGACTTTTGCCACAGATAGACACGGCCTTCATCTTTTCGATTCAATCCGACACCAACGATCACGTCGCCA
Source organism: uncultured Pirellulaceae bacterium (assembly GCA_938010615.1). Classification (GTDB taxonomy): domain Bacteria; phylum Planctomycetota; class Planctomycetia; order Pirellulales; family Pirellulaceae; genus Mariniblastus. The sequence continues at coordinate 28,671 of CALLUY010000027.1, read as the reverse complement.
GAATCTGAACTGTCGATTGCCAGAAGATCATCCGCCGTTCCATTGAGGCTGACAGTTTCTTCTGTGTCCAAATCAACCAACAGAAGCTCACCTTGCCCCGACACGATCACGTTATCCTTGCCGTTCCATTTGACGGATGTCAGCTTTGACCCGGTATCTATTTCGGAAAGAACTTCGTTCGTTGGAACATCGATGCAACGGATGACTCCAACCGAGTCGCAAGTTGCGAGTCGACGAGAATCTTTTGACGAGACATCAATCCCGGTCACTTTAGATTCCGGCGATTGAATGACGTTTTTAACCGTGTTGGATTTCCGATCCCAAAAGCGAACTGCTCCGTCTCGATAAAGCGCGACGACTTGCTTTTCTCCGTCCGCGAATAGCGCGGAAACGCATGGCCCCGGATTGCCCGCGGAGTCAAAAACGTTTGCGATGGATTGGGTCCGCTGCTTGGGTCTGTTGGCTGTTGGTTCAGCCCCGAGGATTTTCACGAAACCGTCGCCGTAAACGAGACTCTTATTGCCGGGAAGTTTCGACCAGCCGTTCAGAGCAGTTGGATAGCTGGCATTGGAAAACATTGGGACATTACGCATTTGTCGCGGGCCGCTGGCGTGCTTCCAACCGTAAGCTTTCCCATTGGTCAGTCGAAAGACAACTTCGTCCTTGATAACTGAAACAAAATCAATGGTTCGCGCTAATTGAACCTTTGAGACCGGCGACTTGGTTCGGCTATCCCAAATCTGCATTTCGGATTTGCTTGTGTCCGTGTTGGTCGAAGTTACGAATTGCTTTCCCGATTCTGAATACGCAATTCGAATGTAACTTCCGCCGATGCCATCGATCTTTTTCTGTCGTCGTACGCGATTTCCTTCGACAACCCACGCGTTAACGTAGCCTTCCACAGAATCCGCTGAAAGGAATTCGTTGGATGCTGGCGAGAAAACCAAATCCGTAATCCAGCCGCGATGTTCTTCGAATTCATCAACCAATTGAAACGTCCTAAGGTCAAAAACGGAAACGATGCCTTCTACCGAACCCGTTCCCATCGCAACAAACCGATCATCGGGGGAAACCGCCATCGCAGTCACGCGGTTGCGACTGCTTCCTTCCAACAACGTTGCAACTTTCTTTCCCGTTTCCAAGTCCCAAACGATCGTGGGATTCTCTTCGTCTCCACCGGTAATCATTGTCCGTTCGTTTTTGGTGACGACTACGATCCCAGTTTGCCCAACTTCTGTTTTCTTATGCAGTAGTTTTCCATTTTGCCAAACAAAGACATTGCCGGGACTACTGGTTACGATTCTCTCGGACTTCGGCAAGTACGCTGCTTTGCGACCCAGCTTCGGATCAAACTCAAGCTTAGACTCCGTTTCAGCACCCTGCCTCTTGTTCCAGATCCGAAGGACTCCAGCTTCATCGCCAGTTAACAATTGCGTTGCGTCGCTATTGAACGCTACGCAATTCAAGGACATTGATTCGTCCGCGATGAAAGCTCGCTGGTCTTCATATTCATCGAATCGCCAGGCACGGACGTCCCCATCGGCAGAGGCCGAAACCGCCGCTTTTCCCTCTTCGCCAATGCAACATGCGAGAACTGCATTGACGTGACCGCGAAATCGCTTGACCAACGTTCGTTCACCGAAGTCCCAAACGGCGATCGTTCGATCATCCCCGCAAGTCACCATCGTTTCGCCATCTTTGGAAAAATCAAGATCGTTGACAACTGACTCGTGAACGACCAACGACTCAACAAACGCTCGAGACTTGGCAACCTTAAGATCTGCTGCCGACAATTCCTGCCACGCCGTTGGGCTATTTGACAGCGCAGAATTCCACAACACGATTTCTCGCTCGTCGGTGGCGCAAGCGACCAACCCTTTCTGTCCAGGAACAAATTTGACTGCGTTCATTTGAGCTGGATGGCTATACGCCGAAATAGGCTTTCCAGATTGAGTATCCCACACAATGGAAAGCCCGTCTTTTGATACCGAAGCAAGCTTTCTTCCGCCGGACTCAAAATCCAGATCGACGGGCCGCGATGAATGAAAGCCAAGCTTTTTCGATTTGGACCAATTGGAACCGTCACCTCCAAAGAGCGTGATAATCCGAGCCGAATCACCGGCCGCCAGCTGCGTCCCGGAGTCATTGAACGATACACAGCAGACGAGCGACGCATCGATGTTGTCGCTGAGGTTGGCAACCATTTCCCCACTGCTGGTGTCCCAGATCGTGAGCTTTCGTTTTGGATCGGCGGTTCCGATGGCAGCCCATTTTCCATTTCGCGAAAGCGCCGTCGCAATGGCTTTCGCAGTTGAGATTTGAATTTCGGAGGCGACCGCTTTGTTGTTTGGATTCCAAAACTTTGCCTTACCGGACGCAGAAACAATACTCACCGTTTCGTCACTGCTCTGATCGATGTCCGTGACCTCATCGAGCGATTCTGATTTCACTTCTGTATGACAAAGATGATAAAGCCGATTCCATTCCCAATTGACGAACCTCGAATCATTGCGGCGTGTTCTCTCAAGCGTTTCGATTGCCTGTTCGATTTGATTGTCACGAATGTAGCCATCAATCAATCCAATATTCGATTGAAACAGTCTCTGACGAGCGGATTTCTCACTGACCCGCAACTGGCCGGCGAGATTGAATGCCTTTTGACGTTCCGCCTCTGCTTTTAAACGTTCCGCTTCCGCTTTTTGACGTTCTGTTTCTTTCTCGTCCTTTGCCAATTCAGCCGCGCGTCTGGCGGCGAATTCCTTAAGACGTAGTTCGTCTGCTTTCTCTCTAGCTTCTTTTTCGCGTTTCGCGAATTCTTCGGCTCGACGGCGCTCGGCCTCTTCGGCGATCGCGAGATCCTCCGCTACCTTTTTCGCCTCTTCGGCTTTCTTGCGTTGAACTTCTGCTTTTCCTCGCTCATTTTCAGCACGTTGCTTTTCCTTTTCGGCGACTTGAGTTGCCGACACGGCTTCAAGTTTCGCCTTTTTCTCGAGCTTCACCGCTAATGCCAGATTTTCAGCATTAAGCTTTTGAGTTCTCGCATTCATCGTGGAAGTAAACACCAAAGTGCCCAACAAAAGAACGGATGCTCCAATGGCAAGCCAGACCAATCGGCGTCGTTGCTCACTGGATGCAGCTCCTTTGCGAAGTTTTTCAAACAGCGGAGCTTCGTCGGATTGATTCGGATCCAACAACGACATGCCAAGCTCAAAGTCTTGCCGATCAAGCGCGGATTCGGCGTAAGCAAGCCTTGCTCTCTGCAATCCGGAAGACGCATTTGCGTTTTTCTCCCAGAGCGAAAGGGCTTCCCGAAACCCAAACATTGATTTGGAAAAATATTCGTAGTTCTGGTTTTCCATTGCCAGCGCCAATTCCAGCTCCGAACGTTCTGTAAGCTTAATGCTTTGCAGATTCGACTGGTAATTTTCTATCGCCCGGCGAAGTTGATCCGCATTTGCATAACGATCCGCGGGTTCGGTTGACATGGCTTTGACAGCGATCGCCAGCAACCGCTTGTCAATTTTTCGTTCGGAATTCGATACGTCAACGATTCGATTGCTACTTGCATTTCGCAGGCACTCCCAAACATCGTCGCCCTGATGAGGACTTTGCCCTGTCGTGATCATGAAGAGGATCGCGCCTAACAGGTAGATGTCGCTGTGTTTGCCAACCGCCTCTTTCGGAGGTTTGGCCATTTCTGGAGCCATGAATCCAGGCGTGCCGCCCATGCTTGCCGGCGGACCCTGATCGAGGTTGACACCCAAACCCCAATCCATGATTAGCACTTCACCAAAACTACCCAGCATCGTGTTCTCAGGCTTGAGGTCGCGATGGATCGTATTTTTCGAATGAGCGTAAGCGATGCCGTTGATGACTTTCAAAAGAACCTCAAGGTTGTCCTCAAGACTCATTTCGTCGATGACTTCATCCCACGGTTGTCCGCGAACCAACTCCATGCAATAGAAAACGTCGCCGCTTTGATCGCGACCCATGTCATGAATCGCTACGATATTCGGGTGATCCAAATTCGCGGTAATCTGAGCCTCAAACAGAAACTTGTTCCGGTTTCGAATCATCTTCCGGCGAGACGTTTCTGCCTTGAAGATTTGCTTTTTAAATGCAACATCGCGATCAACGGAAGTTTGGCGTGCAACATAGACTTCACCCATCGCACCAGCGCCAAGGAAGGACACGATTCGATAGTCCGGATTACCATCGACTTCGCGTTCGCCATCAGCTACCACAAGCCTGTCATTTAGCTTTGGTCGCGCCACCGGACGTTGAGAACGCGTAGGCGCCTCTAGTGATGACATGGGCGTTGCGTCCGAGTTCTGCTTACCCCATTCACGGCGCGATGAACCTAACAAGTTGGCCATTGAGTCACTAAACTCAAGGCTAGATTCCAACGACTCATCAAGTTCGCTACTAAGCAATCTGCGTTCTTCGACAATCACCGTCTTTGGATGGATTGGCTGAACCAGTTTCGATTTACCCGGGCGTTCATCATCTCCCAAGTCCGGGTCTTCATCGACGTCAGCGCCAAGTTCCAGCTCTTCATCGATGTCACCGCCAAGCTCCAAGTCTTCGTCGATGTCAGCGCCCAACTCGATGTCTTCGTCGACTTCACCGCCAAGTTCAAAGTCTTCGTCGATGTCGTCCTGCACGGAATCGTGTAAAACAAAAGTTTTTTGACCCGGCTGGATCTCCGCTTTCGTCTCAGCCGAAGGGACCTTTTCCGCTGCGGCTGGCTGATCCATTGAGTCTAATTCGTCGATCGATTCAAAACCGGAATCCGCTTCAACCGTTAAGTCGCCCTTGCTGAAACTCTTTGTCTTGTTGATGTCTCGATCCCTGACCTCTTCGAGGGATTGCTGTAAAGAATCAGTCGTTTCGTCATTGGATGACGGCTCAACTGTATTCCCGGCAGTCTCCAAATTCGGCTCCGTTGTCGCATCGTCGAATTCGGGATCATCGTGATCAGGATTTTTCTTGGCCATCCTAGCCTCCGATCTTTCTGCTAGTTCTGGCAGACTTGGTGAAAGAAATCCTGTTCCCTTCGGCGTTAAGTTGACTCAGCTCTTGAGCAACTTCTTCGTCCCGTTTTGCATTGCTTCTCATTAGACCAATTGCAATCGCACCAGATGCAATCAAGTCCGCCCGATTCATCTGTCTTACGTTCTCAACCACGATATCCACATCTTCATCACCGTTTTTGACGTTCGAATCGCGAATGTCCTCAACAGGCATGTCAGCCGGTGATAAATCTTCCTCAGGTGGATCAAGCTCATTGTTTTCAGCTGGATTTTCGCCACGTGGCAATTCGTCGATCAGCGGCTCGACCTCACCGGGTTCCAAGTCTTCTTCTGCACCTTTTTCGAACTCGATCGAGAAAGAGACTCCGCTCTCTGTCCAGTTGATCCGATACTGCCCGGGCGGATATTGTACGCCTTCTTCGACGCGTCGTTTCAATTGAGCGACGACATCCTGCGTGACGCTGGACTCCTCCATATCCTGTTTGGTTTCCTTAATCTCCAAACCAGCATCGTCGAGTCGAACCAAATAGGCATCAGAAGCCTCCTCTTCAACAACTGACTCCGTCTGCCCAAACTCAGAAACCTCTGTTTCGGACGATACCTGATCGTCATTGGTTGGAATAATGTTGTCACGAATGATTGCTTCAGGCCTCGAAACCGAGGCAACTTCCAAGTCTCCTTGAGGTCGTGAATCCGAAAATGCCAATACAAAATTATCGTTAGTATTCAGGTCGGTCGCATCACCGTTGAGACTTGTTTGTCCTGCATTGTCAAACAGGTTGATGGCTGGATCGTTGAAAAAGTTAAGGAAGGTTGGAAGTTCGAAATTTTCCAACAGAAAATCGTTCGTAAAGGTATGCGAAATTCGTTCGAAGCGACTGCCAACACCCGATTCAAACTCCAAAACATCGAGTACGCCGTCTGCCCAGTTGACTTCCACAATGAAGTTTTGTTCGCCAGGACGACCAAAATCTAGACCAATAAACTGACTGTCATCTGTGTTCACGGTTTTGGTTGTCGGATCGTCGCTCGGCGTTGGCAAGAACAGACTGAAACGCGGCCCTTCCTTGACAACGTTTTCGAACTCAACACCTTCATCGGTTGTGAATGAACTAATGTCGGTCACGGTACCTGAGGTGCTTCGCAGAACGGTATTTTCCTCGATCGTCAAATTTTGACCTGCGATGGTCGTCAACACATGTCCATTTTGCATATCAGCGGCCAACCCAAATGTTATCCCATTGGCAACGATTGTGTCAGTGTTCCCGGAGCCATCAAAACGGATATTGGCACCATCGACTGTCTGCACAAACGCATGACCAGCGTCGGCTGATATACCCGTGATGTCCCGTTGAAAATTCAAGGCATCAGAAATCGTGGTGATCGTCAAATCATTTTGACTTGTGACAACAATCCCATACTCTCCGTCCACCGAAGTGTGCCTTGGAGCAAAGCGATCACTATCGGAATCAGGCAGATCACCGGGCGTACCGGACAGTAACGACACGTCTACGAATCCCTTTGAGCTCAATGCAAGTTGATCCGCATCGACGTCGGCGAGTATCAGATGCCCAACCGCATCGATCGCAACGTTATCAGCCGAAAGCAAAACGTCACCTGACTGAGTTGCTGAACCATCAACTGAAAGGAACAATGTTCCGTCGTCCGCTCCAGTTGAAGATGGATTGCCGATGGCCGTGTCAGCAAAAACAACTGAGCCATCAAGCTCCATCGAAGCTTGGTTCGCGCTGGCACCTAAGACATCGAAACGAATGTTGTCGCCCGTTTCCAAGCCAAGTGCAATATCGAATTCGTTGTTGGCCCCCGTTACATTCGAGGCGTTTGTTGTTCCAGCAACTAGCGTAGCGACTCCCCTGACTTCCAAGGAAGCATTTGCCTCATTGGTAATGTCGTTTTGAGTGGCCTGTGCGAACAGCGACCCATTGATCGAACTTTCTTCGAAGTGAGCACACACTTCTGTAGCTGCGACTCCGGGAACATCGTCACCGCGAAAAACGATTCCATTGGCATGTTGATTGACGATTGTTACATCACCATCAACCGTTGATACACCGATTGGTCCTGCGACATTGAGATCGTCAACGACGATATCTCCACCAATTCCGGTCGTCACGAAACTGGATTTGCCTCCAACATTAATCTGCGTTGAATCAAAGACCGCTGTTGAATTGGCCGCATCAGAAACGACTGCAAAATCGCCGCCAACATTGACTTGACTGTGGCTGACAACGGCACCAGACTTCGTTGTGAAGCTTTGGTCGATCAGTTCAACCGCAAAACTGTTGCGAACGTAGACGTCGCCAGCCACGTCAGCACTTATACGTCCAGCATTGGTGGTGGATCCAATTGAGTTTTCTAGGCATAGATGGAAATCTCCCGAACCGTCAAGAACGACGGCATCGACAATGATTGAGCCACTGATTTGCTCAACTCCATCGGTCGCCTGCAACAGCAAGCGATCAGCGGCCAAGTTTCCTTCCAGCGAAATCCTTCCGTCAGTCGATTGACCCGCGATGATTGCTGCCTCGCCGTCGACATCGAGCCCCACAATTGAAACATTGTTGATATCGGCAATTTCAATTTCGTTTGCGGCAACGATGCTTAATTCATTAAAGTCATTGTCATTGAGGCCATCGTTGTCGCAGTCGCCGAACGACAAGCAAATGTCGCCAGTGCCAACATTCAAGGTTGTTAACCCGCCGACGACGATCGCTGAGGTTTGCGTCAAGTTTGAATTATCGAGAAGGATCAACAAATCGTCCGTCACCGCAACGCCGCAGACTTCCAAATCGGACGTGCAGACCGATTCGAACGTCAACGACGCGATGTTCAGATCCGTTCCGTTTGCGAGACGAATGGTTCCGTCGACATCTGCCGAAAAATTGCCTATCGAATTTGCAAAATTGAGAAGCTCAAAGTCACCGGCTCCACTGAGCATCAAATTGGCGACTTCAATCGTACTCCCGTTGGCCGACACACCATCACTTGCTTGCAATAGCAGATCTGCCGCAGCAATGTCCGTATTGATTCGGATGTTGTTTCCAATAAAGCGAAAGCTTCCGTTGCCATTGGCTTGATTGACAAGAACATCATCATCTTCAGCGATCAGAACTTCGCCCGTCGCCGACACGAAAATCGCTCCTCCGATCCGATTGTCGTTCGCTCCATCGCCATCACAATCTCCGCCGGCCAAACAAATGTCGCCGTCAGTGGTTGTCAGAAAAGCATCGCCTCCCACAATCAGGCTCGCTACCGCTGACTGACGAAGATCCGAGTCGAGCAGGAACATCTCCAGACTACCGTCAACTTCCAGCCCGCGATTCACGACGCTCAAATTACTAAGGCCTGAGTTGTACTCCAGTGAGTCAATCAAAACGTCTGTGCTTGATGCGATTTCCAACGAGCCATCGACATTAGCGGCCAGCGAAGAAATCAAGTTAGCCGAATTGTCAATTGAAAACACACCGTTGCCAGAGAGCAGTAGCTCATTGGTAGAAATCAATCCACCGATCTGCTGAACACCATCACTCGATTGCAACAAAAGTTGGTCAGCGACGACAACATCTCCATCGAGCGTCATTAAACCCGGACCTGCCTGTCCGGCAATGATCGCTGCCCGGTCGGCCTGAAGCCCCGTCAGCATTAGGTCATTGGCGTCTGCTATTTCTAACTCGCCCGCGGCGACGAGACTGATCGAACCAAAATCGTTAGCTGCATTGCTCAAATCAATATCGTTACCAGTAAGCGAAAGCGTAGGAGCGACCACTGCCGACAACACGCTTTGACCGATATTCCCAGATGTCACAATTGAAGTTGAATTCAATTGACTCAAGTCAATGTTATGAAATTCGACATCAAGCGCAATCCCGAGATTGTCATTAACTGAAATGTCAGTTACGAAATTCGGATCGACGAGGAGCGTGCTGGTGCCATTACCGCTTAAGAATGTCGTATCAACACCCGACCAAACACCTTCGTCGAGTTCGAATTGATAAAGGTTTGAGGCTCGAGCGATCGACAGATTTTCGTCAGTGGTCTGCGAAAAGTCATCCAAATCCAGCACGCCACCGACAAGCATAAAGTCGGCGCTCAAAACCCTTCTTGGCTCAAGATTCAGGTAGTCGACGTTGACGCACGTTGACTCCTCAACGCGGGAATTGTTCCGTTCCGCGAGGCGTCGTCTTAAATTTTTCCAAAATTGTGCCATTCGATTGTTGCTAACTACCGCGGTTCTTCATCGCGAGGTTTTCAACCGCAACGAAGTCAAAGTCTTCCGTTTACGGAGCCTTGATGGCCTCGCCCGATTCTTCCAGATGTCATCTTAACGTTTCGTGTCCATTTGACTGCAATCTCTTTGTGCTATTGCTTATCGAAGGTCCGCACAACCGGCATTTCACGGCCGTTGATGACGCTTTTTCCCACCAATGCCGAACAAAACACGCATACCGACAGCGCGGACACTAAATACATAACGACCAACGGCATCATTCCATTGAGAAATTTTCGAAAAGCCAACCTCACTCGCAGAACCGTAATGGTTGGGATTTCTATTGCCGTCATGGCGCTTGCCGTCATAGCGTTTGCCGGCAATCAACACGCGACGGCGCAAACATCAAACGGGCGCGACGGAAGTAAAGATGTTTCGCTCGAGTTGTTGACCATCCAGGATTCTGACAATGATGCAGAGACCGAAGGTAAACCAGAGGAAGACAAGTGGGCTCTGACGGACGAAGATCGAATGTCCGACGAAGAGATGGACGAAGAGCTCTTCGGAAAAAGTGAAAAGAGCTCCAAATCAATCGATGCAGAAGATGATGATGAAAACAGCGAATCTCCTATCGACGAAGAAGAGGATGCTTCATCAGAAAGTGATGATTCGCCAGCGTCAAAAAAGGCACCAGCCCGACTGGCACCACGGCAAACGATTGAAACATATCTACGCGGCATCAACACGTTAACCGTCGACACTTATACACCACCAAGCAGCAGCCTTGATGGAGTCGATGTTCCGATGAGGCTAACGCTACCTCAAACGTATTCGGCAACGCAAAACCCAACCTCCGCGACCTTGCGATTTCAAACTCCAGACATCCATCACCAGCCACTGTACTTTGAAGATCAGAACCTTGAGCGATACGGAGTTCATCGATATCGCCTGCAGCCAATTGAATCGGCAAGACAATTCGCCTCCGACGTGATTTCACTGCCAAGGGAAGTTCGTTCGGTTCCACCAAACTCTTGTGTCTACAGAGCAAACCAGCGATACAACCAACCTTCGCTGATTCCTGCCAATCGCTAAAACTCGAAACGAAAAGACTCTTGCAGAAAACGTTTCCCTGTTGTCCAAAGCGTCTGTTCGTCAAATGTGACTTTGGCCTTTCCGACAGCGCCATGAAAACCAATCGCGATCGGTTCCTCAAGTAAAAGTTCGGCGCGAAACTGACGCTCGCCGGGACCTTCTCCTTCAACCGCATCTGTGAAAATTTTACCAACGGTCCCAACGTACGACTTGTTTCGTTCCAAAGACGTCCGCAAGGTCACTTTTTCACCACCAAAAATCAGGTCCCTTTTCTGCTCATCAATAAGCAAAAACACTTTCCAATCATTACGTTTTCCGATCAGACAAATCGTTTCACCTTGTTCGATCGCACAACCGCGATTTGATTTCTGAAGCGCCGATCCCTGCCAAGTCGCAAGCTTCATCGAACTGGTATCCGAACTGGTATCCGCAATGGTTTCTTTCAACGTCTCCACAACCATCCCCGATATTGGAGCGAGCAACTCAAGATCCTTCTGACGTTGATCAAACATAGCCTGTTCGTCCCTCAATCCCATCAACTCAGATTCAGCTGACGGAAGTTCGATTCGGCTATCGGGATCAATTCCCGAACGGGATTTCAGGTTTTCAACTCTCAATCTGGCAAGTTGAAGTTTGTTTGTCAGCCGGGTTTTCTCCAATGCTGAATCAGATTCAATCAGCCTCGCGATTGGCATTCCCTCGCGCACATCCTCACCCTCGTTGAGCGTCCATTCGAGTGTGCCGCTTGCCTTTGCAGTGCAGATTGCAACTTCATTGAACTCGATTCTCGCCAACGTGTTGACGGAATGCGGAACCTTGATGCTGGAAACGAAGTAAGCGACCCCGCAAACCAGAATCAGCACAGTCAAAATCCCTACCCAGTTTCTTCCACCTTGTCGCTTCTTATGCTGAAGCATCGGGATAAACGCGAAGAAGAAACAGGACATCAAACATACGAGGTAAACAATAGCCGCAACCGAAGCAACATTCTGTAGTCCGATTGGTTCGAGAAACGCGTAGCACACCAAGAAAATGATCGTCAGAATGAAAACTCGGTAAGCGACCGAAGCAATATGGTAGGCGATCAGGAAAACAGAGTTCGCTACCTTGCTTTGACTTCCGATGTTCTGGCGAGTGGAAACTAACGGTTTCGCGATCCAGCCCCATGTTCTGTTTCGCGATTGGTGGCTCAAGTTAGGAATGCCGACCAAATCTGACAATATAAAGTAGCCGTCGTAACGCATCAGAGGATTACCGTTGACCAACAGCGTACTGACGGAACACACGATCATCAAATTGAGAAAGAGAGACTTGAGGATTGCGGTCTCTGCATAGTACCAAAGAAACAGCGACGCCGATGCGATCAACAACTCCATATAAATTCCGGCTGCCGCAACCGCAATCCGTTTCCATTTATTGGGCAGCATCCATGAGTCAGTCACATTGCAATACAGGCATGGCGAAAAAACGAGGAACATCAAACCAATTTCCTTGCACTCCGCTCCCATTCTTCGGCAGCAAACTGCGTGTGCAAGTTCATGGACAACTTTGACGACCGAAACACAGAACATCAGCATGACGATGTCGGCAAACCCAACGTTGGCAAGTGAAGGCAAAGCCCAAACGATGTCGTCGAAGAATTGAATGCCGAAACAGAAAGCCACTGCAAGCCAAGCAAAAGCAATCAAGACACACAACGGCGAGAAGATCCATCCAAAAAGTAAATTAGCGAGCGTGATTACCGATCCCGCGTTGAGCCCAGGGAGACGAACAGCCATCAAGGACAACGGAAGTTTGTGAAGCGATCGTTTCTTTTGTTGCTGTTGCCTCTGTGACAACTTTTCTCCTGACAGGGATTCGGACAGCAAGCCGTCACGACTGAGTCGCGCACAGAAATTCAGCAACTGTTGCTCGGAAATTTTCGCACCGGAGAATGCGTCACCAAATGCCTGCTGCGTTTCTTTCAAACTGAAAGAGCCATTCATTCTTTCAAACAACCAGTGCTGAATCTGATCCAGAAAGAAATAGTTCAACTGGACCGGATCTTTCACGACCCATTCACCATCCGTCATCGCGTCACCAGCGCTTCGGCAGATGACTTCCAAGTCATTGCGGCGGGATGGCCGAATCAAATGAAGATCCAAAGTGTTGGACATATTGAACGCTTAGCTTGATGGCTTGATAACGACTTCAGCTCGAAGCCCTGGGCGAAGCGACTGATCCTGATTGTCGACTTCAACCCAGACTCTAATTTTGCGATCGACAGGATTCGCTTCAAGGGAAACGAAGGCAACTTTGCCCTGTTTATTGATAGCTTCTCGATTGGGAATCTCGATCGTCACTTCGGCGGCTTGCCCCGTCCGGATCTGAACGGCCTGCTCGACACTCACCCATCCTTCGACACGAAGACGATCAATACGAACGATACGGAACACAGTCTGCCCAGCTTCGATCCATTCGCCAGCTCGCGTATTCACGACCGACACCTGACCCTCAATCGGGCTAAGCAGTTGATGCTTACTTAACTCAAACTTCGATTCCTTCAAATCAACTTCGCGCAGTCGCTCATTGAGTTTCGCAACTTCAAAATCAATCAGTGATTTTTCAACCTCAAGTTCAGATTTGGACACGACCAACCGGAGGTGATCGAGCTCTGTATCCGAAACCGCTAGATCCACAGATTGATTTGCCTTTTCACTGCGACTCAGCTCGGCCCGACTGACCTCCAAAGACTTGCTCGCATACTTAACTAACGTCTTGTCTTTGCTCAACTGCTGAGCCATCGCGTACTCGTACCGGGCACGCTCGTATTTTAATCGCGTTCCATCATCGAGGATTTTTCCAAGCGGTTCGCCTTTCTTTACCGTCTGGCCTTCGCGAACCGTAACTGATTCGAGCACACCGCTTCGTTGGGCCGGCGTGTCGACTGCTTCCAAAATTTGCGTAACCGCTGAATCAAGTTGCACCTCCTGTGACATTAGCTGATCGGTTCCAAATAGAATCAGCAACGCAATCACCGCCGTGAAAAGTTGTTTTTCGATTCGTCGCAACATGAACTTAAACCTCGTCTAAAAAAATCGGTAGCGAACAGAATCAATGAACTCGTTGAACCACGCATAGCCTACGGAAGCTTTGCCGCAGTTGAATTCTGCAACGACAGATGAGCCCGACTGAAACGCGACTTGATCGTCGGGAACAATTTCGACCGTGACAACTATGAAAGTTTGGCCGGTCGCTTCGTCGGTTTCCGCCGTATTGGAAACGCCGCAAATGACACCGTCGAATTTCAGTTCAGGGAATGTCGCGACAGACAACGTCACAGGAACTGAAACCTCACGGAGATTCTTACTTTCATCCTTTGTTTCAACGGATGACGACTGCATCAGGTGCGCAATTCGCGAATCCGGAACACGGATCTCAGCAAGCCATTTCCCGCCATTGGCAACAAGACGAAGCAGTGCGTCACCCCGGCGTACGGGGCGATCGAGAAGTTTGGTTTTCGCTTCCCGAGTCACAACGGTTCCATCAATTGGGCTCTTGAGCTGAAGTCTTCCCTTTTCAATTTCCAGTTGAGCCTGTTCAATTTTCAGGTTCTCAATCTGCTGCTGAGACTCGATTTCCTGACTCGCAAGATTACCAAGTTCACGCTGTCCTTCGCGCGTACCGCGATCGATGGAAGACTTCACTGCTTCGATCGCACTTAGGCGTTTCTTTTCCGTTTCAATACTGCTACTGATGCGACTTAGGTCGGCTTCGATTTTGTTGGACGACATCTCGATCAACAACTGACCAACTTGAACTTGATCACCATGCCCAACGTTGAGTTGCGTGATCACGCCATCTTTGGCAGCGAAAATGTTCTTTTCCGTTTCCGCCACAACATTGCCTTCAGCAACAACGGTCATGTCCGTTTGAATCAGACACAAGGCCGCGATCCCCAATCCAATCAGCGAGAGAATCGCCAGTGGAGCAAATAATCGGGAAAGCACACCGCCGATTCGCGAACCTCCGAACGCGCCCAACAAACCTCGCAGCGGGATCGATTGATAGAGAGCAGCGTTTGAAAAAGCAGATCTTGTCTGCGGCTCCGCAATTTTTACTCGCTTTAATATTTCGCCGACGTCATTTTCACGTGCAGATTCAATCACCTGTACGAATCGCACTCGTCCACTTCTGTCCGGCAATGGAGACAAAAACAGAAAGTCGTAACCTGAAACGGATTGATATCTCTCCAACGCATCCTCGAGTCGCGGTGGGGCAGACTCCGAACCATTGAAAACGATCGGTTTGTCATTTCGATAGAAGCCCTTGGCAAGTAGCGATTCGACGGCGGCAACAGTTTCTGACTTTCGATTTATCGTCGCTGCGCCAGACGCGGCAATGATCTTGAAATTGCGTCCCGACCTTTGAGCCAAAAGCACGCGATCGCATGAGTAAAATTTTCTTCCCAGATTAACCAGCGAAACCGCCGTCGAACGAACATTCAAGTTCTCATGCAAGGCGTCGGAAAGTAATTTAAACCTGTTCCAGTCAGACGTAGCTTCAGAATTGATCGCCGACCGGTCAGCTGGCATCGGTCGCGTTGACTTTTTCCAGTCCGCAAATTCCGCTGCGATCTCTGCAATCGCTTCCGTGAAACTGGCGTAAACGGAATCCAATTCCCGGTCCGTTCGATCAGCGAAGTAGAGAGCAACCGCTGAGTCAGTTGATCCCGATCCTGAATCGTAGGGACAAACGAAAACCGAAAGTTGTTCTCCCTGATTCGATGAGCTTGTTCTCATCGATGTCTTTCCGTTAGCACCCAGCTTTTTGGCTTGGCCAGATTCAATGCTTTCTCGAATGGTTTGGTCGATCGCCTGCCGCGTTTTCTCGCTATGGTGCCTGAGCCCGGAAGACTGATATCTGGAGACGGCGACCGGATGCGAATCGGGACCCAGCATCCAGATCGCAGCGGACTGAGCCTTTACCGGAAGCACCGCACGCTGAAGCAAAGTATCGAAAAACTTGCTCGAATCACTTTCGGTTTTTGCTAGCTTGCTAGCCTCTTCCAACAATTGATCGATTTGAAAGACGAGCGAATTCGTTGTGTTTTCCGCTGTCATGAGTGCTTTCTGATCCGTCTCGTCAATTCAGGGCGTTCGTTGGCAACAATCTTCCTGCCGCAGTGTTTGCGTTTCAGAATTTCAGTGCGAAAAACCGAAAGATACAGGGATTGTACTGTTTGCACGCCTGCAAATTTACCCCAAGTTAACTTACATGATCGCCAAGTGAAAAAACAACGTTTCACAATACGCGTTCTTTGCGCTGCGATTGTCGTTTTTACAGCGACCGTCGGCTGCCATACTCGAGGTGTGTCATTACGCCAGGAAATTCTCCCTGCGCCTACCGCAGCAACGAGCTCTCCGATTCTTGGAAGCATCTCTGAGCCGGTTAATGATAACGAGTTTCTCGATCCTGAAGACACCGCAATCGAGATTCCTCCGGCACCAAGTTCGTTTGATCTTGAATCGGCGGTTTATTCTTCGATGTCGCTTCAGGAAGCAATTCGCACCGGGATAAATAATTCGAAGATCATTCGAGATCTTGGAGGCAACGCGCTGCGCAATCCAGACGCGATGGCCTCGGTTTTTGATCCGGCGATCGTGTATACCGATCCTCAACAAGGTGAAGAAGCGGCTTTAAGTGCATTCGATGCTACGTTCTTCAGCCAAGCATTCTTTGAGAAAAACGATCGGACGGTAAACAATCAATTCTTGGCCACCGATGGAGATCTCATTCAAGACCTCGGTGAAATCAGAACCGGACTCTCCAAGCGAGCGGT
Organism: uncultured Pirellulaceae bacterium; assembly: GCA_938010615.1. Taxonomy (GTDB): domain Bacteria; phylum Planctomycetota; class Planctomycetia; order Pirellulales; family Pirellulaceae; genus Mariniblastus. Next base: position 12,497 of record CALLUY010000027.1, on the reverse strand, counting down.
AAACGGTGGCTTATTCTCAGTCGCCTCGATTCAGGAATACGACTTTAACAATTCAATTGGTAATCGGTTTGGCAATCCGAGCTCTTCGTGGTCCAACGCGATTCAAGGTGACTTTCGCCAGCCTCTTTTACGTGGCCGGCAATCCATGTTCAATCGCATTGCGGGGCCCAACGTCAACGATGGCGTCTTCAATGGCATTATGATCGCAAAGACTCGAACCGACATTAGTGCTGCGGAATTGAAACTCGCCGTTCGAAATTTTGTGGCGGATGTTGAAAACGCGTACTGGGACCTGTACTACGCTTATCGCGACCTAGAAGCGAAGAGGACTGCACGAGACAACGCGCTCGAGAGCTGGCGTCGCATCAAAGCACTCGGCAACGAAAAGAAGGCTGGCGGTGAAGCTGATAAAGAAGGCCAAGCCAAAGAACAATATTTCCGCTTCGAATCGGAAGTCAACGACGCGCTTTATGGTCGCGTTACCGACGCAACGCGATCAAACAATGGAAGTGCCGCCGGCACGTTTCGTCCCTCTTCGGGTGTTCGCGTCGCTGAACGACGTTTGCGGTTGTTGATTGGTATGCCAGCCAACGGCAATGAGCTGCTTCGACCAAGCGATGAACCTGATCTGGCGCCAGTCGTTTTTGACTGGGCCAGTTGCGTTTCGCAGTCGAATCGAGATCGACCAGAGATTTCCCGGCAATTGCAACGAGTCAAACGCGTAAAAATGGAAATGCTCGCTACGAAAGCTTCGCTGATGCCTCAGCTGGATTTTGTAGGAAGCTACCGAATTCGTGGATTCGGAAAAGACTTGATCGGTAGCACGGATTTGGAACCAACTCAGGGTGCCGTCGAGAACATGTTTGACAATGAAAATCATGAGTGGCAAATGGGAATGGACTTGAACGTTCCGATTGGTTTTCGCAAGGCCAATGCATCATTGAGAAACACACAGAACCGTTTGGCACGCGAACGACAGTTGCTCCGCGAACAGAAACGTCAAATCATCAATGACCTGAGTGATGCGTTTCAAGGCGTGGAGCGGGCAACGAAATCGTACGAGCTGCAATACAACCGGCTTGATAGCGCGTTGGCACAATATTCTGCCATTCAAGAAACGAACCTGCAGAAAAAAGCACCATTCAATTTGGTACTCGAGGCGCAGCGGCGCGTGCTGGACGCTCAAATCAGCTTTTACCGATCACAGGTTGAGTACACGTTGGCGGTGCGAAACGTTCACTTCGAAAAAGGAAGCTTATTCAAGTATCGAGGCGTTCAGTTTGCCGGTGAAAACATGCTCAACAATGGAAAAGCATTCGCGCCAACCGAAAGCGCTGTGCCAACCGAAAGCGCTGTGCCGGCGTCTACGACTGTCGATCCACCCATTGAATCGGCGCCGGCCGACGTCGTGACGCGAAAGTACTCCGATTCACCAGTCGTTGACGCGAATCAATGGATGCCGCCCGACGAATCCGAACTACCTACAGAAAAGAATAGTCCGTTGCCAACCACGGAACCGGAAGGGGACTTATTGCCGATGGAGCCTCCATTGGAAACTGCACCTGAGCCAGATAGCCCGTGGACTCGGCTTGGCGATGGAGAGCCTAAATGAATGGGGGACGCTCCTTCTGTGTTAGCTCACCGGTGCCACGCCCACGATTCTAACTAGCCCAACGCGAAGCGGAGTTATTGCTGTTCCTCCAACGATTTCATCCGCATAAATTCTTCCTGAGTGACGTACCTGTGAACCCAGTCGTCGCCCATGAACCGATACCAGATGTAGATGTCACCATCCCCGTCCATCTTTTCGTCGGCTTCTTCAATTGAAATGTCAGTGCCCAGTTTCCATTCGAGCAACTGGTACGTGCTCTCTTTGTTGCCGAGCATACCTTTGTTTTCTTCGCCCTTCTTGAATTTCTTTGGCTTGCCAATCGAGTGAACACGGACTGTCTCGCCGCCACTGAGATCGTTGCCTGCGGTGAGACCCGGAAAATCAAAAAACGAACTTGAGAAATCGAATGACTTATTCTTGTCGTCCGGTCGTTCAGGAATTGCGTCAATTAGTTTGGTCGCTTTTGCAGTCACCTTTTCGTTGATCTTGGGAAGCTTGTGATATTGGCGAATGTATTTCGAGCCAGCCTCAAGGTGCTTTTGACTTAAACAATGGTTTGAAAGCGACATGGAGTTAATTTTGTCACCGCGACTGAGTGGCTTTGCTTGGCATTTCTTGCACAGAACCAAAGGCGAAGCCTTTTGATGGCCACACGCAAAGCAAACGGCGTAGAATTTTTCTGCTGGAGCTGTCATGGAAACTTGCTGGTGAAGGATGCGTACCAGACAAATCATACTGGAATCCGAGGCTCCATTAAACGGTTTACTGTGTCGACTTTTTTCGAAAAAACGCCAGTGTGTCCAACGTCGACGGAACGTGACAGCCCAAAGCTCAAACGCAGGACTGGACCCTTCAATTGAAAGATCGATTCATCAACGAGTCGGTTTGGATCGGGCGGTTTGGATAGGGTTATCGAAGACAATTAAATTCGGTACTGACACTAAATAGTCAGGTGCACATTTTGGGCGAATTCGTGAAGAATCTCATCGGCAACAAATCAGCAGAAAAGGACATTCGTGACTGGCTTCCAGAAAATGGATACAACGGAAAGTCCGCGAAATTTGTTGAGGTCGAATTGCATGCGATCATGCGACCGGGCTGGCTCCAAGTGTTTCGCTTTGAGGTCAAATGTTTGTCCGCCGACGACCAGTCTGTGCAACTTTTCGGAGCAATGCGTTCGGATGAACGCTACGGTCAACCAGCAATTGTCGTTTCTGAAGACATAGAGATTCGCGATCTGCAACTTGCCGAATGGTCAGACGGCTTAATTACGCAGCGCCGCAGGAAATGAACGTGGCGTCCACTCAGCATGTCATTTGGTGGTTAAAGAAAGATTTTCGTTTGAGCGACAATCCCGCGTTGACTGCTGCCCTGAATACGAACGGCGGCGGCCAAAACGTCGTGCCAATCTTCATCATCGAGCCGTCAGCAACCAATCCAAAAACAGCACCCGAAACTTCAGCTTTCCATGTTGCCGCGTGGTTAGAAGCGGTCAAAGATTTACGCAAGCAATTGAAAGTTGCTGGAGGCGATCTTTGCATCTTGCAAGGTGAAGTCGTTGAACTGTTTACCGAACTCAAGCAGCGAATCGACTTCACCAATGTCGTCAGTCACGAGGAAGTCGGCACTCATCGCACCTTCCAGCGCGACAAAGCGTTTGCCAAATGGTGCAAAGCAAACAAAGTCACTTGGCATGAGCACAAGCAAACCGGCGTCTTTCGCGGATTCCACGATCGCGACAAACGTGCAAGCGTTTGGAGTCGTTGGATGAGCGAAGGGCCGTTGCCGCCGCCAAAACAATCTGCGCTCAAGCGTCTCACCGTTCCGCCAGAAGTGCTCGAATTGCAAACTGCGGAAGCTCGCCAATCAAAATTGATATCTTTCGGCTTTGAGATGGATGCAACGTCGAGGCGTCTAAGACAGAAGGTCTCCGAGTCAGCGGCCCGCGAAACGCTCGACAGCTTTCTTAATCAACGCGGCATCGCCTACAGCGGCGGAATCAGTTCGCCAAACTCAGCGTTCACTGCCGGTTCCCGTTTGTCCGTCCATTTCGCATGGGGCACGATCACTGGCCGCGAAGTCTACGCTGCAACCGACAAACGGATGGCAGAACTAAAGAACTCTGACGCCCCAGACGCCGGAAAGTGGCGTCGCTCGCTCAGCAGTTTCAAAGCGCGATTGCATTGGCGCGATCACTTCACGCAACGATTGGAAACCGAACCAACAATGGAATTCCATCCTCTCAATCGAGCTTACGACAAGCTACCGACAACTCGTAAAAATCGAAAGCACTTAAAGGCTTGGTGCGATGGTGAAACTGGATTCCCGATGGTTGATGCTTGCGTGCGATGTGCTCGCACAACAGGATTCCTGAACTTTCGCATGCGTTCAATGATCACGTCCGTCGCCTGCCATGCACTGTGTCTGGACTGGCGAGACATCATGTGGCCGATGGCAGCTTGGTGGGCCGACTACGAACCGGGCATTCATCTTTCACAGCTTCAAATGCAAGCTGGCGTCGTTGGAATCAACACGCTGCGAACTTACAATCCGGCCAAACAAATCGCCGACCACGACCCGCGAGCCAAATTCATCAAGCGTTGGGTTCCAGAGCTAAAACCGTTTTCGGCCGACGAAATCATTGCTCATCAGGATTCACCCATCGCCAGTTATGTTGCTCCCCTGGTGGATTGGAAAGCCAGCACTACCGCCATGCGATCCGACTACTATACCCTCCGCCGCGAACCAGCAACCAAGGCCTTGGCCGTAGAAGTCATGGCCAAGCACGGCAGCCGTAAACGTTCGACAAAGAAACGAAAATCGAAAACAGCCAAGAAAAAGAAGGCAGACAACGGACAGATGCGGCTCAAGTTTGAATGAGTTTGCCTTGAGCAGCATTCCGCATACGGTGTCTACGACTGGGCGAGCCGAATGATCAACCCCTTAGCCGCGTTGACTCTTGCAGCGAAAACGGCCCACGACGAAGGAGCGTTTGGAAAGATGCTTGGTGTTGCGACCTGTTGTTCGCTCTCGCCAGAGTCGGAATGACGATGGTTTGAGGTTCTTCCGCATCAGCTTGATGACTTGGCCCGGTTCTAGGCCGAATTGGGTTCGAATCGCCTCGAAGGTGGTTCGGTCTTCCCATGCCATTTGGATAACCCGATCTGTTTGAGCTTCGTTCAAGTTCGCCATCAGTTATGCCTCAAATCTTGGTGGATTGTCTAGTTCATCGGAACGTCGCGAGTTCTTGTTTCTGCGACAACGATCGCTGCAATATTTAACATCCTGCCAAACCTTGGCCCAACGCTTCCGCCAAGTCATCGGCTTGCCGCAGACGGCGCAAAGTTTTTGTGGGAGGTTCTCTTTTTTCATTTTGGAATGCAAAGTATGAAATCCATGAAGGCAGTTTCGCAACCCTACCCGTCAACGTCGCGGTCAACAGAGCATGCGTGGAATCTAAGACACCCCATGGAAAAAAGTGTTCAGCCAAGGTCGTTGGTTAAATGTTCTGTGGCTTGCGCAACATTCATTAATGATGACCGCATAGAATTTAGCTGGGCAACCAATCGCTGACATCTCGGAGGATAGTTAACGCCTTTTGAGTTGCGTGCCGAGGGTATTTGCGGTTTGCCCCGACTGGTTGGGGTCGTCTGTTGAGCACTTTCCTAACAGCAAAAATCGACGACTTCCAAAAACTAAAGCCAATCCGCCACAAAAAATGAACGAATTACAGACAGACGGCCGCCAACAGATGAGCCACTGGACGGTTCCAAGTTGAACAGCAATTCACGTCCGAGAATATTGCTAACTGGAGCAACCGGTTACGTTGGAGGTCGATTGTTGCCCCTGCTTTTGGGACAAGGCCACCGCGTAAGATGCTTGACGCGGCGGTCATCCTCCAAAGCAAATCTCAGCGGTGAAAGCGTCGAGGTCGCCGTTGGCAACGCTCTGGACATTGAGTCGCTCAATGAAGCACTTACCGGAATCGAGACAGCCTACTATCTGATCCACTCGATGGGCGACGATGAAGATTTCGAGCAAACTGATCGTCGCGCGGCAGAGAACTTTGCCAAGGCTTGCTCCGAGCAGAACGTGAAGCGGATCGTTTACCTGGGTGGGCTCGGCGATCCGTCGGATGAGCTTTCGAAACACCTACGAAGTCGACAAGAAATCGGCGACATTCTGCGAACATCGGAAGCTTCGGTGATTGAGTTTCAAGCATCAATCATCATCGGTTCAGGCAGTCTGTCATTTGAGATGATCCGGGCATTGGTCGAACGTTTGCCCGTCATGATTTGTCCAAAATGGGTGCGTGTTCTGGCTCAGCCGATTTCCATAGAAGACGTGCTCGCATACCTAGTCGAAATCCTAGAGCATCCAATCGGGGAGTCAAAGCTTTACGAAATCGGTGGCCCCGAGCAGGTTTCTTACGGCGAGATCATGCAGCGTTACGCCAAGCAACGCGGCCTTCGTCGTTTCATGGTTCCTGTTCCTTTCCTCACGCCCTACTTATCGAGTCTTTGGCTCGGCTTGGTGACGCCACTTTACTCTCGCGTTGGTCGCAAACTCGTCGACAGCCTTCGCAACTCCACTTTGGTCAACGACCACGAAGCCAAAGATGTATTTTCGATCGTCCCGCGATCGTTGGATGAGTCAATCGCCCGAGCGTTGGTCTTTGAAGACAACGAGTTTGCAGTGACGCGTTGGTCGGATGCGTTTTCGGCTGGTGGCGACGAAAAAAGTTGGGGCGGCGTTAGATTTGGTTCTCGCCTGGTCGATTCGAGAACGAGGAAGGTTGATCTAAACGCTGAGCAAGCCTTTGTTCCGATCCGGCGAATCGGTGGTCAGACTGGTTGGTACTACGGAAATTGGCTGTGGAAGATTCGTGGCTTTATGGATTTGATGGTCGGCGGAGTCGGAGTGCGGCGAGGCAGACGAGATCCGAACTTTGTTCGCGCGGGAGACACCGTTGACTTTTGGCGAGTCGAAGAAGTTGTTGAGAACAAGATGCTTCGTCTCGCGGCTGAGATGAAAGTCCCGGGCCGAGCGTGGCTTGAGTTTGAGGTCACCGAAGAGGATGGAGCCTGTACCGTTCGTCAGACAGCAATTTTTGATCCGGTTGGCTTATTCGGCATTGTCTATTGGTATTCGCTTTTTCCACTGCATGAGTTCGTGTTTAGCGGAATGCTCAGGAACATCTGCAAGGCAGCAGTGCGAAATGCCAATTCGGCGAATGCCAACTGAAAATTTGCAGCCGACAACCAGTGTGCTCTGAGGAAAAAAGAGGAAGGGCCTCAAGCATTAGGAAAAAAGTTCGTTCCCGCCGTTGTATCGGCTGCCTATTGCTCAGCGGGAGAACCTTTCGGAACCGTGAGCAATGCCAATGCGAAATTCCTCAGATCGCATTAATCGCAAGACAACGGTTTGCCCAGCTTTGCTTTCACCTTTTGACGCAAATCATGGGGCAAAACATTGTTCATCTTTCAATCACTTCGTACCTAGCTTCAAGCGATTTCTCGTAAAGAAATTTGCGAGCGCCAACAGCCGCCTGATTAAGTGATTCGACATCCGAATCGGAAAGGCCCAGCTCCTTTTTCAAGTCACCGTGTCGGATATCGGTTAATGGACCGTGAGCGCGAACCTGTAATCTGGCGACTGCTAACTTGAGCTCTTTCAATTGATGGGGCAACAAGACATTTCTTGCAAGCTGAGCGAACTTAACGAACTGGTCGTTGGCTATAGTCCTCCGCCGCCAATAACTTGCCACCTCTGCTCAAGATCAACATCTGTGCCATTGAGCTGACCATTCACCAGAAAAGATCCTGAACAAGGACCTATGTTTTCCTGCGCAACTACAGGGATTGTCACGAAAGACACATGCACGCCATAACTTTCATCCCATTCCGACTCAGAAATCTCCGCGCCTTCAACTTCTAACGTGAGAGCATCACTGCTAGACCCTACCTTCAAAAGCTCGAAATCAATCTTGTCTTTAGAAGCCACTCCAAACGTTAGTTTCGTAGGGCTTGCTTTCCCGTGCGGTCGAAACTGATAAAACTCGCCATGCTCCGTAGATAGTCCTTCGCTTACTCCATTGACTATCAATTTAAAATGCTCGCTTCGGTCTGCTTGATTGAAAAACACGAGCATCCGTTCTTCAAATAGCCCGCCTCTGGCAATCGAGTCTAATTTCATATCAACCTTTAGCACTTTCCCTTCCGCAAGAATCTGCTTCCCATCCTTCTTAAACAAGCCAGACATTTTTACGGAAAGACAACCACAGGTAGGCTCAGTTCGCTCGAACTCCAAGTCATCACCGGAGACGTTTTGGAACTGAAACTTTACCGTGTATGGTTCTGAATTCAGCTCCATGACACCAACGTCAACTTGAGAGTCACGGTCGATCTCAACGAGTTTGACAAACTCGGACTTCTTATCATCGCATCCGCCCAAGAAGAGAACCAAAACCAACGCTGGCATAAACGACATCAGCCTTTTTCTGAGGCAAACCATATTAGAGCTAACGAGATCAGGTTGAAAAGTGTCCAAAACAACAGGAATTTCGAATTGCTTGACCCGGACACAAGGTAATTTCCACTAGCCTTCCGCAGCAAGTTTGTTTTGTTCTCGTCAAAATACTCTCGCCAGCGAGGGTCAAATATGCTAACAGTTTCGCTGTTCTGATGTTCAACCACAACTATAAAATGGCCGTCTGGATGCTCACTCGAAGCCTCTAAGTGCATGATATACGGAAGCTTAAGGCGATCCAACGTATCAGGACTGCATTGTACAACAATTGCGTTGGACAGCCCTTTGGCGATTGCTGCATTCTTCAGATCCAGCAAAGAAAAACCTGCCGGAGTGGACTCAGGCAACAAGTCGCTTAAATTTGATGCATCTTTTTCCTGCAGATGGAGAAACTCCGCCAAAGCAAACTTGCCACAAACACCGACATCCGGTGAATATGCCTTGGACATGGATGCCAATCGAGAAGGTGAATAAGAAAATACTGGCTCGCCTTCATCCTCCACAATTACGATTCCGCAAAACGTGCCAAAGCCTACTGCGAAAACCAAAAAAACACTCTTAAGCATAAGTGAACTAAATCCAAAATGAAAAGCCGAACCACCCTCGTCACCGAAGGCGGATCGGAAAGACTGTCAAAAGAAATTGGAGTCAAATAGAATCACATCATCGATGCTCTAAAGGGGCTCATCGACATTGATAATAACGACTCCACCGTCGTCGTCCCCGCCCGTGTCCGGTTTGCACGGAATCCACTTCGTGTATCGATTCTTGCGAGGACCCTTGGGATCCATAGGATCTACGGGCGGTCCCGCGCATTTTTCCATGTTGCTCCCATGATCATCGCAAAAGCATGTTGGGTCCTTCTTGCTTTTCTCTGTGCAGTAACGCGAAGGCACTGGAGGGCAGTTTATTTTCTTTGACCTCGCACTGTATTTTTTACCGCCAGGATTGCTGTACTGCTTCTCCTTAAAACCACACTTCACGTCGCATGAATTGGTAGATACTCCGCATTGTTTTTGCTTGGTCCCCTTCCCACTACATTTTTTTGTTCCAATTGTGACATCACAGACTGTTATCGAGGCACGATACCTCCAGTTGGTGCAGTCAGGGTTCGAAACAGATGATAAATCAGATGATTTTTCGAATGCGCAATACGTCATGGATAGCGAATACTGTGCGTACAAGCGAGGTTCGCAGGAGGCAAGGGTGGTCGGAATCAATGGCGATTTGACGGACGTGAATCAGGTTGAACCATACTGTATATATACTGATTTCTTGTATTCAGATCTTAGTAGAGCCTACCCACCAGAAGACATATGGAAATTTCCGTGGGTTTTGAAGGGGAGTGGGGACGAATGGCACTTAAAGCTTGCAAGTATCGGTGCATTGGGGTGTTACGTTCATCTTGACGCATAGGGGCCTCACCTGCGATGTAAGCGTACCTGAGCACGGTTATTGACGGGTGTCGTACTTTGGATGATTTCCAGCAGGAGTTCATCATGGCACGTATTTCAAAATCGGAACGCATTGAGATTTGGCTCGATCGAGTCCGTCGCCACTCTGAGTCCACTCAAACCATCGCTCAATTCTGTGACGCCGAAGGCGTCTCGGCACCTTCGTTTTATCATTGGAAACGTCGGCTGGCGACAACGCAGGCCGAAAAACTGGAAACTGAAACCGTTTCTCCGAAAGCCAAGCCAACGGCCTTCTCGGAACTTCAGATCGTTGGCCAAGCTCATCCAGCGCTGTTGACGCTTCCCGGTGGAATTCATGTTCAGCTGGGGACCGATCCTCGCATCGCGGCCACCATCATCGATCGTGTTATGCAACACGCTTGCCCAACCGTTGAGCCAACCGCTGAGCCCACAACCGCAAAGTCGAAACCATGTTAAACCTTCCTGCCGGCTCGAAGATCTTTGTCTGCACCAGCGCAACGGATATGAGAAAGGGATTCGCAGGTCTGTCCGCAATCGTCCGGGAGCAGTTCTCAGCCGATCCGACCGATGGCAATCTGTTCGTCTTCATCAATCGCCGCCGCGACCGAATGAAGCTGTTGCACTTTCACGATGGAGGCTTCTGGCTGTATTATCGATTGCTCGAAGCGGGCACTTTTGAGACCCTCAAAGTGATCGATGACGCGGTCAAGCTTCGAATCGACGCGACCGAATTGTCGATGTTGCTGTCGGGAGTTTCGCTTGCGGCGGCAGCCAGCAGACGAAAACGCTACGCGGCCTGAGCTTCCCGCTGCGGGAGGTTTTCGCTGAGTCAAAAACTTAACGAATTTTCGTTTTAAGAGTCCGATCAGGCTTGCTAGCCGCGTCGGACTTTTTTATGTTGGCTCGCATGATTGATCCGGCCAAACTTTCGAAACAGCAGCTGCTTGATCTGGTTCAGGATCAAGCCTCGAAGCTGGCCACTGGAGAAACCCAACTCGCCGATCGCGAAACCCAACTCGCCGAACAATCCAAAGCGTTAGCTCAGAGCCATGACATCGTTCGTCAACTCGAAGCGAAAATATCGCAACAACAAAAAGACTACCTGAAACTGTGGAAAGAACGTTTCGCGGCCAAGAGCGAACGTTACATCGCCGATCCTGATCAGCTCCGCATCGACTTCGGCGACACCCCTGAATCCTCTGACGCCGCCGACGGTCTTCACGACGCGGTCGATGAAGCCGACTTGATCCCCGCTCACCGCCGTCGCAAACCAAAGAAGAAAGATCGCGCCTTCCCGGCTCACTTCCCCCGCACCGAAACCGTCATCGACATTGATCAGGCCGAGAAAACCTGCCCCGATCACGGCGAGAAACAATTGCTTCCCGAATCGATGTGGGACGTCCGCGAAAAACTGGTCATGATCCCGGCGAAATTCGAAGTTGAGGTTCGCAAGTATAAAAAGTACGCTTGCTCGGGCTCGCCTCAGTGCGGGATCGCTTCTGCGGAGCGTCCGACGGGGATTGTCGAAGGCGATAAATACGACACTTCGGTCGCCGCTCAGATCATCACGCACAAGTACGCCTATCACTTGCCGCTGTACCGCCTGCAAGACGTCTTTGCAGGCTCCGGCTGGTCGCCTTCCCGCAGCTTGATGGCGAATATCCTGACGAACTGCAGCTTCATGATCGAGCCGCTGTTGGCTTACTTTCGGCAAACGCTGTTTCGTGACCGAATCATTGCCTGCGATGACACGGGGCTGACGCTGTTGTATCCGAAAGTGCCACCCGACTTTGACTTGTCAGATCCGAAACAGAAACGGGCAGCCGAAGTTTATGCGGCAGCCTTGGAGAAAAACAAACCGAGCATCAATGCCAAGATGTGGGCTTACCGCGGCGTGACGGTGAAGCTTAACGTGTTCGACTTTACGGTCAGCCGTCATCGCGATGGACCGGATCTGTTTTACGAAAACTACAACGGCACGATCTTGGGGGACTGTTGGCACGGGTTCGGCGCGATCGCGGCGGAGTCGGGCGGGGCGATTGACCGCGCCGCTTGTAGTGCTCATGCGCGCCGTAAGTTCGAGAACGCAACGGACTATCCGGCGGATCGCGCGAAGTGGATGGACTGGTTTCAGGAGCTGTACGATGTTGAGTCGCAGGCGAAGGAGAATTCGCTTGCTGGTGAGGCGTTGGTTTCGTTTCGGCGCTGCATGGCAAAGCCGGTGTGGGATCAGATGCGAGGGGAGCTGGATTCGATTGACGATCGGACGGAGCAGGTGGTGTTGCCCAAGAGTGACTTGCGGAAGGCTTTGAATTATCTGAGAAATCATTGGACGGAGCTGACTCGTTATCTGGACGTTGCGGAGTTGCCGATCGACAACAACGAGTGCGAGCAGTTGATGAAGCAGGTTGCGGTGGGCCGCAAGAATTGGATGTTCGCCGGGAGCCTTGCCGGCGGCGAGCGGACTGCTGGGTTGATGACGTTGGTAAGCAGTGCTCACCGGAACGATTTGGATGTGTGGGCTTACGTGGACGACGTGCTGAAGCGACTGCTTGCCGGCGAGACGAATTACGAGCCGATGTTGCCATGGAGTTGGGCTGCGGAGCATCCGGAGTCGATTCGCCAATATCGCCAGCAGGAACGGAGCGACAGAGAGGTTCGCAAGCGAAGGGCACGCGAAAAACGCCGAGCCCAGAAGAATCGCCAAGCAAAACGCGAGCAGTAGCAGACCGCCGAGCCCGCGATTCTGCTCCCGGGCTCAACCGTGCTAAGAGACGCTTACGGCTTCGTTGGAACATCTCTGGTGGCAATTTGTGAGAGTGAAGCAACGTCCTCGGAAGTCTCCCAAAGCAGGACGCTTCCGATTGGATACCCCAATCGAATACTGTCAAACAGCAGCGTCATTTGACGCGCACTCCATA
>CALLUY010000026.1 GCA_938010615.1 uncultured Pirellulaceae bacterium | reverse complement strand
CGCGTCGGGCTTGTATTGGAACGCTTCGGGCTTGTTTATTTCTAAACAACGATCGCCTGAACTCGAAAGCCAAACTCACAGTGAGAGCTCGGGATAAGGATCAACATTCCGTCGAAGCGGGTCTTCACGATCGAAACTGTCCGTTCAACCGCGTTTTTCGATATAAACCGAATCTCGTTCGGCAAGATCTTTGCAGCCTCCAAAATATACTCGTCACATTTTTAAACACGCTTCCGACCTGCCGAACGAAACTGACCTATGTTTCTTTTGAGACCGGTTTCAAGACCTTCCCCGCATGGAACTTCTCGCCGCATCATAAGTCACTTCACCTTGGACCAGGCAGACCTTTTATGACTCGATCTAGATCCCGTTCGGCACACAGAAACGACTACCAAGCACTTGAACCGAAAATCTTACTTGCGGGAGTTCCTGAGTTTCCTGCAGACCCTGGGCTCTACCAGATCTACTCAAACTACGGGCGCACCGGACAGATCGACTTGGTCAATGAAACTTTCAGCACGGCACCATTCAGTGCAGGAACGAAAGTTAATGCTGCTGGCTACCGCGTTGCAGACAATTTCGCTTATGGAATCATGACCGGCACCTACGATCTGGTGCGAATCGGGTCCAACGGACAAGTCGAGAATCTGGGTGGCGTTGCAGGACTACCGCAAACAGGATCTTACTATGTAGGCGACTTTGCCGACGATGGCTTACTCTATGTGCGTGGTTCTGGGAACCGGCAAGCCCTTCTGGGAATCGACATTGATCTTGGCGAAGTCACCAACACGATCTCAACTTCGCAGCCTCTCAATTCGATCTACGACATTGCGTTCAACAACGTTGACCAAAAGTTTTACGCCAGCGCACGCGGAGCTGAGAACTATCTGATCTCGATTGATCTCCAAGGGAATGTCTCAACGATTGGCAACAACGGTGTTTCGAAGATAACCTTTGGAGCAATGTATGCCGACGCGGATGGAAACGTGTTCGGAGGCTCCAACCAAGATGGTGGTGTCTACAGGTTTGACACCCAGACTGGCGAAGCGTTTCTCGTTGGCAAAGGGCCCACCTCGGGAACCAACGATGGGTTTGCCAATGCATCGATCGTTCAAGAAATTCCGCCGCTGGCGTTCGATGATTACTTTGAGACCGATGGGGTTCGAAGTACAGAAGGAAATCTACTGGACGACAACACGTTCGGCAGTGACATCGATGGAAACGGCGATGAGCTGCTTGTGACTTCTATAAATGGTGATCCTGCACTTGTCGGACAAGTCATCGTGCTAGATACCGGCTCAAAACTTCTTGTGGAGTCCGATGGGAGTTTCCAGTACAAGCCATCGGTATCCTTTCAAAACTTGACTGTCAACCAACAAATCAAGGAAGGCTTTACTTACGAAATCGCTGACCCATCCGGATTTACCAGTACGGCAACAGCCGAAGTCAAAGTCGTCGGCGTTCAGGCATCGGACGAATTCGAGGGCATTCGTGTCACGGGATACGAGGCTTTCGGTGGCAAGAAATACGTTCGACTTGAAAAGGTCGGCGACATCAATGGAGACGGATTCGATGATGGACTCGCTTCCATGTGGACAGCGAACAACGCTAAGGGAATGACATCGTTGGTCTATGGAGACAACAATGGTTTCACAACCAACTTCAACATAAACAACCTGCGAACCGTCAACGGGGGTGACGGTTCCGAGGGAACGATCTTCCACGGTGCCAACAACAATGATCTAAGCGGCTATCGTTTTGCAGGACTGGGTGATATCAACGGAGATGGAATCGACGACGTTGCAATCTCAGCGAAAGATGCAGATCCAAATGGAAAAATCAATGCTGGAGAAACATACGTAGTCTTTGGTTCATCGAGTGGATTTGGAGCCGAGTTCAACCTCGGTCAGCTCAAGTCATCAGAAGGAGGAGACGGCTCCGATGGGTTCGTCCTTGAGGGCATCAACAACCACGATCTTTCTGGCATGGCAGTGGCCGGAGTGGGCGACTTCAATGGAGACGGTCTCAATGACGTAGCCGTATCATCAAAATTCGCCGACGTCGATGGACGCATCAATACGGGTCAAGTTTACGTTGTCTATGGCTCGTCATCGGGCTTTGATGCCAACATAAATCTTGCTGACATCACTGCTGATGGAGGCAACGATGGGTCGCTGGGTATCGTCTTCAACGGTATGAGAAAGCATGACCTTACCGGCAGCGAAGTTTCCGCTGGCGATATCAATGGTGATGGCCTAGGAGACCTGGTTATCACCGCCAGATTCGGTGACTCGTACGGCTTGATGTACGATGTCGGGCACAGCTATGTCATCTATGGCTCGCAGTCCTGGCAGACTCCAGAGTATGAATTGGTTTCTCTGCACACCGACAGCAGCACTTCCGATACCGGGATCGTCATCCATGGATCCAAACGGTTCAAGCAAACCGGTAGCTTTGTGAAGGTCGTTGGCGACCTGAACAACGATGGAAAGGATGACCTCGTTGTGGGCCTGAACGATTGCAACTCGATTGAAACGAACGTGCTCAACGGCGGCTCCGGCACGATCGACACTGATCTTGAGCTTGTTGAGCTCGACAACAGTGCAACGATTTCCCTCGACAACTTTGACCGACCGGAGGACATCTATGATGATCGGGACTGGGACAAATTTACGTACAACGTCACGTTGCACTCCGATGTGGGCTCGCAAGTAACGATTTGGGGCGATCCTCATGTCGTTATCAAAATGGACGGCCTCACGCGAAGATTCGACATTGGACTTGGCCCTCAAACGATTAACCTTAAAGGCGGAACAACATTGTCGTGGAACACGGCAGATGCTGACTGGGTACGCTATCCAAAAGGACCACCATTGACGTTCTTCAACATCGATTCCCCGGGAACCGACTTTGACCACAACGTCGACTTGCTGGACGAGCAAAACTTCATCGATGCAGAGACTGGACTGACCGAAGCTCAGCTTCGAGAATTTGCTCGAGTCCTCTACGACATGAAGATCACGTAAAATGAGTAGAAAACTGATCGATGCGACGGGGAGGTTCGCCTCAAAAATCAGACTGACCAATTTTGGGCCAGCAACGCCACTTGCTGTCTAGCTCGATACCGCCCGAATTTTCGGTCGTATCGGCAAATCTGAGCGCGAAAACACGCACGAATTTGAAGAATCCTGCTTCAACAAGAATAGTATTGCCTCAGCCCCAATAGCGCCATATTATTCAGACCTATGCATGCGAAACATACATTTCAATTGATCCGAAAAGCAACTTGCCAATTGATCCGAAAAGCAACTTGCTCGATCGCAGTGTCGCTACGGATTCTCGTGATGGTACTCGGGATCACTTTGTCCCCGCTTGGCATTTCATTTTCGACGTGCGAGTGTTCGGCTTGCGAATGTAGCGAACTTGAAAGTGGTTGTTGCTGCGGTGATTCAGCAACAAGCAGTTGCTGCAGTTCAGATGGTTGCAGAATCACTTGCGACAATGAAGAGAATCACGGTTCGTGTGATTGCGATCCATGCCAATGCGACTTGGGGATTGCCGTTGACCCGATTTCGATGCCAAGAATTGTCGATGCCGAAGGCCCAAGTTTAATTCCGCCTTCAGAATTCTCAGAACCGATTCCGACGATTCAATCAAGTCTTGTTCAGATTGATCGATTCGAAGCCATCCAGAATTTTAACTTACATGCGACTTATTGCCGTTGGCTGATTTAGCAGATCCAGATCTCCACCTGATTTTATCTGCTAAACATTCATCAATAGGTAATAACCATGTCTACTACTAACACTTACTTTCCTGCCGCAGCCCTTCTGTTGGCATTCGTTTTAGGTTTCTCTTTCACAGGTTGCGGAGAAACTGAAAAGGAAAGTGCCTCAACAGTTCCCGTGAGTTCTTTGGACATTTCTTCAGACGCAACATGTGCTTGCGAAGCATGCGATTGCGAGGACTGCGCCAAAGAAGATTGCGACTGCACTGAGTGCGATTGCAACAAAGCCGTTGCCTGCAACTGCGAAGCATGCGATTGCAAGGACTGCACCAAAGAAGATTGCAAGTGCACTGAGTGCGATTGCAACAAAGCTTAAAGCTCTCAACTTCTGTTCAACTTAACTAACCCGCGACATCTGTGTCGCGGGTTTTTTGCTGTCTGGTCGTCTCTGTAGGTTCTACATCGACGGTTGAACTTTTTGGTTTACGGTTGATTCTGGTTTGGGGTTTGTAGCCAGTTTGTAAACTCACAGCCCGCGATGTAGATGGCCAAAACGTTTTAGCAACTTCTATAACTGCTGTGCTCTGAATCCTTGGCCCTATCCAAACTTTGTGAAGGCACACGATCGATGCGACCTGCATTCCGAGCCCAAGTGTGTGCTGATTCAATTTGTTTTTGGAGCCGAATATTTTGATTTGGTAATTCCCACATAGCCGGTCGACTTCCAAAACATTGCAGATTGCTGGATTTTACCGACACAATCAGCAAAGTTCCTTTCACCAGCCAAATCCCTTGAGAGCGGTGAATCGTTGTTTTTTTTTGTATGCAAACCAAATCCCGTATCGGGACTCGATACCAGCAATGCCAACCCACGGCATTCGGAATGCTCGCCCTGACACAACCAAACTCCTCCTGTTTTCTCACAAAGCCAGACAAACCTCCCAAAGCCGTTTGACATTTCGTAATCACGGAATGCACTTCTTGAAAACTCCGTCCTACGTGCCACTTCAAGTGCAAGATACCTATGCCTACTAATTCCAATCGCTCCATTAATTTCAGCTCAATTTTTGAATCTCTTGAAGAGCGAGTACTTTTTGATGGAGTTCCAGACGCGACGTTCATTTTGCCTCCATCCGATTCGGCACAGCCGGTTCCGGCGGATATGCAGAGCATTCACCAAGCGGATATCGAAGTTCCCCGTGAGCTGATCCTTGTCGATGCGGGGGTGGAAAACAGTCAGCAGTTGTTGGTTGAGATTTTGCAATCGAAACCCGACGTGGCGATTGAAGTTCGGATGTTGGATGCCAACAGCGATGGCGTCAGTCAGATCACCTCGATTCTTGCGGCTTCGGAAGGCAAGTACGATGCGATCCACATCATCTCTCACGGAGAAGAGGGAGAAGTTGCGTTAGGAAATTCAACACTCTCTGCAGACAACCTCAATCGCTACGCCAATCAACTTGCTGGCTGGTCCGAAGCGCTGACAGAAGATGCGGACTTGTTGTTCTACGGGTGTGATCTGGCCGGAAACGAAGCGGGAGAATCGTTTGTTGAGTCCATTTCCGCGATCACCGGTGCGGATGTCGCGGCGTCGGATGACTTAACTGGCGCTGAAGCCAAGGGCGGTGACTGGGATCTGGAACTCAACGTTGGAGCAGTCGAAGCTGTGGCTTTGAGAGCCGAAAACTGGGACGGTACTCTCGCCGATAAGGATGGCGATGGCGTTGATGACGCAGATGATCTTGACGACGACAATGATGGAATTCTGGACACAGAGGAAGGCTATTCGGTCACCACCGAAACCGTGGATATCACCGGCAATACCGCTGGCGAACTGGTGCAAACTTTTTCCGTCAGTCCCGAAGTTGATGTCCGTCTCTCGATAACATCCACCAATGGTTTTTTCGCTGTCTTTCAAGGCGCT
>CALLUY010000025.1 GCA_938010615.1 uncultured Pirellulaceae bacterium | reverse complement strand
GCGTCAGAGAAAACAAAGGCGTCAAGAGAAAACAAAGGCGTCAAGAGAAAACAAAGGCGTCAAGAGAAAACAAAGGCGTCAAGAGAAAACAAAGGCGTCAAGAGAAAACAAAGGCGTCAGGAGCCAGAGAAAACAAAGGCGTCAGGAGCCAGAGAAAACAAAGGCGTCAGGAGCCAAATTGAAGAAAACAAAGACGTCAGGAGCCAAATTGGTAAATCAGGCAAGCTTTTTTGGTTGCCCTGTTGGTCGTAACGTGAGCTCTCGTCCTTGCTGTTTACGAGAGCTATAAGTGATCAGGCTACTTTAAGATCGTGGTCAAGTCCGTTGACACCAAAAGCTCCTCACGAAGCTCGATTCATCATTTGGGCTGCTTGTCGCCGGGTTTGGGCTGCTGGTCGTTGCGAGCCCATTCGTCGAGCACCTCACGCGAAGATTCTTTTTCAATGCGAATGAAGTGGTCACGGATTTCGGGAAAGAATTCTTTGTCGGCCGCTTCCATCTTGGTGTTCTCATCGTTTTGTTTTGGCATGTGACAGCCAATGCAATTCGACGTGATGCGTTGACCGCTGTCCGCAAACTGTCCGCAGTGTTCGGGTTCGTGACACTTCATGCAACGACTTGAAAAAAGTTTCACGTTCCCGTGTTCGTTTCGATGCGGGTTGTGGCATGTTGCACAATTCATCGAATCGGATTCAAGATAACATTTGCTCTTGATAAGCCGCGGATGTTGGTTGGCGGTATGAACGCTACCGCCAGTGGTTGGCTCTTTTTTGAAATGCTTGAAATCTTCAATCGAGTCTCCGGGCCTAAAATCGAAGGGGGGCTTCAGGTTGACGCCTCCGCCAGCGTGGCACTGTCCACAAATGTCATTCATCCTTTCCCGAGGCAGGTCGTTCGGATGCGTGATAAATTTTGCACCGTCGGCATCCGGATTTTCGCGATGAAATTTGACATGCGATTCGGCTGGGCCATGACATCGTTCGCAAGTGACTCCCAAGATGATCGTTTCTTTGTCAGCAAGATTGACTCGATTCTTTGAGTACTCAATACGCGTCGAATGGCAAGTCAGGCAACCGGCTCCAACAGGGCGAGCAAAGTCCGCAAATCCATCAGGGTATCCAGGACTATTGACCCAGCCCGCTTTGGCGAACCATGAGACCGGCAACTGGAACAGAAAATCGTCTTGCCAATAGAGATAGGTTTGACCGGCGTTGCCTGATCCGGTGACGATATCAAATTGACAATTGTGCGAATAAGTCTTGCCATCGTCGTCAACCAGTAGCGACTGCAGGAACTGTCCGTCTTTCTCAGTGAGTTCAAATCGGAAGCCAGGCTGTTTGGTTTCCATCACGTTTTCGCCGGCCTCGAATGAACCCAGAATCGATGACTTATTGGCGAAAGCAGACGTTTTGTAATGCGCTGTTTCAATGAAGCCGTTGTAGTAGTCGGCGTGGCATTCTTTGCAACTCTCGGGACCAACGAATCCTTCTTGTCGGGCGAAGTCTGGTTTTCGGGTGAATTCTCCGGTATCGAATTGCCGCGGCAACAATGCGACTCGTTGTCCTTTTTCAGTGGTTTGAAGTTCGTGAACTTGCCCGGTGACGTTGTAGCCTTCTGGCGCGATGTACTTGACGACGTGATCCAAATTTTCGACCGAACGACTGTTGTTGTCGGAAGCAAGGAAATACGCGGCGGCGATTCCAGCGATAATGGCGACGAGGATGAGTAAGGTTTTGAACTTCATGACGATCAACGAATCTCGCTACCAGGTTTCTATCTTTTCAGGGAGTTCAGTTCGCGGCGCGGACTTTTTGGTGCGAAAAACGAACCAGCCAATAACGGCGATCGCAATCGCAATCGACAGCAGAACTGCCGTCAGTAACGTTCGAAGTTGTCCGCTGGTTGATTCCACGATTCTGATCGACGAAGCCATGATGAGCGGGCTTGGCTGTCCGTCGAGGCCAGAATTCTCCGTGCGTTCTGAAGGGTAAGCCCAGATGCGATAAAAGAAACCGTCGAACTGAAACGTGTTGCCCGCGATTGAACTGCCATTGTAACCGATGGGCAAATCCAAGACGCAAACGGTAACGGGAAAAGCATTTCGATAGACTTCCGGATCACCGTCACGCGTGGCGACTTGAATCGGTCTTCCGTCGAGATCGGGAAAAACGGTCAATTGGAACCACGTGTCAGTGCCAAGCAAGTCGATTGCTTCGGGAGACGTAACTTTTACCGGAACGCATTGCCGTACGCGGCCTTGAATGGAGGCAGCTTTGCCGACGCTTTTGAGCGGCTCTCGTAGCATCGTTTCGAAGTCAATTTGATTTGGCAATTCGATCGATTTCGTTTTCTTACAGGCCGCCATCATCTGCCAGAAGCAAGTCGCTTCGCGGGATCCGATCGACTTGCCTTTGCGAGCTTTCACAACGTCCAGCAGTGCAATGTCGACGCCGCCATCAGACAATGCGACTTTTGCCGCATCAACTCCGAGGCTTTCGTTTGGCTGCTGCGGATGCCAGGCGAAACGACGGGCGACGAAAACCGGCTGCATGTTTGCATCGCCGGTGTCTTTGAGAATAGATTCCAGCGACAAGTTGCCGAGGAAGAAGCCATCGAATTGAATCGCCTGAGCCGTCGACAGTTCCTCGTTTTTTGGCCAAGTCGAAATGCTGGATCGCGATAGAAGTGTGAACTTGCTTCCGTCTTTAGCTTCACAGGACGCGATGAAAAATCCGTTGAGAAAATCTTTTGCATCGTCGTCGCTGAAGTCGAAACGTTGAACTGCAAGAGCCGACGCTTCGAGACTGAAAGGGTGAAAGCGATACTGCTGCGGCGCCGACGCAATTTGTGCCAGCGAAGTTTCCCTTGTGCGAACGGTCCACTGACGGAGGATCTCGGGATCGACGGTGCCTGTGCGATAGAGAAGCTTTTTGAATTGCGTGTTCGATGGGTTGAAGGCCTGAAGGTCTTTCGTCGCGTCGAGATCTTGCTGTGTCATGCCCGAAAGTTCGCGCAAGTTTTCTTCCTGAGCCAATGTACTGAGGTCGCCTTGCCAGGATGCGGACAACGCGAACCAGATTGTCAGAACGAAACGGATCACGAAAGCTCCTCCAATCTCTCCGCCATCGATTTGATGTCCGGATCGTTTTCAAGCGAATCTAAATGTTGGTTGATCGCTTCTTTGTATTCTCCGCCGGGCTGCGGCAGTTTGTGTCGATCCGATCGATGGACCAGCATCGCAACTCCAAACGCGATTGCGATCACGGCCAGAACGCCAACAATCATCGTCGTCAGCGACGGCGTCCACGTTGCTTCTGCGATTGGGTTCGACTTCTTGAGCACGGTCAATGAATTGGCCAGAATAAGCGGACAGTGGTTGCCTTGCGATTTTCCGTCCACGTAAGAACGCACTTTGTAAAAGTATCCGTCTGAATTGATCGAAACATCAAAGTCAGAGAACTTGTTACCGACTTCCAGCGAATCAGGTTTGTTTGCGGTGTAGATGCACCAGACTTCGCTGGCGCCGTGCTCGTTTCCAACCCACCATTCGTACCAAGTATCCTGATTCCGCAAGGGACCGTGAATTCCTGCCTGGCGACTGCGTCCTGACAAAAGTTTTCCACGAATGCGAATCGGCTTGAACCGCCAAACGTCCGGCTGAGCAACCAATTGCACGGCGGAGACGTCTTCCGTTGCAGCGTGTTGTTCTTCGTCCAGAACGCGACCCCAATATCGAAACCACGCGGGCTGGTCAGATTTTCGGCTGGGCGAAGTGAAATCTTCAAGCTCGTCGAGGATCAATGGATCCAGCGTTTCGAAAAGCTCCCTGATCTTCGATTGCTGTCCGATCGTGACGTCTTCGCCTTTGGCCACGGCGAGCAAGCCAGGTTTGATTTTCGAATTCCACGATTTCGGAAAGTTGTCTCCGGCAGGTTTCGCGTTTGCGAGAACCTCAGCGAGCGGTTCGAAGTCTGCCCAATTCACGTCACGTTCAGCGAGCGGTTTTTGCGTCAGTTGAACGAGCTCAACAAGTGCCGTCTTGTCTTCCGTTTCCAGCGACTCCCAGAGCTGTTTCCAGAACTGGGTATGCTCGAGATCCGTCTGGCTATCTAAAGTGTTGTTCGTCTGTGCGGCATGTGTTAGCGTTCCTTCAGCGGTGTCGTTTGCCAGATGGCTTTCTTGGTTAGGCTCGTCACTGAAACCGTTCAGTTCGATGGCAGAAGCGTCTGCGATAGCGTTTCGATCGAATCCCATCCACATCCAGTTTTCTGGTTTGCGAGCTTCCTTCATCATGATGATGACCAGTAACAGCAACGCAAACAAAAAGTACAGCTTGCGCCTCACGGCACGCGTGTACCCTTTGACCGAAGTGGCTGGTTTTTCACCAACGGACTCGGCCAGCAAGTTGTTGCGAGTTGATTTCTGTTTTGATTCTGACATTTCTTTTGCTTGGATGATCGGCTCGGTGGCGATTTTACCGTACGCTGTCCGTTTTTAACCCCGGGCGTTTAAAATTTGGTCGACGATACCTTAACTTCCGGGCACTACAATCTAGAATGAAATTGGGAACAAAAGTCGTGAGGAACGGTCGAGGCATGATGGAAAGCTGTAGAAATATCCGCAAGCAGATGATTCGCACGCTGGCGGTCCTCGTTTTCGCGATCGCTTCTTTCGCTGTGCCGAGCCCCAATGCGTTTGCTGACGAACCGGCAGAACAATTCCTTCAGGCACTCCGAGACCGTGGCTATTTTGATATCGCCATTCATTATCTTGACGGCGTGGCATCATCGTCTTCGGTGCCGGATGCTTTCAAAAAGCGGATTGCTTTCGAGAAAGCTCAGATCCTGATCGATAGCGTTGGCTCGATCCGCAATCCGGAAAAACAGGAAACGCGTCTCAATCAAGCCGACGAATTGCTGACTGAGTACGCCAAAACGATTTCGGATCCGCTTGAGGCAACTGAAGTGCTCAAGTTTCAGTCGAACGTTAGGTATTTTCGTGGGCGAAACTATTTGAATCAGGCGACCTCAGGAAAAGTATCCGCTGATCGGAAGAAGGAACTTTTTGGGCTCTCGCAAAAACTGCTTGGTGATGCGGTTCCAAAATTTCGCGAAGTCCAAAAATCTCAGCGGGATCAAATCGAAAACTTTCAGATCGATCCCGAAGATCCCAAGTCCGACGACAAGCTAAGAGAACTGCAAGCCAGCTATGTCGATACGCGACTTAAGATTCCCGTCGCGATGGAGAAGTTTGCGTTGGCGTTTGGTGATGACGCAGACAACCGAAAAACAAAACTGATCGAAGCCGGAACAGAGTTCGAAGCCGTCGCCAAACTTTACGACCAGCGTTTCGTGCAAGGTCGGATGGCAAAGGCTTTCTCGGCTCGCTGTTTTCAGCAAGCGGCTGACTATGCGAAAGCATCATCGTTGTTGAAAGAAGTTTTCGACTATCCGAACCCTCCCAAGATGTTGGTCCGCGAAGGATTAAACGTGGGCGTTGAAACGTGGTCAAATCTTGAGCCGTATCCCGCGAAGGATGTTATCGCGGCCGCCGACCAAGCTGTGAGTTTACTAAACCGTCGCGAGAAAGCTGATCCTGGGTGGCTCCGAATTCAGCTGGAGTTGGCGCGAGCGAAGTACGAGCGGTCCGTTGCCGTAAAGGCCGAAGATTCATCTGCGGCAGCTAACTTGAAGCGCGAAGCATCCCGGATGGCTCGAGAAGTTGCTCAGAAGAAAAATCCGCACAGCAAGTTGGCAGCTGAAATGCTCAACGGTTGGGGCGTCTCGATCAAAGCAGCCGGCAATGAAGCCGTTGAAGTGGTCACCACCAAACCGGCGACGTCTTTTGACGATGCGAGACAGAAAAGTAAAACCTTGATTGCTCCGCTGTCGGACCAGTTGAGGGAGTTAGCGGTTGCCAAACGGAAAATGGCAAAGCTAACAGATGTCGCAGCCAAGTCTGACCAACAGCTAATTGTCGACAAGCTTCAAAACGGAATCAACCAGCGGGCCGATCAGGCTTTGGGCATGTTGTCTCAGGCCGTTCAGTTTTCCGACTCCGAAACGCAGCGAACAGAGATGAATAACGTTCGCTACTTGCAAGCCTATTGTTACTTTGCGAAGCAGCGTTATCCCGAAACTGCGGTCGTGGGAAGATTCCTGTTGGAGAAGTATCCGACGATCGAGTGGAGTCAACAGGCGGCTGGTTTGATGGTTCGTGGCTACGAACGTATGTTCGATACGACGACTGGCGAAGTTCGGGCGACTGCGAAACAAAAAGTCATTGATTCGGCGATGGCGATGATGGATGTTTGGCCGGATTCAACCGAATCTTCAACGGCAGCCGTTTCGGCGACGCGTGTTGCTGTGATCGACAATGACTTCGAGGCAGCAAACCGATTCTTTGAACGCATTCCTGCGACATCGCCAACGAGAGGTCCGTTGGCATCGCGGATTGGTCAGCAGATTTGGAGCGGACGAAAAAATGCCGCAACGGATCAGGAAAAACAGGAGCAGACTCAGCGAGCCAAGGAGTTTCTGGCGATTGCCATCGAAGGCACCGACCTCGCGACGATGGATTTCTCAACCGCCGTGGCGGCTCTGTATCACGTCGATGCCTGTCGTGAGTTCGGCGATCTCGATCAGGCAGTCACTCACATTGATGGACTATTGAGTGTGCTTGATACAAATCCGGCGATCAGCAAGAGTGCGAAATTTCGCCAATCGGTTTACAACGCGTCGCTGAATGTTTATCTCGAAGCGTTACGCAGCAAGCCGGACGTTCAGAACTGGATCGACAAATCAAAAGTTGTCATCGAAAAAATGAGTGCCGAGGCAGCTGGCAATCCGGTTGCGGTTAAAACCGTCAGCAGCATCTACAGAAAAGTGGCTCGCGACCTAACGGACCAATTCGACTCTCTCCCATCATTGGCGGAGAAAGAAAAGTTTGCTGATTCGCTCAGTTCGTTTTTCGGCGGCATCGGATCGGTCGCAAAAGACGGCAAGACGTTACTGTGGGCTGGCTCGACGTTGCTTGGGATTGCTGAATCTTTAAAACTCGAAGGCGGCGTCGATAAATCGAAAGAGCTTTCGGCTCAGGCGATCAGTTTGCTCGAAGCATCCAAGAAAGCTGGATTCGGTGACGACAAAGGCCTTGCGCTTAACTACCAGCATCAGCTCGCGTTGGCTCAGCGAGGTAGCGGAAACTTCTCGGCTGCGGCTGATAGCTTGGAGAAGATTCTGGAAACGGCAAACGGGCTCAACATCCAAATCGATGCAGCGAAAACTCTGTTGATGTGGGGCATCGAAAAGAAGGACAAGAAAGCACTCACCAGTGCAATGAACGGTCGAGGCGATTATCGCGATCCGAAAACCAAAAAAATGCGAAAGCGAATTTGGGGTTGGAAGACGCTCGCCAGTCTCACGCGTGGCAAAGAAAAACTTCGTGAGCAGTTTCGCGAGTGCTTGTATTACTCAGTGCAAACTCGATTCGAATACGGCAAAATTGCAAACAGTAGCAAAGCGATCGACAGTGCTCTCGGCGAACTTAAGAAGGCAATCAAGCGATTCGACTTTCTTCGCGTTGGGCCATGGGAAAACAAATTCGATCAATTGCTGATAGATCTTGAGAAAGCGGCAAAGAAATAACATGAACATGAAAAACTCAATTCCATTTTTCCTTTGTGGATTACTTGTTTGTTTAATGGCTTCGTCCGCGAGCGCCCAGAACGACGTGCTCTATCGAATTAAGAAATCGGGCAAATCCTCAAAACAGACCGGCAAGATTCAGGAAATTTCTGCGCTGTCGGTGACTTTTAATGGACGCTCTGGTGTAGAAAAAATTCCGGTTTGGGAAATTGAAAAACTGGCCGCCGGAAACGAGCCTGTTGAAGTTGAAAAGGCTCGTGATCGAATCGACGGTGCGCGTTATGACGAAGCGCTTGAGTTGCTGGACAGGGTCAAGCTTGGTAGCAATCCGATCACCGATGCAGAAGTCGGTTTCTATCGCGCTATGGCGATGTCGAAGATGGCTTTTTCAGGTGGAAGCGTCAGCGCGGTCGATGCAGGGGGTGCAATGAACAAGTTCATCAAAGCAAATGCAAAGAGTCATCACATCGTCCCGGCAACGGAGATGATGGGGCGGCTCGCGATGGCAGACGGCAAACTGGATTTTGCCAAACAGAAATTCGATCTGCTGAAGAAATCCAATTGGCCAGAATACGTCGCCAAAGGCCTGTATCTGTCTGGCGAGGCACTGATGCGTGAAAAAAAGTACCCGCAGGCTGCAGCTGAGTTCGACAAATTGATTTCACTCCGGGGCAACGATGACCTGACGCAACGTTACAAGCGACTTGGGCAATGTCAGAAAGCGAAGGCCGCAGCTCTGGGTGGTGGTGACGCCGCCGCATCGATCGCGACGCTTGAAACGATCATCAAGCAGGAGAATCCGGACGACAAGGAACTCTTCGCTTGTGCTTACAATGCTCTAGGTAGTTGTCACCTGAAATCAAATGATTTGGCGGAGGCTCAGGAGAAGTTTCTGTTTACGCATCTCCTGTTTGATAGCGAATCTAACGCGCACGCAGAGGCCGTTTATCATTTGACAAGCATTTGGACGACACAAAACCAGACGGATCGAGCATCCGAAGCGAGACAAATTCTCAAGTCGCGATACCGTAATACGTGGTGGTCTGGCCAACTCAACTGATACTCAACTGATATATTGCGAGCGCAGGTTCACGAACCAGATCGTGACAACTACAATTAGACAGACCACTCGAGCCATTTTGGCTTGGGTGAAATCCTTCCCAATCAAACGTGATGCCTCGATGGAGAGAACACGAATGCCGCGGTTTCAGTTCAAATTTACGCAACGTCGAGTCTTTATACTCACGTTCCTGTTCGCGTTTCTCGCACTCGCGTTTTCGACAATCGGAATCAACGAGGCGACCGCGTTCGCACAAGCAGCTGCTGAAGGCGGTGCAGCCCCCGCCGATCAGGATTCACTACTGACCTGGTTGCTGAAGAGTTTGGGATTCGAGTACATCATCGTCTTCCTAGCACTTTCGTTCATTCTTGTGGCTCTGTTCATACTGAACATTCTTGCTGCCCGTCGTGAAAGCGTTTGCCCTGGCGAATTGGTCGCGACCTTCGAATCGCAGCTCGACAACAAACAGTATCAAGAAGCTTACGACCTCGCGAAGACGGACGAATCTTTCCTGGGTACGGTTTTGTCCGCTGGATTGGCTCGGCTTTCGAGCGGCTATCCTCAGGCCGTTGCGGCGATGCAGGAAGCTGGTGCTGACGAGAGTATGAAAATGGATCACCGCTTGAGCTATCTGGCGCTCATTGGAACGATCAGTCCGATGATTGGACTTTTTGGAACCGTTCACGGAATGATCGAATCGTTTTACGAAATCGCAAATGGTGGCGGCACACCGGATGCAAACAAGCTCGCCGAAGGTATCTCAACGGCACTTCTGACGACGTTGATTGGTTTGGCGATCGCGATTCCCGCGATTGCTGGCTACAACATTTTACGCAACCTTGTTCAGCGTCGAATTCTTGAAGTCGGTGCCACCAGTGAAAACCTGATGGGACGCTTCGAAAAAGTTGGTAACAAGAAGAAGTAACCTTCGCGATTTCGCAGCATGAAATTCAAGAACAAAAAACATACCGAGATCCTCGAAGGCGATTTGACGCCGATGATCGATATGACGTTTCAGTTGATCGCCTTCTTTATGTTGCTGATCAACTTTTCGGAAGTCGATCGCGCCGAGGAAATCGTTTTGCCGAAAAGCGTTTTGGCGACTCCGCCGACGGAG
Source organism: uncultured Pirellulaceae bacterium (assembly GCA_938010615.1). Lineage (GTDB taxonomy): Bacteria > Planctomycetota > Planctomycetia > Pirellulales > Pirellulaceae > Mariniblastus. Next base: position 54,024 of record CALLUY010000025.1, on the reverse strand, counting down.
CGTCCCGATTATCAAGTGATTTTGAATCTCGATCCCGATGGATCGGTCGTTTTTGCTGGCCAACGCGTCGAGCAAATTTCACTGATGTCGCCAATCCTGATTCAAGAGATCAACAACGCTCGTCGCAGTCGCACAAAAAGCGTTCCCGCAAAGGATATCGCCGTCATCATCCGTGCTCATGAGGATACGCCGACAGGAATCGTGCAGGAGCTGATCGGGAAATGCCAATCCGAGGAAATGGAGAACTTCAAGTTCCGGGTGAAGGATGAAGAGTACTAAATGAAATACGAACCGACAGAAAATGAAGATATCAAGCTGAACATGACATCGATGATCGACATCGTGTTCCAGCTGTTGGTGTTTTTCATTTTGACGTTCAAAGTCGTCGTCCAAGAAGGTGACTACAACGTCCGCATGCCATTGGCGGCGGTCGCGCCCGACGAGGAAATGGACGACGAACCACCTGAGCTGATTCGTGTGATGTTGCGAGCTGGCGAAACGGGAGCGATCAGCACGATCGAAGTCGACGATGAAGTCGAGGTCAAAACGTTTGTCGGTGACACGACCGAGGATCTTTACCGACAGCTAAATGAATACGTCGACGCAAAAGTTTCACTGGGCGATGATCCGGAAGAGGGTGTCGACACCGAAGTTGAATTCGACATCGATACGACTCTCAAGTACCGCTACACCGTGAGTGCCATCGAAGCGGTTTCGGGAAAGCAGTTGGCCGATGGCAATGTCAAGAAGCTGATCGAGAATATCAAGCTCAAAGATAACTCGCAGTAGGCATTTTGTAGCCTACGCTTACGCTCTTTGAAGTTGCACTTCTGTATTCGAATCGGGCCAACGGCCCAGCATTTACCTAGCCCAGCCCATCGGGCTGGGTTTCCGATCAAGATTAACACAAGGGCTGAAAGTCCGACCAGTTGCTGCGCGAGTGCTGCCTAACCGAAGCAAATCGGCCGGACCTTTGGTCCTAAATAATCGGGTGAATGTAAGTCCCAGCCCGTTGGGCTGGGCTAGACAAATGAACGGGGCTTTGCCCCTAAAGGTAAACACTGCAACTTCAAAACTTGCGCGTCGGGCTTGTATTTATGCAACTTCAATCATTACGCCCGCGGATGATACTGCTGATGCACTTTCTTCAAACGCGACTGATCGACGTGAGTGTAAATCTGCGTCGTTGAAATGCTCGCATGCCCCAGCATCTCCTGGACTTGGCGTAAGTCCGCGCCGCCGGCGAGCAGATGAGTCGCAAAGCTGTGGCGAAGCGTGTGAGGACTGATGGAGACATCGATGTCGGCCTCGAGAGCATACTTCTTCACCAGCTCCCAGATCGCCTCGCGTCGCAATCGTCTTCCGGAACGCGTCAATAGAAGCCAATCCGTTTCGTCGGGTCGGTTGGCGGCCAACTGCGGACGTAGTCGCTTCAAATACTGTTCAACCGCATCGATCGCCGCATCGCCCAAAGGAACCATCCGCTGCTTGCTGCCTTTTCCTTGCACCTTGCAGAAACGTTCGTCCAAATGCATGTCGCGAATTCGCAGATCCGAAAGCTCCGAAGCACGACAACCGGTTGCGTAGAGCAACTCAAGCAATGCCCGATCACGGAAATGATAGATTTCGTATTTCTTCGGCGCGTTGAGGAAACGCTCAACGGCTTTGGGTGACATGACTTCCGGCACGCGTTGCCAAAGTTTCTGACTGCCGAGCAGTTCGACCTTGTTGTCGATCAGGATGCCTTCGAGTTGCAGATAGCGAAAGTACATCTTCAGTCCGACAACGGTTCGTGCGATCGATGCCGGAGCAAGATCACGCGAATTCAGAAACGCAACGAAGTCAGAGAGCTCAGAAATCGTCAGCTTCACCAAATCACGAGAGCCCAGCCACTCATTGAATCGAGTGATATCTCGCTGGTAAGCAGCCACCGTGTTGTCGGCCAGATGGCATTCGCTGCGGAGATAGTCAACGAAAGCTTCCTGACGTTGCGAATGGTCTGGCTTGGGTTTGAGGGCCGGAGTTTTACCCAACAGTCGACTTTTGCTTTTCTTCAAATCAGCCGCCTTAACGAGACATGAACAGAACTGTGTCGGCAACGTTTGATCCATCTGTTTGGCTACCCGACACAAGCACGACGCTTTCTTGCGGCACGATGTCTGCGATCGATCGCCCGCGTAGCGTTGCGCCGCGAAAGCCAAGAACAACTGCGTGTGACTTTTCGCCAATGATGACCGCAGGCGTGGCTAAATCAATTTCGCCCGCTAGTAAGACGTCATCGCCGGAGGGCAGGGCGGGCTCAATCGGTTCGTCGCTGATTAGATAATTGTTGATTCGCCACACGGATTCGTTCATGATTCGGTCGCGGTGCTCAGCGGATCGAAATTGAGCCAGCAGATATAGTTTGCCTTCAGGCAGCGAGTACTTGATCCGTTCACGCGTACCGTTAGCGATCCGTTTGCCATCGACAACTACTTTGCGAGCTTCCGCATCGAACCATGGACTGGCCATTCGCAATGCAAAGTCGGTCGAATCGTTGGCAACGACTTCGACAACATCGCCCTGTTTGGTTTTGACTTCGAATCCGTATTTTGTTTTTGAGACAACCCGACCGGACAATTCGAAGCTTGTGGTCGCTTCGTTTATTTCTTGAGCTTCCGCCGAAGCGCAACCGACAACGATAAGGAGGCACATCGTCACCAGCCGCCAACGTTGCTGCAATTTGTCTGTGAGGAATCGGATCATTAACAGTTAATTCGACCGATTCATCGTACGTTCGGGATGAAAAGGCAACTACGATTGCATCAGTGAAAGTTTCCCGAGATGGAACATTCCCGCGGACAGGAAAAATCCGTTTAGTTCGCCATCGAAATGGTCAGCCGATAGAATGAAAGTCAGTTCGTTGCATGAATCGCAAAAAGTTTGAGGTTTGAGAGTGCGGAATCTACACGGAACAATCTGTTCGCTACTTGCGATGCTGCTGCTTTCTGCGATTGGAACAACTGCGTTGGCAGCGTTGCAGGATACGTCGGCCGCGTCACAAGATCGAAAACCGAACATTGTTTTGATCAATATTGACGATTGTGATGTTGATCTGGTCAGCGATGCGAGGTTGGAACACTATCCAAACCTGAAAGATCTTGCCAGCAGTAGCGTTCGATTCACCAACTGCCACGTCACGACGCCGCTCTGTGGCCCTTCGCGGACTTGTCTTTTTCGCAGTCAATATGCTCACAACACGGGCTACCGCACCAACCGAGCCAACCTCGACGTCGGCAGCGGATTTACCGGCGGCACTCAGTTCTTTCAGGACAGCGGTTTGGCCAAGGATCAACTTCCTGTTTGGCTGCAAGACGCTGGCTACCACACGATGATGGTCGGCAAATACTTTCAAGGGAAAACTGAGCACAAGCCAGTTCCTGGTTGGGACAGGTTTTTGGTTTGGGGCGGCAACAGCTACCTCGGAGCCGTTCGATTCAATTTCTACCCCGATGGAAAGAAAGTAATCGATACTCGCGTCGGCTATCGCACCGAACTGGAGACCAACGATGCGATTGAGTTGCTTGATGAATACTCGAATGATGCCGACAAGCGAAAGCCGTTCTTTCTCTACGTCGCGCCGGTCGCACCACACGTCGGACCGGTGAAAGAAGATCCAGTTCCCGATCAGTGGAAAGACAAATTCCCCGATGCTGACTTGCCGACGGCGGCGAACTTTAACGAAGCGGATGTTTCTGACAAACCCGTTGCTTACCGTGACACGCTGCCGCTTTCGCAGAAAGAACTCACGACGTTAAAGGTTGCCCAACGACGTCGGCTGATTGCGATGTTGGGCGTTGATGAAATGGTGAGCCGAATTCGCAAAAAGATCACTGACATTGGGCAAGCCGAAAACACTGTCGTAATTTTCACTTCGGATCATGGTTATCTTTTGGGCCATCATCGGATGCACGGCAAGTCATTTCCGTTAGTCGAAGCGACTCGAGTTCCGCTGTGGGTGCATTGGCCTGAAAAAGTAAAGTCTCGAGACGCGGGACAGCTTCTGGCGCACATTGATATATCGGCAACGGTCGCCGATGTGGGCGGAGCCACGCTACCGGACTTCGTCGATGGACGTTCTTTCAAGAAAGTTCTGCTTGACGATTCGATCGAAGAACCGGATGCGGTTCGGCAATCGGTGTTGGTTGAAAACTGGGAGTCGCGATTGAACAGTGTGTCGAAGCAGAAAGTGGTTTACTCTTCGATCATCAAGCCGAACAGCATGTTCACGCAGTGGGCGACTGGTGAGCAGGAGTTCTACGATCTGGAATCGGATCCGTACCAGTTGGAGAATGGCTACACGGCGCTCGACGCTGCCACAAAAAGTTCACTCGAAGCCGAACTACATTCATTGCGTCAGAGCGTCTCTCAAGATTTGGGGATGACGGCGACGATTAGCTTTCCGACCGTGAACCGTAGATTTATCGGCCCCAACGTTGAGCTGCAGGGCTTTGCTGAATCCGCAACACGGACGGGGCCGGTTAGCGTTTCGGTTCGCCGAAAACGTACCGGAGAGTACTGGACTGGCAGCGACTGGGAAAAGGAATTGGTGACGTTGTCAACAGAGTCTCCTATCGGCGCTGGTTTGCTGTACGAGTGGCGTGCAGAGCCGAAGGTGACTGGTTTGGAAACAGGAGAAGTGCTGACCATTGAACTGCATTGCGACCAGATGAGTACTGAGAAAGCTTCGATCAGCAAATTAGATGTTATTTTCGACGACCAACCGCCAATGATAGAGATAGCTCGGCCTCGAAATCAATTCATCTATCCTGACTTCTTTCATTTTGGCGGCAAGATACTTGATGATCAGGGACCAGAAGACGTACGGCTATTTATTTTCAATTTGGAAACCAAAAACTGGTTCGATGGCGAACAATGGACTCCAGAGAAAACCTCAGTGGCTGTTTTGATCAATCGGCAGCGTGGCTTGTGGCATGCACGACATCCGCTCCCTGAAGGACGCTACGAAATTACAGCCATTGGAAAGGACGCTGCGGGCAACTGGTCTGGACCGTCGAAACCCAGTCGCTGTGTGGTTGATCGGAAATGCGAAAAACAACGCAAGCTGGAAGAAGAGATTCGTTAACGCTTGCGATGCCAAGCATGGTTTCGGGGAAGCTGTTTTTTGCGAGAGCGGTTGCGCAAATACAAGCCCGACGCGCAAGCGAGGGAATATTTCCGAGGATTTCCCGATCCCTCGCTTGCGCGTCGGTCTTGTATTGCAACGCTTCGTGTTTTTCAATTTTCACGCCTTTTGTCATGTAAAACAAGAAATCCCAACTTAAATGCGCAACATCAAAACTTGCGCTTCGGGCTTGTATTTGCGCTCACTCGATTTGAAAAAATCAAACCCAAGGAGAGGTCGAGCGACTATTCCTTCTTCGGTAACTCGATGTCGATCCAAACCATGCGATGGTCCGAAGCGGTAGCCAAGTCATTACCGGGCTCGCCAGGTGCCGGCCAGAAAACTCCTTGGTTGGATACCGTCGTTCCTTTGGATGGAAGCACGTAGTCGATGCGAACGTTGCCAACGGTTTTGTCATTGAAGTTGGCAGTGTCGTGGGAAGCATCTCCTTTATGTTCGAGGTTGGCTTGGCCGTCCTTCTCCGAATAGTGTTTGCCGCCGTTGCTCGCCGGGATTGAATCTGCCAAAACAAGATCGTGTTTCAAAAGTTGATCAATCGCGTTGTCGGTACTGTCACCGTCGTTGGGGTCTGCGTTCAAGTCGCCTGCGATCACAAACGCCGCGCCGTTCGCGAGCCCGCCCCGATTGCCGTTGTCATCATAAAGCCAATCGCAGTCGTTGTTGATGTATTGCGCCCAAAGTCGGATCTCGTCATGGTTTCGCTTTCCGTTGCGATCTTCTTCCTTGTCGAAGACAGGCGGAGTTGGGTGGCAAGCGAGCAAGTGAAAGGTTTTCGAATCAACAGTGATCGGCAGATCCCAGTGGCTTTTAGATGAAAGCCGGAAGATGTCCATCGCTTCTTTTGAGTACCAGTTCTCGCCTGTCTTTGGGTCGACCGGCAGCATCGCCCCCGGCATGTCTTTCCACAGAAAATTTTGAAACGTCCGCACGTTGTCGGTGTCGATCGGATGCATTGAAAGGACGGCCATCCCGTACTGGCCCGGGAACCATCCAAACCCAAACGCGTCGTCGGCTGAACCCACTCTGCGGTCTCCGTTGAGGTCCTGTTTGGAATCCACGCCCGTGTTTACGGTTCCGACGTAGCGAAACGGATACGAGATCGCTTTTTGGCCGTGTTGTGATTTCGAGAGAAAGTGTTTTTCAAATGCGGCAACTGTTTTGCCTTCGTCGAAATCAACTTCATTCAATAGCAGTACGTCTGGCCGCACCATTTGTATAATCGCAGCAAGCTTGGCAATCTTTTCTGAATCGCCTTTCTCAAGTTCCTTCAGCAGTTCCCCTTCGCTGCTGCGGTTTAGTGCAACGTTAAAAGTTGCAACGCGAATTGCGCCCGGTTTCTTTTTCAAGGTTTGGTTGTTGGTTTGCGCGAACGATGCTGTGCCGAACGAATCGAAACAGAAAATCAGCAGCGAGATTGAAAGTAAGAAACGAATGTTGCGGTGCCAGTTGTTAGTCATGTTTGAAGCGTTGTAAAAAGTTCGAAGTGTGTTCGATTGTTCAAATTTGGGTGAACTGAGAGTGTTTTGTGCAAAAAAATGCATTTTTTTTTGCCACTCTGTTTCAAAAGAAAAACACGTTCTCGTTTTGAAACAAACTTGCCATGCGAAAACGAAAACCAACTTGGTTTTGAACGGTCAATTTTTTTGAAGGTACGTTTTTTTGCCAACGAAAGGATTCAGTTTGTTTTTTCGTGTAAACATTTCATGAATGATACCACGACAACAAAATTCGCGCTTCAAAGAGTCCCTAAATAGGTCGCTTGAAGCCAATGTGTTTCCTGATTGCAAAAACAAACACGATATTCGAATGTTTTTCACGCACGGCCAAATCGCTATTGCGCAGTGAGAAGCGAAATTTGTGACAGTAAGTATGAAAAAATTACAGAGAAGCACTTAACGACCAAGGTTTCGTTCGTTGTACGTCAAAAAACTGTCAGTTTTGAACATTGCTTTTATGTTTGCAACTGGTTGCAGTTGAAAAGTGTATCGTTTTGAACGCGAGGAGTTTGTTTGCGATCAACGTTTCGTTGTTGAGCGTTTTGTGTGATCAAAACGAGATGCGAACTGGTCAAAAAAATTTATTGTTTTGTCCAAACCAACATTGAAAAACCTTGGCTGTTTTCTAAAACTTTAAGCGTTGTCAACCCGATGTGAAAACAAACGAATCGTTCAAATTGATTTGAGCGATCGTTTGCGGAAGCAGAAGGTTTTACTTGAACCATTTGGTTTTAGTTTATTCGAAGATGATCGGTGCGAAGTTCGCAGCGTGATTCAGGTCCATTTTAAGGAGGACGTCCTGTGGCCAAGAAAAAAAAGAAGAAGGTAAGCAAGAAGAAAAAAGCTTCACCTAAAAAAGGAAAGAAAAAGAAGAAGGTAGCTAAGAAGAAGGCTACTAAGAAAAAGAAGAAGGCTACAAAGAAAAAGAAGAAGGTAGCCAAGAAGAAGAAAAAGGCCAAGAAGAAGAAAGCTACAAAGAAAAAGAAGAAGGTAGCTAAGAAGAAGAAAACGGCCAAGAAGAAGAAAAAAGCCAAGCGCAAGAAGTAAGCGCGACGCTTGATTCAACTTTGAGTGACACAACGAGAAAGGGCTGTCTTCTACAGCCCTATTTTTATGCGCTAACCTTGTCCGCCAACCAAACCGAATAAGTGAGATTGCTGGCCATGATGACGCAGACCCATGTGCTGGTTGGCTTGGCGATGTTTGGTCGGCCTCGAGAGTCGGCAAAGAACTGGATGGCGATTGCTGGTGGCATTATTCCCGATGCGGCAATCTACGTGTTGTACGCCGTTGAGAAGTTCCGCGGTACATCCGAATCGATCATTTGGTCGGACGTCTACTACAGCCCTTTTTGGCAGGATGCGGTTGCGTGGGGAAACTCGATCCCGCTTTGGATCTGCCTGTTGGCGATCGGATTCGCCATGGCCGCCACGGCTAACTTCAAAACAGCCTCGATGTTGCTGATCGTTTTCGCTGGATCCTGTTTGGCTCACATGGCTTGCGATTTTCCACTGCACGTCGAAGACGCTCATCGACATTTCTTTCCGCTGTCGAGTTGGCGTTTTCGATCAACCGTTTCTTATTGGGATCCAAACCACTTCGGTGTTCAGGCCGCCAGTTGCGAAGCGATTCTAGGCGTTGCACTTTCGGTCTGGATGTGGATGCGATTCAAAAACGTTGCGGGACGAGTTGGCATCATTTTGATGTTGCTCAGTTACTTGATGGTTCCAGCGTGGTTCGCGTTTCAATTTTTGAATTCGGCAGCTTGATTCAAACACTTATTGAACCACTAACCAATCACAGGCAGCGTTGGCGTCGGCGGATTGGTCGCTGCATTTTTTGCCAAGGTCGTCACGAGTTGTTTGGCGATCGATTCGAGATACGGACCAATCGTTTCGTCATCGAAGTTGTCAAACATTTTTCCCGCATCCCCGCGCTGCCGCAGGTTGATGTTAATCGGGATCTCTCCGAGATAGGGAATGTTATCCTGTTGGGCGTATTCTTTTGCGCCGCCCTTACCGAAGATGTCGTAGCTCTTGCCGTTGTCTGGACAGATGAAGCTGCTCATGTTTTCAATCAGTCCGATCACAGGAATCTTAACTTTGCGGAACATGCCGACGGCTTTCACCGCATCGATCAAGGCGACTTCCTGTGGCGTACATACGATGACAGAGCCAGTTAGCGGCAATAGCTGTGAAAGACTTAAGGCGATGTCGCCGGTGCCAGGCGGCATGTCGATAATCAGGTAGTCCAAATCGCCCCAGTCTGTGTTGCGGACAAACGTCGTGATCGCCGAGTGCAACATCGGGCCACGCCAGATGACCGCTTCACCCGGCGGGATCATGTAGCCGATGCTCATCAGCGGAATCCCATCGAAGTCCATCGGTGCGATTTTTTCGCCTTGACCGGCAGCACAGCGTCCGCGGATTCCAGTTAGCTGAGGGATCGATGGGCCGTAGACATCTGCATCCAGCAGTCCGACTGACGAACCAACTCGCTTGAGGGCAATCGCGAGGCTCGTGGCGGCGGTACTTTTCCCGACGCCACCTTTTCCGGCAGCGATCGCGATGACTGCTTTGCATTTGAGTCCAACGGTTCCGATCGGTTGAGGTGGACGATCGAAGTTCTCGATTTGGACGTTGAACTTCGAGTCACCGAACTGCTCTGAGAGCGTCGATTCGACTTCAGCTTTAAATTCGTCTTTGATCGCCGCGGCAAACGAGGTCAATCCGACGGAGACGTTGACGGCGTCACCGGAATTTTCAACCGAGAGGATTTGTTTCTTCAGCCCTCGACCGGTTTCAGGGTCAGGGATTTTTCCCAGTGCGGCGCGTACTTGTTCGATCAGTTCGTTATTTTCAGACATGAAGCCGTTTTGATTCGTTAAGGTGTGGTAGAAGAATTCTCGGGCCGCCATTTTGGCTCATGTGGAGCTCCAAGGCGAGGGCTGGGTTAATGAATTGATCACAACCCGACACGTTAGTTTTGAAGTTGCACTATATCGGCCCATCCCGAAGGGATTCAAGCTATTAGCCGGTGATAAGCGCAGCGCCATCACCGGATTCGGTCGAAAGCAATCATGATCCCGAAGGGATCACAGCGGGCGTTTGCTGCGATCCCTTCAGGATCGAATCGTGCATCCTTGGGGTTCCGGAGGTGGTCGCTGCGCTCGACCTCCGGCTAATGGCTGAAATTCCTTCGGAATAGAAATGTGTGCAACTTCAAAGCGCGTTAGCGAGGTGCTGGCTGTGCCTCGCTAACGCTTCGGGTTGTGATGTCGGCGTTGGCCGCCTCAACGGACGCCGTTCATCCGTCCAGCCGAAGGCCAACTTTCTACCACGGTAACCGAGCTGCGACAGCGTCTTCAACCGACAAATCGCTGATCGCATGGTTTTCCAGATGCCGATCGATCTGCAGGCAGACTCTTTCGAAGTCCAGAATCGAGCAACAGGTCGCGGTGGCTCCAGCTTCGGTCAGGATGTCTCGCCACGGCTCGGTGGATTCGTCGCCCAGCAGAAAGAGTGGACACTGCTGAGGATTGTTGCAAAGAGAACTGACCAGTTTCAGCGACTCGATCGGTGCTTCGGCGAATGAATCTGGAAGCTCGGCGATCAGAACCGACGATGGATGCGCGATGGCAAATGAGACGACGGAGTCAAATCCGAGTTTCCAATGAACGGGCGGTGACGCTTCAAGCCGTTCGACGAATCTTTCAACTTGAGAACGCCAGCGAGGCGAGCGAACGGCTGCGACGATCGGCGGAGAAATTTTGGAGCTATTCATCCGTGACTTCCTCTTCAAAGACGGACTCGTCAACCAATTCTGTTTGGCTGTCATCGTTTGCTTTCTTGAACACTGCCAAACGACGCAGCAATTTGGCTCGACTGATGCCAAGCAGTTCGGCGGCTTTTGTTTTGTTGCCTTTGGCTTGAGTTACTGCCCGATCGATCAGTTGCGATTCGATTTCCAGAAGATAATCATCCATCTGAATTCTCGTTTCATCTTTCGCCGCGAAACGCTGAGCTTTAATCGAGTGCTGAAACGTTTCGGAAAAGTCAGCGACTTCGATGATGCTTCCAGTCGCGCTGGCGGCGGCTTCTTCGATCGTTGAAGCCAGCTGGCCAAAATTGCCCGGCCAATCGTATTCGCAAATCATCTCGATCGCCTGGCGTGAGAAACCAGAGAACTGTTTGGCTTGTCGATCGTTTTTGGATTCGAGAATCGCTTGAGCGAGCAACGGTAAGTCTTCGCGACGCTGTGCCAATGGTGGCAGTTCAATCGTCAGCGTACTAAGTCGACTTGCGAGAGCCTGATCGAAATCTGATTCTACATCGATCAGCTTTGTCGAAGAGGTTGCAATCATGCGAGCCGATAGTCCGGGTAGTTGGAGGTAGCCCAGAATTTCCTGTTGGGAGCCAGCGTCCATTTTGTCGACGTCGATCAGCAGCAGCGTTGCCTTTCGATCGCGATCCTTTAATAGTACTTTCATCGTTGACTGAATTTGAGCGGGATCCGTGATCGAGCAGTGCAGGGGAACGAGCTGCGTTTCGATTTCCGATTCCGGCGTTGCTGGCGAATCAGAAAACTGGTTTGAGGAGAACTGGTTTGAGGAGAACTGGCTTGAGGAGAACTGGCTTGTAAAGACAGTACGCGCAAGATGCTCGCGTCCTGAACCTTCCGGACCAATGATCAGCACGTCGCCTTCGCTATCGGTCGCCGATTGCATCTGTCGCCGGACGCGATCGGATTCTGCAGAGCTACCAACAAGTTGCTTCAAGTCGAATCGTTTCTGATGCTGTTGTCGAACCAGTGCCAATGCGTTGTGCAGTTTCGCAGGAAGGTCAATCGATTCACGAACGTTGACTTCCTGAAGCGAACCATCTTTAGAGCTGCCGACGACGAGGTAACCAGACAGGACGCCGCGGTGATCGTAGATGGCACTCGCGGAGGCAGATCGAGTCTTCGTTTGCGGTTTAGCGTACGAGAAAATCTCCACTGGAAACGAATCGATGGCTTGCGGTGTCGCGATCAGGTTGGGCGTAATCGCCAATCCCTTGGCCGCGTTCTCAGTCGCGTCGTCGAGCGGTTCGGTCGTGTAAATCAGATTCGTGCCGACGAGCGTTTCGAGATCGACTCCGGTCCAAGCAGCACAAGCCTCGTTGGCGTAGCAAAGTTTTAGCTCGTCGGAGATCATGTACACGATCGAACTGGACTGATCGAGAATCCGAGTCAGGGCGTTGTTGATTTTTCTGGTTTTCGCCATCAGCTAACTTCAAAAGTTCCGAACGAGCCCCATCCGGTCTCGGTCAATGTTGGGACTCTGCTATATTACGACGCCACAATAAGTTTATGGAACCGCGGATGGCCCGAGACATCATTTTATCGAATAACCCGTCGCCCGACGATGACGATCCGCACTTGCGCCCCACGCGTTTGTCGGAAATGGTCGGGCAGCGTGATGTTATTAATCGCCTCGAAATTGCTATCGATGCGGCGAAAAAGCGAAACGAAGTTTTGGGACACATTCTTTTCGATGGTCCTCCGGGGCTTGGTAAGACCACGTTTGCGACTGTGATTCCCGCTGAGATGGGCGTGCCGGTCGATTTTCTTTCGGGTCCAACGTTGAAGGCGCCGAAGGATTTGGTTCCCAGTCTGACGAACCTGCGGCCCAGCCAAGTTCTGTTCATCGATGAGATTCATCGGATTCCGAAAGCGGTCGAGGAGTACCTCTACACAGCGATGGAAGACTTTCGCATCGACATGATTTTGGGTGACGGCATCAACGCGAGGACGCACACCTTCAAGCTGAAGCCATTCACCTTGATCGGAGCGACGACACGAGCGGGAATGTTGACGGGTCCGTTGCGGGATCGATTTCAGCTTCGTGAGCACTTGGATTTTTATTCGCTAGAGGAGCTAACGGAGATCGTTCAGCGCAACGCGAAAAAGTTGAAGATCGAAATCGTTGACGATGCTGCGGTTGAAATCGCAGCCCGATCGAGGAGCACTCCTCGTGTGGCGAACAATCGTTTGCGTTGGGTAAGAGATTATGCGCAGAGCCGGGCCGACGGTGAGATCACGATGCCGGTCGCGCAGAAGGCGTTGGAAGTTGCCGAGATCGATGCATTGGGGCTCGATCGTCAGGATCGAAAGTATCTCGATACGTTGATGCGAATTTGTCTTGGTGGTCCGACAGGGATTGAGACCATTGCTGCGACGATGAATACGGCGACTGATACTTTGTCCGATGAGGTCGAACCGTTCTTGCTTCGTAGCGAATTGATTTTGAGAACACCACGCGGAAGAGTTGCCACACCGAAGGCTTACGATCACATGAAGCTGCCGCCACCAGTGCCGAAGGATGGGCAAGAGCCTTTGTTTTGATGAAACATCAACAACCCTCTGGGGGCTCATCGTGGATGTTAATGGGTCCTTGTAGTTACTATTGGGTAAGTCAGTTTTTTCGGAATTGTTTAACGGCAAGCCGAAGGCGACTGCGTCTGCATTCTTCGCACACAGTCGCCTCCGGCTTGCCGTTAAACGAGTTCTCCAGCCACTAAATATTACGAAGTGCCCTCAGAGGGAGGGTGATCAAGTATCGAAGCGAAAACCCAGAATCGAACCGGCGGATTGATCCTGATGCCCGGTCATCTCATCAACCGCTTCCTTGAAGTATTCGTCCTTCAACACGATCTTGTCTCCGTTGCTTTCTGCCGCGATCTGCACCGTGCGATAAACGAGCTCTTCCAGAAACGCTTGGCTGCCTCCGTCGGAAATGTCGGCGATGTATTCCATCGAAAGATTGCTTGAATCGTAGGCTTCCAGATAACGCTGCAAATATCGAATTCGTAAATCGCGAGTCGGCGGGCCAAAGAAAATACACTGCGAGATCCTGCCGGGTCGATCCTTGATCGCGGCTTCAAGTCGCTCGATCGAATTTGTCGTCAGAATAAACAGAACGCTTTCTTCGCGTTTGAAAGCGTCCAATTCGTCCATCATGTCGCCAAGGGCCGTGCTGTAGAGATTGATTTCGCGCGATGTGAAGATCAAGTCAACGTCCTCCAGCACCAAAACTGATGGATGCAACAATCGAGCAAGGCTGCAAATCGTGCGGACTTGGCCCAGTCCTTTTCCCGTGACGGTAATCGTTGTGACGGGTTTCAGTTTTCCGTGGATGTACTGGCAGGTGTAGGTCTTTCCTGTTCCCGGCGGCCCGTAAAACAGGACGCCTCGCTGCAGCGGTAGTCCAAGTTCGTGCAGCCGATCCCGATTCTGGAAAAACGAAATGACGTTGCGATCGATTATTTGTTTCACGTTCGGGTCAAAGATAATTTGCTCTTCGGTGACCGTCGGTGGCTTGCGAAACGTGATCTGCATACCGTCGGCTTGTGATGAATGCCCGTAGTCGTCCTGCATCGGCTCCACGATGTCGACTTGGAGGAACTTGTTGCGATAGATCGAATGCTCGACGCTTAGCTTTTCGATTTCTGCTGCGATATCGCCCAAAGCGTCTTCGTCTTCGAACGCGATCTCGACTTCCTTTTGGTAGTGATTGTGAAGCATCCGAATCGCGCCGGCTTTTCCGTTATCAAAAAACGTCCAGAAGCAATCCTGCGGAAAGTGCTCTGTGTTTTCGTAGTCGACCGACTCCGAAGTCTTCTGCGATGCCGCAATCAGCCGTTTCACATGAGCCGGGATCCTGTGTTGCAGAATATCCAGCAGAGCAGCACCGGTGTGCTCAGATTCGATCTTGGTTTTCAGCTCGCGAGTTTCCAGCCAAGCTTCAATCGCTCGGTGATAGTCGACTCGGCGATGATTGGAGTAGCTCTTCTTGAGTGTCTTCATCGATGCAGTTTTTCGCGGTGCAATCGACTTTTGAAGCTCGCGATCAATAAATTTATGTCCCCGATACCAGCTTTTGATTATTTCTTCGAGTCCGGGCATAAATTGATTCCATGGGTGAGGTTCGAAATTGGAGGTAGTCGCTCGACGGCAATTGCGTCATAATCTCGCCCGAAATTAAACGGTCCGAAGTGAACACTATCCAATGAGTAAAATTGCTTTTCTATTTCCCGGCCAGGGAGCCCAAACCGTTGGCATGGGCAAACAGGTTTGGGAACAGCATGACACAGTCAAACAGCTATTTGTTCAAGCGTCAGATATTCTAGGCTATTCCATTGAGGATATTTGTTTCGAAGGTCCTAAGGAGAAGCTTGATTCAACGGTCATCAGTCAGCCGGCTCTATTTGTAACGAGCATGGCGGCGGTTGAGTTCTTGAAAGCGACCAATCCGGAAGCCGTTGAGGCTTGTGCGGGCGTTGCCGGCCTGAGCTTAGGCGAGTATTCGGCGCTGGCGTTTGCCGGTGCGATCAGCTTTGAAGACGGATTGCGTCTGGTACAGAAGCGTGGCGAAGCGATGCAAGCCGCAGCAGATGCATGCGACAGTGGCATGGTGACGGTTTTGGGGCTGGATCCCGATCAGGTTGCCACCGTTTGCGATGAAGCTCGCGTCGAAGGCGAAGTCTTGCAGCCAGCGAATTATCTTGGCGCAACGACGATCGTTGTCTCCGGGCAGAAAGCTTCTTGTGCCAACGTCGAAGGCGTCGCCGAAAAAGCGGGGGCGATGAAAGTGCTGCCGCAATCCGTTGCGGGTGCTTTCCACACGCCGGTCATGGATCCCGCCAGCGGAGCATTAGAGTCAGCGGTCGGTGCGGTAACTTTTTCTGATCCGAGAGTTCCTGTTTACTGCAACGTTGACGCAACAGCTCATACGCAGTCCGGCGATTTTGGACCACTATTGGTGAAGCAAATTTGTGCACCGGTTCGCTGGCACGACACCATGACCACCATGATTGCCGATGGCTACGACGAATTTTATGAAGTCGGCACCGGACGCGTGCTCAGAAGTTTGCTGAAACGAGTCAATCGAAAGATGCCGACGCATGGAACGTTGGATTAGAAAAAGTACCGAGTACTGAGTACTGAGTACTTGCTTCCGCAAACCACACACCACACACCGAAAACCACACACCGAAAACTGAAAACCAAAAACAGGACCAACTATGAGTCTCGATAAATTCTCCGTCGACCTTTCCGATCAAACTGCCATCGTCACGGGCGCATCCCAAGGGCTGGGTCGTTCGATCGCGATTGAGCTGGGTGCCGCAGGGGCTCGCGTTGCCTGTGTCGCTCGCAACGTTGACAAACTGGCTGACACGGTCAAAGTCATTACTGACGCGGGCGGGCAAGCCGAAGCGTTTCAGTGCGACGTGTCTGACAGTAAAGCGATCGACGCGGTCGTCGACAAGATCGCTGAAGAATGGGAAAAGATTGACATCCTAGTCAACAATGCCGGTATCACTCGTGACACGCTTTTGCCTGTGATGTCCGACGAGCAATGGGACGACGTGATCGCAGTTAACTTGCGCGGAACGTTTCTATTCACCCGCGCTGTATCGAAATCAATGATGAAAAAGCGATACGGTCGCGTCATCAACATCTCCAGTGTCTCTGGCTTGATTGGAAATCCGGGCCAAACAAATTACTCGGCTTCCAAGGCCGGTGTGATAGGAATGACACGCAGCTTTGCCAAAGAGATCGCCAAACGTAAGGTTACCGTTAACGCGGTGGCTCCGGGTTTTATCGAAAGTGAAATGACTGACGCGCTCGGCGATACGATCCTTGGCGAAGTCAAAAAGCGGATTCCGGCCAAACGCATAGGTGTCCCAGAGGATGTGGCGGCCTGTGTGCTGTTTTTGGCTTCTCCGGCAGCCAGCTACGTTACAGGGCAAGTTCTTACGGTTGATGGTGGCATGACTTGCTGATTTTCCTTAATAAATGGGTGAAAAAGGGATCGATTTTCGTTTGAGCCTTGACCCATTTTAAGGGTTTCATCTATCTTTAGTCGCTTGTCCGGCGGACCCTTTTGTCGGAACTGTGAGAGTTCGAAGTCGTTCGATCACAGTAGCACTTCAACGTTATCCTGAGTTTATAAGAAGGAGGCCGATAAATATGGCATCGGTCGAAGAACGAGTAAAAGACATTGTGGCTGAGCAGCTTGGTGTCGATAAAGAAAAAATCAAATTGGAATCCAACTTCGTGAACGATCTTGGCGCGGATTCTTTGGATACCGTCGAACTGGTAATGGAGCTCGAAGAAGAGTTCGATATCAGCATTGCTGACGATGCAGCTGAAAAAATTCAGACTGTTGGTGAAGCGATTGCTCATATCGACAAAGGCTCTGCTGCATAGAAAAACTGACAAACAAGTTCCGCCTGCTCAATCCGGCTATCCGGTTTGCCAGGCGGTCTTTTTTGTGGGATGAGATGTTACTCTTTGGTCGCGTTGACGCGCGAGTAGACCGCTGAACTTCGGGATGAATCAATGAAACGGCGAATTGTCGTAACTGGTATGGGCATCATCACACCTTTGAGTTGTGATGTTGACGAATGCTGGAAGCAGATTCTCGAATGCAAAAGCGGCATTCACGACATCCAATTATTCGATACGTCGGATATCAAAGTCAAAATTGGCGGCGATGTTTACGATTGGCAATACGGTGAAACGTCTGCCGATGCAAAACGTATCGATCGCTATTCTCAGTTCGCAATGGTCTCCGCTGCTGACGCGATGGATTCTTCCGGTTGGAAACTGGATGCGGATGGGCGTGTTGCGTTCGACGATCCGAAGGACTCTTCCCGGTTTGGTGTTGTGCTTGGTTCGGGTATCGGTGGAATGACCACCATCTACGACCAGATGAGCCGGCTGATTGAAAAAGGTCCCGGCCGTGTTTCGCCACTGACCATTCCCAAGCTGATGCTTAACGCCGGCGGTGGAAATCTGGCGATTCAGTATGGCTTGCGAGGTCCGAACTACAGTGTCGCAACGGCGTGTGCCAGTGCGGCCAACGCAATCGGAAACTCGATGTATCTGATTCGGGACAACGTTTGCGATCAGCTGATTACCGGTGGAAGCGAAGCCGCGATGACGCGTATGGCTCTGGCGGCGTTTGCGAACATGCGAGCTCTTTCGAAAAACGAGAATCCCGAAACGGCAAGTTGTCCCTTTGATAGTAAGCGTGACGGATTCGTGTTCTCTGAAGGTGCCGGTATCGTCGTCGTCGAAGAGCTCGAAGCGGCTCGTGCCCGCGGTGCCACGATCTATGGCGAAATCGCTGGTTTCGGAACCAGTTGCGACGCCGGGCACATTACTTCTCCGGATGGTGAAGGCAAAGGAGCGGCTCAAGCAATGCAAGCCGCTTTGGATGACGCCGAAATCAACGCGGATCAGGTCGATTACATCAATGCTCACGGAACAAGCACTCCGCTTGGCGACAAAGCCGAAACGCAAGCGATCAAGAGCGTCTTCGGCGAGTCTGCGAAAAGTGTTTCGATCAGTAGCACGAAAAGTCAGCTTGGCCATTCACTCGGAGCCACTGGCGGCATCGAGCTGATCCTTTGCATCAAAGCGATTCAGGAAAGTATCGTTCCTCCAACTGCAAACCTGACCGATCCGGATCCTGAGTGCGATTTGGATTACACGCCGCTCAAGCCGAAAGAGCGTGACATCAATTATGCAATGAGCAACAGTTTTGGCTTCGGGGGTCACAACGCATCGGTCATCGTCAAGAAATTCGTCGATTAACGTGGTGCATAGGTTTCCAGCCTGTGATCTGCACTGGGTGCTTTAATGACTCTCGCGATCGATTGCCAAAACCTCATCAAGACCTATCCCGGCAAGCCGCCAGTGGAAGCGGTCCGCGGAATTGATTTTCAAGTCAAAGTCGGCGAGTGCTTTGGTGTTCTCGGTCCCAACGGTGCTGGCAAAACGACAACGATTGAGATTCTGGAAGGTCTTCTTTCGGCAACTTCCGGAACCGCCACGATTCTGGGAATGGATTGGCGATCCCACGCGACACAGATTCGTGAACGCATTGGAGTGTCGCTTCAAGAAACGCAGCTCAGCGATCGATTGACCGTTGGTGAAACTTTGAAACTGTTTAGGAGCTTCTATTCGTCGGGCATTTCGACCGCCGAAGCGATGAGCCGCGTTTCGCTAGAAGAGAAAGAAAACAGCTGGGTGAAAACGTTGTCCGGCGGACAGAAGCAGCGGCTTGCTGTTGCGACGGCGCTGGTCGGTGATCCCGAGCTGATTTTTCTGGACGAGCCAACGACTGGCCTCGATCCGACCAGTCGTCGACAGCTTTGGGACATCATCGAATCGTTCAAGGCTCAGAACCGAACCGTGATGTTGACGACGCACTACATGGAAGAAGCAGAACGGCTTTGCGATCGCGTGGCCATTTTCGATGCGGGAAAAATTATCGCCGAAGGTTCACCGACCGAATTGATTCGATCGCTTGGCGCGAATCATGTGATCGAATTTTCAACCAATGATTCATCAGTTAGCAAGTCAGTCGATTGGATCGAGAAACTTCCTTCGGTTAGCCAAGTTCAAGTCGAAGACAACGACGTCCGCGTCACGGCAGATCAATTACACGAAGTCTTGCCAGGGCTCGTTGCCGGTCTTGAACGCGAAAGCATTGCATTGACCGGGCTTTCAACACGGCAGGCAACGTTGGAAGACGTTTTCGTCAGCCTCACCGGCAAGCACCTTTCGGACGAGGCTTAACGAATGAAAACTCGACATCCGATACTCGCATTCACCATTGCCCGGTTGAAAGAATTCATTCGCCGCCCCGAAGCGATGTTCTGGGTTTACTTCTTTCCAGTCCTGATGGCCGTTGTGCTTGGCGTTGCGTTTCGCAATCAACCGAAAGAATCCGTCGTTGTTGACGTGATTCAAGGTCCGAAGTCAGAAGTTCTGTTTAAACGTTTGTCAGCGATGCCGGATCTCAAGCCGGAACTGTTTTCGCTACAAGCGTCCCGAAAACGGCTCCGCACAGGAAAAACGATGCTCGCAGTCACTGCGACCGAAAGCGGAAACGATTTGACTTACGAGTTCGATCCCGCGCGGCCGGGAAGTCTTGAGGCACGAAACTTGGTCGATGCGAAATTGCAAACGGAGCTCGGACGGGAAGATGTATTCGCCAGTACCGATGTTCACTTTTTCGAGCCCGGCGGGCGATACATCGACTATTTGATTCCCGGTTTGTTGGCGATGGGCTTGATGGGCGGCGGATTGTGGGGCGTTGGATTTGCGATCGTCGATCTGCGAATCCGCAAACTGCTGAAGCGATTCATGGCGACGCCGATGAAGCGAACGCACTTTCTGCTTTCGATGTTGCTTAGTCGATTGGTGTTCATGATCCCGCAGATCGTGATTTTGCTGATTTTCGCTTGGCTGTTCTTTGGTGTCCAAGTCTACGGAAGCTGGTTGGCTCTGATTATTGTGATTTTGCTTGGGGCCTTTGAGTTCGCTGCGATTGGCTTGTTGGTTGGGTCGCGGGCCCGCACGGCAGAGACGGCCTCGGGGCTGATGAATTTGGTGATGCTGCCGATGTGGACGCTGTCCGGGATCTTTTTCTCGTACGAGCGTTTCCCGGAAATCGTGCAGCCGTTCATCAAATTGTTACCGCTGACGCCGGTCATTGATGCCTTGCGAGCAATCATGTCAGATGGCAAGTCTTTGGTGGATATTCTTCCTGAGTTGTGCGTTATTGCGGTTTGGTGTGTCTTTCCATTCTTTTTGGCGCTGGCAATTTTCCGCTGGAACGATTAGTCCCGTGGTTATTTGGGAGATTGCATGGATTTGATTTGTCTATGCAGATCCCGACGCGTGAGCGAAGTGCGGGCAGTTGCCTCGCTAACGTGCTTTGAAGTTGTGCTATATCGGTCCATCCCGAAGGGATTTCAGCCATTAGCCGGAGGTCGAGCGCAGCGACCACCTCCGGAACCCTAAGGATGCACGATTCGATCCTGAAAGGATCGCAGCAAACGCCCGCTGTGATCCCTTCGGGATCATGTTTGCTTTGGACCGAATCCGGTGATGGCGCTGCGCTTATCACCGGCTAATAGCTTGAATCCCTTCGGGATGAACTTGAGTAACTTCCCCAGTGACAGAGCCTTGCGGCAATCCATACGATCTTCGATGGATTCCTGCCGCTGGAAACCGCAACCATGTCGCTCGCCCAATCGTCAAAAGCCCACTTTCACACTTTTGTCCTTTCCTTAAGTCGACTACCTGACTAACATTCGGGCTGTGAAAGAGAGACCTCGGGCCAGAAACTGGAACCCGAACGCCAATCTCTTCCGGTCGTTTCCCCAATTTGTTTGCGAACAAATTGGCACTCGGCAGGTCTTTCACGACTAGCGACCAGTCTTCTCATGTCGTGGTATCTCCCACGACGGCACGTGATATGAAGCGGCGTCGCACCTTAACTGCGTACGCCCGTGAACCGGACATTTATCTGTCTGTACGTTCGCGATGTATCCGCAAACGTATTCACCACAGCTGGCTCAAGGTTCGTCCTGGCCATCTGGACATCATTTCACGGAATCTCATGACAGAAAACTCTGAAAACAACGCACCTAAAAAATCAATCCCTACTGTGGTTGTCTTTGACGACACGAACACTGCGGAAGCACCAGTATCGAAAACAAAAGTCCAAGTAGAAGTGTCTGCTCCTGCGAAGACCCTATCCGAAGAAATTCTTGCGTCTGCCAATGCTACGGTTGAGGCAGAGGCGACCGCTGAAGCCAAACAGGAAGCCGAAGCCCAACAGGAAAAAGCAAAAGCTAAAGCATCCAAAGCTGTGAAGCCCGTCGCGCCTATCAAGCCCGTCAAAGCCGTTGCTCCTGTGAAGCCCGTCAAAGCAGTCAAGTCAGTGAAGCCTGCCAAAGTCGTCAAGCCGGTTGAAGAATCAAAGGAAGTTGATGCCGACGAAGCGAAAGAAAAGCTCGTTGCAGAGACCGTTAAGGCTGCTGCTGATCGTGACGCGAAGAAAACTCGGTTCCGCGATTTGGATCTTTCTGAGCACGTTCAAAAAGCCGTCGCCAAATCTGGCTACGAGTTCCCGACTGCGATTCAGGAACAGATCATCCCGCACATGCTCGATGGTCGCGACGTGATGGCTCAATCGCAAACAGGATCAGGAAAGACGGCCGCGTTCGCGCTTCCGATTTTGTCAAAAATCGATACCAGCACAAAAGTTCCACACGTTTTGGTGCTTGCTCCGACTCGTGAGTTAGCGATTCAGGTTGCAGAATCATTTGATACTTATGCTTCGCAAGTTCCACGTTTTTCATCTGTTGCGATCTACGGTGGACAGGACTATGAAGTGCAATTCCGCAAACTTCGTCGCGGTGTTCAAGTGGTTGTTGGAACGCCGGGTCGCGTGATTGACCACATCAAACGTGGCACACTGGACTTGAGTAAACTCAACACACTCGTTTTGGACGAAGCGGATGAGATGCTCAACATGGGTTTCCTTGACGATGTCGAATTTGTGTTGGACAAGACTCCAAAGAGCCGTCAGGTGACTTTGTTTTCTGCGACGTTCAACAATGACATCAAGAAAATTGCCAAGCGTTACTTGAATGATCCAATTCAGATCAAGATTCAACGCAACACGATCACTGCAGATTCAATTCGCCAGCGAGCGATCCTGACTCCGAATCGTGACAAGATCGACTTGCTGATTCAGATGTTGGAGGTCGAAGAGACAGATGGTGTTTTGATTTTCACGCGAACAAAGGACTCAACGATCGGTGTCGCCGAACACCTCAATCGCGCTGGGCTGAAAGTCGCGGCGCTCAACGGCGACATGCCGCAAAAGACTCGTGAGCGAACAATCGAGCGACTCAAAGCGGGACGATTGGACATCGTGGTTGCGACGGATGTTGCGGCTCGTGGTCTCGATGTGACGCGCGTTAGTCACGTTTTCAATTACGATTTGCCAGAAGGCACCGAATCTTACATTCACCGCGTTGGCCGAACCGGCCGAGCTGGCCGCAAGGGCGAGGCGATCATTTTCCTGACGCACTCACAACGTGGCAAGCTGCGGATGATCGAACGTGCCACCAAGAAAACGATCGAAATCGTTGATCCTCCTTCGGCGAAACATCTCAATGCGATGCGCGTCACCAAGTTGCGAAACACGATTTCTGAAACGATCAAAGGCTCGGATTTGAAGCGATTCCAACAGCTCATTACCGAGCACGCGGAAGAGACTGGCGAATCAATGGAAGACGTCGCAGCTGCTTTGGCATTCATGGGCCAACGCGGTAACGAGTTCTTCTCAACGGACAAACCGAAACGTCAGCGTCGCGAACGCGATGATCGTGACGGCGGATTTGAAGGTCGCGGCGGTCGTGAGTCTCGCGGACGTCGAACTCCGGGAGTTCCTGAATCAGGGATGACTCGATATCGCATTGAAGTCGGTCATCGCGATGGGGTGAAACCTGGTAACATCGTCGGCGCGGTTGCCAACGAAGCGGGAATTGAAGGCAAGAGCATCGGTCCGATCCAGATCTACGGTGGGCACAGCACAATTGATCTTCCTTCTGGAATGCCGGATGACGTTCGTGAGATTCTTACCAACACGCGAGTGGTCGGTCGTGAGTTGAAAATTCGCGAAGCCACACCGAAGGATGAAGTCCAAGAGGATCGCGGAAGTCGCGGTCGCGGATACGGCGGCGGTGGTGGTGGTCGAGGTCGCAGCAATGATCGTCGCGGTGGTGGTGGCGGTGGTCGTGATTCTCGCGGTGGAAATCCACGTGGCGGCGGACGTAGCGGCGGCAAAGATTTCCGCGGCAAGAGAAAGTCCGGCGGCGGAGGCCGCACGTTTGCCAAAGTAAAGAGCAAGCGAAAGAGCGACTAGTGCCGCGTTAATTCTCAAATTTGGGATTGCTTGTCAAAGTAGCACGTCTCTCCGAGACGTGGAAAATCGCCTCGATGTTTGTTGTTAACGCCTTTGGGCATGCATTAAACTGTGGTCAGTTCGTGCAATGCGAAACTGGCTAAGGCCGGATAGGGCCAGCTAACACAAACAACATACGGGAAAATATGCGATGAACCAGTTTTCAAAACTACTTTTGTTCGTCGCATTTTTCGTTCTCTTTTCCCCCATTTTGACAGCCAATGATCGCCCCAACATTGTCGTTATCCTCACCGACGATCAAGGCTGGGGCGACTTGAGCCTTCACGGCAATCCAAATCTTTCGACGCCACGTATTGATGACCTCGCGCGACAAGGTGCTCAAATTGAGCACTTCTATGTTTGTCCGGTTTGTTCACCGACACGCGCTGAATTCTTAACCGGACGTTACCATACGCGAATGGGTGTCTTCAGCACTTCTGCTGGCGGCGAGCGTTTCGATGCAGACGAAACAACGATTGCCGACGTGTTCCGAGGTGCCGGCTACGCGACGGCAGCCTTCGGGAAATGGCACAACGGCATGCAGCACCCGTATCATCCCAATGCGCGCGGCTTCGATGACTTCTATGGATTCTGCAGCGGTCACTGGGGGCACTACTTTTCTCCAATGCTGGAACATAACGGTCGCATCGTTCAAGGGGACGGTTTTCTGGTCGACGATTTGACTGGCCACGCCATTGAATTCATTCACGATCAAAAGGGAAAACCTTTTTTCGTCTACCTTCCGCTAAACACGCCTCATTCACCGATGCAGGTTCCAGGCAAATATTGGGATCGGTTCAAGGAGAAAGAAATCGTTCCCGACCCGGCGCCTGAAAATCAAAAAGATGTTCAGCTGCAACACACCAGAGCCGCGCTCGCGATGTGTGAGAACATTGACGACAATGTTGGTCGTATTTTGGACTATCTGGAACGGTCGAAGTTGGCTGACAACACGATCGTTGTTTACTTTTGTGACAATGGGCCCAATGGAAAACGCTTCAATGGAGGAATGCGTGGCCGAAAAGGTTCGACCCATGAAGGCGGCGTCAGGTCACCTTGTTTCATTCGCTACCCAAAATCGATTAAACCAGCAACCAAAGTGAAACGAATCAGTGCGGCAATTGATCTGCTTCCAACGCTTGCCGATTTCGCCGGCATTGAACTGCAAAGTCGAAAACCACTCGATGGCGTTTCAATCAAAGGGGATCTCGAAGGCGACAACACGATTCCCGATCGCTTTCTGTTTAGCGCTTGGAATGGCAAGTCGACGGTTCGCTCACAAACACATCGTTTGCAGCACAATGGTGCACTCTTCGAAATCGAAAGCGATCCCGGTGAGCAAAACGATGTCTCGAAAGAACAACCGTTGATCGCCGAAAAGCTTCGAACTGCTTTGGCGACTTGGCAAAAGGAGTGCCCCGGAAAGCCGGCCAAGTCAGCGGTGCTTCGTCCATTTCCGTTGGGACATCCGGACGCACAGTGGACTCAGTTGCCGGCTCGCGACGCAACGGCCTCGGGCACGATCACTCGCAGCAATCGTTATCCCAACTGCACGTTCATGAAAAATTGGACGGACACCGAAAGTTCGATCAACTGGGAGGTTGATGTCGTGGCAGGTGGAACTTTCGAAGTGCAAATGTATTACAGCTGTGATGCGGATGATGTTGGCTCCACAGTACAGCTAGTTTGTGGGGAATCATTAATCCGAGCAACGATTTCCGAGCCCAACGAGGTGCCGCTGATTGGAGCTGCTGAAGATCGCTTCGATCGTGTCGAGGGCTATGTGCGTCGCTGGAAGCCGATGGACTTGGGGAAGATGAAGCTTTCCCCGGGTCGGCAATTGCTTTCCCTGAAGGCCGTCGATGTTGCTGGCGAAGAGGTTGCTAACATGCGTTTGTTGATGTTTCGAAGAGTTGAATGAGGCTTTGCTTTGAGGGGTCATGTAAGGCCTGAGAGGCGAACCTTGAGGTGTTGTGGCTGTCCTTTCGACTGGATTGCAGCAACTTTCGGGATTAGGCTTCAGAAACTCGTCGGAAGCTCCGAAATCCTAAGGAAATAAGCCGAAATTTGAGGTTGAAATCTCTGGCTAAGGCATGCAAAATACGCCCCTGCCAAATCACAAGGCGCAGTAGCTCAATTGGTTAGAGTCCCGGACTGTCGATCCGGAGGTTGCGGGTTCGAGTCCCGTCTGCGTCGCTAAGTGAAACTAACGAGAAAGCCCTGTATTCCCTCCGTGAATGCAGGGCTTTTTTCGTCTCTTTTTTTTCGTTTCTTTTTTTTCGATTCTCTGGCGGTCATCCGCTGGGCTAAATTTCAAAGTAGCCATCTTCAATTGGTGCGACCAAAGTTTGTGCTTTGGCAAATCGACGAGTCGTGCATCCTTCGGTTCGCACCACCGCGCCGAATATCCATCGGCTCGACAGACTTGTTCGTTCAACGCTTCGAATTTCCGATGCGAAGACTCGGCAAGTTTCGTTTTCACACAACGATTCAATTCGTTCCTTTGGGACTCCAAAACAGGCGCCAAAAATTCGGCTGACGATGCGACGAGCGCGCGATGTCGAAAATAGTTCGAACTGCTAGCGGGTCAGTCAAGTGCAAGTCAATTGCTGCCTAATCGACCTAACCGTTTCGAGAAACTTGGTCTGGCAGTTCATTCGATGGGGTAACTCTTGCTCAAGTTTCCAATTCGATACGGTTAGCCTGACTGTATCAATGTGCAGCTTGGAGTTTGTGAGGTAGTCAACCAAATGCTTGACGATTAGATGATCGACGCGCTGCGCAAAAATATTTTCCTTCGTAGATCGACCCTACAAGTTATTCGCAATCCATCATCCCACCCGGATTGTGGCATCAGGTCTACCTAGCCAAATCAGGAAATACTATGAGTCAAGATTCTCAGAATTCTCCTTCCCACCGTTCCCTTTTTGAGTCGTTGGAAGAACGAGTTCTTTTCGACGGTGTTCCTGACGCTCAATTCTTTATTCCACAAACGGACAGTGGGAATCCAGCTCCGGCTCAAGTTCAGGACGCGGACATTGCGGATTCTGGGCAACAAGTTGAGTTGATCTTTGTCGATCCCGGCGTCGAAGACAGCGACGCTTTGTTGTCGGAGATATTGGAGTCGCGTTCAGATCGCACATTTGAAATCAGAGTGCTTGATGGTGGGCAGGATGGCATTCAACAGATCACAGAGATTCTGTCACAAGCAGAAACCAAATATGACGCCATTCATATCATCTCCCATGGCGACGACGGACAAGTCCACTTGGGCAACACAACGTTGCAATACGACAACCTGTCCAACTACGCAGATGAATTGAGCAGTTGGTCTTCCGCTCTGACCGAGGAAGCTGACCTTCTGTTTTACGGTTGCGATTTGGCGAGCACTGCGGACGGCAAATCGTTGATCGAGTCAATCAGTGCTGTGACCGGTGCCGATGTTGCGGCGTCGGATGACATCACAGGTGCGGCTGATCAAGGCGGCGACTGGGATCTGGAGTTTACCAGCGGCATCGTAACGGCTCAGACTCTGGCGGCTTATCAGTACACGGGAACTTTGGCATTAGCGGATGCCACATTGAGTATCGTTTCTGATGGAACACCGGTCTGGGACACGGACAACAATGCCGGCAATGACACGGACGGTTCCAATGGGATTATTCGAACACATGACACGATTGTCATGGAAGTGTTCTACAACACCGATGCCGCTGGCGCGACCGATCTGCATTTTACTTCGACGCTACCCGACGGTCTCGTTTTTGACAATTTGCCAGCGGCAGCAGCGCTTGATTCACGATCCAACATTAGTGCTGATGGCCGGACGATTACGGCGTACCTACCGGATGTTGCGGGAACGTTTACTTCCAGCGTTACGTTTGAAGCTCGAGCTCTTGGTGGCGCTCAGGGAACCCCATTGAATGATGTCCAATTCGAAGTCCATTCAAACGAAAACGCGACCTCGTTGGTCACTGAAGACTTTGATTTCGTCCTGTCGTCGGCGGCGAATATGGACATTGAACTACTCGCTCCAACATTTCGCGGGGTATACACCGATGCGTCTGGGACCGTCGACGGAGTCGTCTACAGTTACGGAATTGGAATCTTTGGGGCACACCCAACTCGAACAGGTTCTGATGGGGTCAAAGGGTCGGCTCCGATCGAAGACAATTTCACGTTTGATATTGACTTGACTGATGTCACCCCAAACTCGCAGGTATTCACGTGGGGACCTTCCCTTGGTGCCGCTTCGGACAACGCTGATGATGGACTGACAAGGAATTATGAACGATTCGTCAATGTTGCAGGAAACGATGAAACGGCGTGGTCAAACAGCTCCCGTCCCAGCGGTCAACTCAATGAAGGGCCAAGCGCCGTTTGGAGTGAGGAGCGATCGACCCCAGACAGTGGTGACTGGAACATAACGGGTTCAACAGGCACCGTCTTTAGTGCGGAAGTCTCTGGCGCTGACACAACAGGTTCGTATTTTCCAGGACGGACAGCGGCTAATCGCGTCATCCCGGCTTCGGATTTTTGGTTTACATCCTCGATGGTTCATGTCTGGATTCCGATCGATGACATCCTGCCCGGTGAAGATGGGATCGTTGGTACAGCCGATGACAATCTGCTGGCTGTCACGCCGAAGTTAACAAACTTCGATCCTGATGATGCGTTTGGGATCACCAACAACTTTGGGGACGGGGCAACCGAAGACACCTCCAACAACGAGAGAACTCACACGATTCGTTCGTTCTCGTTAGGCGGATCTACGAAACACAACTCAGAAGCTGGCCATCCAACATCTGGACGCTGGGTTAGTACGGCAACACAGTTTAGTTCCGGCGACGCAGAGACGTCCGTGGGCCACATCTATGACGCTCGTGTTTCGAGTGGAAGAAACCAAGGCGTGCTGACGCTACCGGGCGTAATTTTTGGGGACAAGTTTGACAATTCAGCCACCAAAATTGTCGCCAACAGCCTTCCATCAGAATCGGGAGACGGATGGTCTCGAGCTTATTCGTCGGGCGGACCGTTTAGCGGTTCACACTTAACCTATGGTGTCGACTACATCATTGAGTTTGGTACAGGAGGCGTTGACGCTGATCCGGCGGGCTGGACCGACTGGGATTCGATGGGCGACGCGACATTGGCAGATGACCAATCCATTGGCGGCTACTGGAGCGCTGATCCAACCGATGTCAATCTGGGCGGCAACGCCTACGCCGATGGTGTCCGTGATTCCATCTCGAAATGGCGAATCACGATGCTGCGTGATTTGGAACCCGGCGAGAACGTAATTGGTCTGGTGAGTATGGAAACGGTTGGTCATTCAACTTTGGACCTTGGGATCAACCCTGGCGGGAACATCATCGCCAACTTCAACGCGTCGTCGGTTGGCTTCCTTCGCGACAACGCGAATCCAGATGACGATTGGCGGGGATCTGAGTATGACCCGCTAACGAACAGCTTCTATTCTGGTGGAGTCGCA
This sequence comes from uncultured Pirellulaceae bacterium, assembly GCA_938010615.1. GTDB lineage: Bacteria > Planctomycetota > Planctomycetia > Pirellulales > Pirellulaceae > Mariniblastus. The sequence continues at coordinate 25,033 of CALLUY010000025.1, read as the reverse complement.
GGGGACGTTGACCGTGGTGACCGACTTTGGATTGTCGATGCCAACGTTGACGTTGATAAAACGGTAATCGATCTGGGAGCCGGCAATAATTACCTTGCAGGTTCAGCAGCAACCATTCAACTGGAAGGAACCGTGACGATTCCAGGACCAGACGATGGCTCACCTGCTCAGGATGTTTACATTACCGACTTACTGCCGGCAGGTCTGACCGTTGTTGGCGGTTCAGCAACTCCTGCTGCAGGTTTTTCTTACGTGGCCGGCGACGGTTCCACTCAAACGGTCCAATCCGTTGAGTACTGGGACGGAACGAGCTGGAGTACAACTTGGACTTACGGGGCATCTGGAATTCGCTGGTACTACGGCGACGTCCCGCTAAACACAGCTCTACCAACCATGACATTTGATGTCTTGATTCCGTTCGATGCGAAGAACGGCGAATCATGGACCAACACCGCCGTCGCGTCATCGCCTTCGGATGATTCGACCGAGGAGTTTCGAAATTCATCGGCTGGTCTTGTTGCCGTACAGGTCGCTGCGATGTCGGCTGGCAAATTTGTGGTTACGCCACTTGTGCCCGAAGATACAACAATCATTTATGAACTTGGGATCGCAAACGTTTCCGACGACAAGGAGGTTCCTTGGTTTGATCTTGTCGACGTCCTACCCTACGACGCCGACTTTGAAGGCTCCAGCATCAATGGCTCCTACTCATTTATCGATGTAACGGGTTTGGATCCAGGGTTGGAGGTCTACGTGACTTCAACACTTGCATCGACTTTGGATGCGGCTGATGGAACCGTGGACGGCTACGCAGACCCGGGCACCGCCGCCGCTGGTGATGCGTGGTTTGTGGCCGAAGGAACAGGGATCTGGACATACACGTTGGCTGACGTTCAGGCTGGTGTAGCCGGTGCACCGACGGTTGATCAAGTTACTGCGATCCGCGTGGTTAGCGATAAAGCGATCGATCCTTATCTCGATCCAGGCGAATCGACCAAATTCTTCCTTGAGCTGACACCCGACGGCAATGTTGGTATTCCTTCAGACCATTACACGAACAAGTTTGCAGCCAGAACTGATCCAGGGGCTTTGCCATTACCGGTAACAAGCGCCGCGGTGACTGCAGTCGTTGTAGCTCCCGATATCGAAATTGAAAAAGAAGTCGCACTCGATGAGACGCATGTTAACATCGATCCAACCAACGACGCGCATTGGGGTGAAACGGTAAACTTCGACGATACGGATAAAGCCTACTTCCGTTTGAAAGTCACCAATACAGGTACGGCAGATTTCCTTGGCGCCACGGTCACTGATAGTCTGCCGGCAGGAGCCACGTTTGTTGCCGGAACGACGGTTGCCTCTGGCGGTGACTTCTCGGGATTCCCGGCCACGTGGACTTTTGATTTGACTGCTGGCGACACAGCGTACTTGATTTATCAACTCGATGTGAACGATTCTGGCAACTATGTCAACTCAGCAGATGTCGAGGCAACCGACCAGTTTGGAGAAACTGTCGACGACACGGACGATGCAGAAGCGAACTTCGTCACTGAAATCTCAGCCGCGAAACAACAGACCAATGCGGTTCGAAGCACAACGAACCCTGACTTGTTCGAGGTGACGTACGAAGTCGAAGTCATGAACACCAGTATCTTTGATTTGGCGCAAATCACGCTGACGGAAGATTTGGTTGGTGCTTTCGGCCCTGGATTCCAGGGGATCGTTAATGCTCCAGTGATCACGTCTTCAAGTATCTCGGCGGGAGGTACGTCTCCGACGATCAACGGATCGTACAACGGAGCCGGAGATACGGCAGTCCTTAACGCCGACGGATACTTGCTTCCAACGGACAGTATTACGATCACTTACACGGTGCATGTCGATCCTGCCTTGTTGCCGAATCCTTCTGGCACTGTGAATCAAGTTGAAGCCGGTGGTATAACTGGCGGTCCAGGTGGAACTCCAACGACCGACCTTTCAGATGACGGAAGCGATCCGGATTCCGACAATCCGGGCGCCCGCGGTGACGATGGAATGGGTGGCACGGACGATCCAACGCCATTGATTCTTCCTTCGATTGACTTGACGAAGCAGATTGTTGGTTCGCCAGTTCCAGCAAGCAGCGGGGTCAACGGCAACTTCGATGTGACTTACGAGTTCATGATCGAAAACACAGGAACGACAGACCTCAATAACATTTCGATGATCGAAGACTTCATTGCCAATCTTGGCGGAGCCTTCCAAGGCATCGTCAATGGGCCAAGAGTCACGATGACCACGGCAACGGATTCACCGGACTTCAACACCGACTACGATGGCTCGACTGATACGGACATCTTCAACAATACTCCGACGGTCACTCCTTGGACGTTTGGCGGCAATCCGACCAGCACAACCATTGACAATGTGTCTTATTTTGGAGATCAATTCTACGTTATTGATCCAAATCAAACTTACACGTTGACGGCAGATGCTTTTGCAGGCGACGGTGCGGGAGGAAACTATGATCCAGCATCGGGCACGTTCCTCGGATTCGCATCTTACGATATCGATGGCAGATTGATTGGCTTATACAACTACGCCAAGCATTCAGGTGCAGTCGATACTACGCTCGCCGCACCGTTGAATCCTGGCGACACGACCATCACACTCGCAGATGCGACCGGATGGCAAAATGCTGGAGCAGGCTTTCAGCGAGCGATCGCCTGGTACGGTTACACTGACAGCACCGGGTTCACCTATGCTGACTATGACTACACGCGAAATTTTCTTGCAAACGGCTGGGACCCGGGAGCCATTTCCGGTAACACGATCACGCTGACCAATCCTTGGGCTGGTCCGGCGTTGGCTGCTGGCGATGCAGTTCGCAACGCGACAAGTGGCGGAACATATCAGTACTCACTTCTTAGCAACGCGCATATCGACGAAACGGGAGGGACTTACTCGGCGGACATTGGTGGCGGATTCATTTCCAATGCCGGTGGAGGCCAGAATCTTTGGCGCCCTGGCACCCATTCTATTCGAGCCCTCGTGTTGGCTGATTGGCGATCTGGCGGAACCGATACCCAGATCAATGTCAGTAACTTCCAGATAACTGCGCCAAATGAAAACTTGCTTGAAGCAGGACAGAAAGTTACTTTCGAGATCACGGTTGAGATTGATCCTGATGCTCCAGGTGCGATTTACGACGGAATTACCGTCGACGGCGACGGAAGTCTCGAAAATCAGGCTTCCGTTACTGCCGAAGATCCGTACAACGGAATTCCAGTCGCCGATACCTCCGATGATCCGACCGATCCAACCGATGCCGAATACGGCGACGACTCTGATCCGGATGATCCAACTTCGTTGTTGTTCCCGAACATCGAGCTGACGAAGGCCATTGTTGGTACGCCGGTTCCTGCTTCCAGCGGAGCAACTGGAAACATGGACGTCACGTTTGAATTCGTGATTACCAACAGTGGAAACGAAGCGCTGGAAGATATCTCGTTGCTTGAAGATTTGCTGACTCAATATGGCGGTGCGTTCCAAGGCATCGTGCCTCAAGGTACAGCTCCGGCGGTCGTCACGTTTAGCGACGCCACCGATCCGGTGGAAATTAATCCGAACTTTGACGGCGGGGCGTCGGACGCTGAGCTCATTGACAGCTCGACTACCAACGAACTGGCAATGGGTCAGACAATCAGAATCCAGATCGTTGTCGAAGTTGATCCCGACAATGCCACTGCGCTTTACACTAGCGGCATGCTGGTCAACCAAGCGGCCGTGACCGGTGTTGGTACGACTTCGGGCATCGTGACGGACGACGAAAGTGACGATCCAAACGACTCGACGAATAGCGACAACGATGCCGACAATGATCCGGACGATCCAACAACTTGGGCGATTCCTGTCATTGACTTGACTAAGACGCTTGTCGGTGATCCAGTGGCAGCGTCCAGCGGAACTCAAGGCAACTTCGATGTAACTTATGACTTCACGATTTCCAACTTCGGCAATGCTCCGATGGATATGTTGTCGTTGCAGGAAGATGTTTTGGCTCAGTATGGAACGGCTTTCGTTGCCATCGTTCCGCAAAGTGGAATTCAAGCCACGATTCAGTCGTCAAGCATGACGAATCCTCCAGAGATAAACGCAAGCTACGATGGTGGAATTTCTGACGCAGAAGTGTTCGATAATTCAGGTTCCAACATCAACCTGATTGCGATGGGTCAGTCGGTTACGATTCGAATCGTATTCGAAGTTGATCCGAACGCGGTTGGTGCCAACTTCGATGCCAACAACAATCTCGTCAACCAAGCAACGGTTTCTGGTAACCACGACGGCACGACTTACACTGACGCGTCGGATGATCCAAACAACTCGGACGATGTCGATCCAAATGGCGACAACAACGCGGACGATCCAAACACGCTGTTCATCGCTGATGTTTCAATCGCGAAGGAAGTTGTTGGCACTCCGGTCCCAACAGCGAGCGGCAACTTCGAGGTAACCTATCAGTTGGTTGTCGAGAACACAGGAAACGCTTCCCTGGACATCTCTTTGGAAGACGATCTGGACGCACAGTTCGGCGCGGCCTTTGTCGGCGCCGGAGGATTGACGATGATCACTCAGCCGGCTGGCAATCCGATCACACTGGATTCAGCCAATTGGGATGGTGACGTTGTCACTGAAATGGTCAATCAAACTCAGACCAATATTCTTGCAGGCGGCGAGTTCTTCATTGTTCAGTTCACCGTTGAAGTTGATCCCGATGCTACCGGTACGTCTCAGGCTCTAAATAATCAAGCCACCGTTTCGGGTGACGCGGTTGACGAGAACGGTCTGCCGTTAACTGATTCAAATGGCGATCCAGTTGTTGTCGATGATCTGTCGGACACCGGTTCAGATCCAGAGACAAACAACCCGGGTGAAAACGGCGACAGCGGCGGAAGCGACGATCCAACTCCACTTCTTCTGCCGGATGTGGCGATTGCGAAAAGTATTGTTGGTGATCCTGTTCAAATCGCTAACGGCAACTTCGTGGTTCAGTATCAGTTTGTTGTCGAAAATATTGGAACGACTTACCTCAGCAATCTGCAAGTCGTCGAAGACTTCGCGGCGGAGTTTGGCGCCAATGTCTTTGTGCAAATTGTTGCTCCGCCTGTCGTCAATGTTCTTCCGACGGATCCGAGCAGTGTTGCTCCGAATCGCAACGTGGCTTACGACGGCAATGCCGATGCGAATTTGCTCGATGGAACATCAGGATTGTTGGCTCCGGGAGATTCATACACAGTTGGTGTCACCGTCGAGCTTGATCCAAACGGAGCCGGAGCCATTGTTCCGTTTGAGAATACGGCCGTCACGACTGGCGATGCTGCCAACCCGGATGGCTCGCCGATTACCGATGGGTCCGGCGATCCAATCGTTGTGACTGACGATTCCGATAGCGGAACTAATCCAAACACAAACAACGCTGGCGAACCTGGTGATACCGGCGGAACCGACGATCCGACTCCATTGTTCATCGCGGACCTCGACATCACCAAAGCGATCGTCGGCGGACCGACGCTTCTATCCAACGGCAACCACGCGATCGACTACTCGGTTGTGGTCGAAAACACCGGAAGCGTTGATCTGGCAAACCTGAGTTTGATCGAAGATCTTCAGGCTCAGTTCGGAGCCGGATTCCAAAACGCGACTGGACTTTCGATCGGAACTGCACCATCGGATCCATCGTCAACCGTCACGCTTGAAAGTAGCTGGGACGGAACGACGGCCCTGTCTGAAATGGTAGACTCCGGAGCCGCATCGCTCTTGGCGATCGGTGACTCGTTCACGATTACCTTTACGGTAGAAGTCGACGCATCGTCACTTCCTACAGCCACCGCTCCGATCGTGTACACAAGCGAAGCTGCGTTTGCGTCGGCAACTAAAGCGACTCTGCGGGAAGACTTTACGGACATCGTTGGGAACACTCCGGTCGACCTCAGCTTGGGGCCATTTGTCTCTAACCTCGGCGGAGTTGAAATCAGCGGCACGATCGTTTCTTCAGTTGGAACAGGCGCTGAAACCCGAGTCGATGAAAATTCCTTCAGTGGTGGTGCACCTGATCCTGGTGTGTTCGCGATTCGACAAAGCGATGGCGGATCGGCCAACCTTCGGATTACCGTTCCTAACCCTGGCAACGCGATTGGTTTCGTTTGGTCCGACGTGTTTGATCCAGCTGGTGGAGCCCCTGCGGGTCAGTGGACTTACTTTAAAGCGACCGCCAGCGATGGAACGGTTCTGTTCGAGCATGACGAGCGAACCGATGGTGATTTGCCGTCTAACTTTGCTCGGTTCATCGGTATCCAGGGAACTGGAAGTCAAGTCTACACGCACATCGACATCGAGTTCGAAACAAGCGGAAACGACAACTGGACGATCGATCACATCTACGATTCCGGCAACGCCAATAACGTGATCACCAACCAGATCGACGGAAGCGGTGACGCGGTTGACGACATGGGCAACCCGATCAACGATTCCAACGGCAATCCAATTACCGTAACCGACGAAAGCGACAGTGGCGGAGATCCGGATGATGAAAACAGTGGCGATCCGGGCAACAGTGGCGGACAAAATGATCCGACGCCACTGGTGATTCCTGAAGTGAGTCTCGCCAAAGATGCCGGCGATGCAGTTGCCAACGGCGACAACTGGGATGTTGAGTTCACTTTGTTTTATGAGAACACTGGAAACGCTGATCTGTACAATTTAACGTTGTACGATGATATCGCTGCACAATTCGGCAACGCGTTCGTTTCGGTAAATGGCGTGGCGGTGCAAAATTTCGTCGGAACTGGAGTTCCACCTACCGCAAACGCAGCCTGGGAGTCCGATACGACGCTTAACATGCTGAGCGTGATGACAGCTGGAACTGCGGATGTGGGCGACTCTTTTGAGGTTGTGTTTATTGTAACGATTGACCCTGATGGTCTCGACAGTATCTCTCAAGCGCTCGACAACACTGCGGTTGCTGGTGGCGATGCGTTGGATGAAAATGGCGATCCGATTCTAGATGGAAGCGGGAATCCAGTGATGGTTTCCGACGAGTCCGATGACGGAACCGAGGTCAACGGAGAGAACGGTGAAGACAATGGCGATGGAACGTTTGGAAACGATCCGACTCCAATCATCATTGCTGACGTGGCAGTCGCGAAACAGGTTGTTGCTCAGCCAACGCAGCTTGCCAACGGAAACTTCGAGGCAACTTACCAGTTGGTGATTGAGAACACTGGAACGGTTGATCTTGCTAACTTCTCACTCGACGATGACATCGCGGCTCAGTTTGGAACTCAGTTTGTAGATGCATATGGGCTTTCCATGATCACGGGCCCAACCGATCCGGGCAGCTCAATCACTCTGGATTCAGCTAACTGGGATGGAGATGGCGTTTCCGAAATGGTGAACACGGCCCTTGCGGCAAACTTGGCGATCGGCGATTCGTTCGTCGTTCAGTTCTCTGTTGAGATCGATCCGGACGCTGGCGGCACTGCGTCAGCACCGCTTGAGAATCAGGTCACTGCTGGAGGAACAGGTGTTGATGACTCGGGTACTCCATACACTGACAGCAATGGAGATCCAATTCTGGCTTCTGATTTGTCAGACGATGGCACGGATCCTTCAACAGACAATGCGGGCTCTCCTGGCGATCACGGAACGACAGACGATCCAACTCCGGTTTACATTCCGGCGATAGGGTTGGCGAAGCAGGCTGGCGATGCGGTTGCCAATGGTGATAACTTCGACGTGACGTTTACGTTTGTGGTTGAAAATACCGGAACCGTCGATCTGAATAATTTGGATCTGGAAGACGATATTGCAGCTGAGTTTGGCAATGCTTGGGTTTCGGCAAGCGGACTGACGGTTCAGAACTTTGTCGGATCAGGAACCGCCCCTGGAGCAAACGCTACATGGGAATCAGACACGACGTTGAACATGCTCGATGGAACGGGTCAGTTGAACGTGGGCGATTCATTCGAAGTTGTCTTCACCGTCACGATCGATCCTGATGGAATCGACTCTGTATCCCAGAACCTCGAGAACCAGGGAACAATCACTGGCGTCGCATTGGATGAGAACGGCGATCCGATCGATGATGGCAGCGGCGGAACGCTTCAGGCCAATGATGACAGCGATAACGGAACCGATCCGAATGGCGAAAACGGTGAAGATGATGGCGACGGAACGTTCGGCAATGATCCGACGCCAATCGTCATCGCAGATATCTCGGTCGCCAAAGAAGTTGTTGGCACGCCGGTTCAATTGGCAAACGACAACTTCTCCGTCACCTACCAACTGGTGATTGAAAACACTGGCACGGTTGATCTGGCTGACTTGACGTTGGTCGACGATATGGCCAACCAATTCGGCAACGCGTTCGTTAACGCAGGAAACTTGACTCTGATTGCAGGACCATCAGCTGCCGGAAGCGGCATCGTCCTTGATTCAGCCAATTGGGATGGTGACACCTCTGTTGAAATGATCAACCAGGTTTTGGCTTCATCTCTGATCGTTGGCGATTCGTTTGTCATTCAGTTCGATGTTGAAGTCGATCCAGATGCAACCGGAACGTCTGGTCCGATGAACAACCAAGCCACTGTGGCTGGCGACGCGGTTGATTCCAACGGCGATCCAATCACAGATTCTAATGGCGATCCGATTGTCGTTGATGACGATTCAGATAGCGGAGCCGATCCTTCAACCACCAATAGTAGTGGCGATGGCGACACTGGCGGAAGCGATGATCCGACTCCGCTGCTATTGCCAGCAATGGGTGTTGGAAAACAAGCCAACACAGTTGTCATCGCGACTGATGGAGCGGGCAACGAGTTGACTGGCGTCTTTGATGTTCAGTACCTTGTTGTCGTTGAGAACACAGGTACCGTTGAATTGACGAACCTGCAGTTGCTTGATGATTTGACGACGATCTCGACCTTTGGTGACGCGTACGATCCAACGGTGTTGGCTGGTCCGACGGATCGAAGTGGACTCGTTACGGGACCTGCCATTGTGAGTCACACAATGGCCAACGCTGGAGATCTGCCAAACCTTAACGCTGGCTTCCTTGGTGGCGGTGCTGACACGAATCTGTTCGACGGAACAAGTGGGGCATTGCAAACCGGTGAGCAGATTGTGATCTCGTTCACGATCCGCATCGATGCTGACGAACTTTTGGATGGTGATGCAACGGATGGATTGGCTCAGAACCAAATTCAGGGATCTGCTGATTCGCCTCAGGGTCCGGTTTCAGATGACTCCGATGATGGACTTAATCCGAACGACGACAACGGTAGCGGTGGAACGAACGACCCAACACCTTTCCAGGTTCCGCAGATTCGCCTTTGGAAATCGCATTCCGATCGAGTTGACAACGGAGATGGAACTTCGACGATCACCGTTCAACTCAGAATTGAAAATAGTGGTACGGTCGATCTTAACAATCTTAGCTTGACCGAAGATCTGGAGACGCAGTTCGGGGCGGCCTTCATTTCGGCAACCAATCCTGTGATCTCTGTTCCGCCAAATAATGCATCCAGCACTGTCCCGGCAAACTTGATCAATGGATCCTGGAATGCAGACACTTCATTGGACGTGTTTGATTCGAGCATCAACAGTGAGCTCCTTAAAGCTGGCGATGAGTTCACGATTGAATTCGAAGTGATCGTTGATCCGGACCTTTTGGACGACGATTCAGACTATCTTGCAAACACAGCGACCGTCTCTGGCGATGGTCAGAACTTCGACGGTACAACAATCGAAGTCACTGACGATAGTGGTGCCGATGATGGATCAGGTATCGATTCAGACGAACCAACTCCTGCGATCGTTCCAGAAATCGCGATCGTCAAACAGGCTGGCGATGCAGTCGCCAACGGCGATGACTGGGATGTTCCATTCACGCTTGTGGTTGAGAACACTGGCTCAGTGAACCTGAATAATCTAACCCTGTTCGATGACATTGCTTCGCAATTCGGAAACGGATACGTGAGCACCAGTGGCTTGACGGTTCAGAACTTCGTTGGTTCGGGAACAGTTCCCACTGCCAACAGCGGCTGGGCTGGCGATACGTCTCTGACGTTGATCAACGGCGGTGATCTGGTTCCGGGTGATCGCTTCGAAGTGACGTTCACAGTGACCATCGATCCGGATGGACTCGACAGCGTTTCTCAGGCTTTGGACAACGAAGCAACCGTTAACGGTGACGCCGTTGATGACATGGGCAATCCGCTGTTGGATGAAAACGGCGATCAAATGACAGCCGATGATGTTTCTGACGATGGAACGAATCCGCAAGGAACCAACCCAGGCGAAAATGGCGACGAAGGTACTGATGCCGATCCGACGCCAATCATCATCGCGGACGTTAGTATCGCCAAAGAAGTTGTTGGTCAGCCTTCGATTCTGTCCAACGGTAACTTTGCCGTCACGTATCAGTTGGTGATCGAGAACATCGGTACCGTTGATCTGGCCGACATGACACTTGTCGATGACTTGCAAACTCAGTTTGGAGCTTCTGTGTTCCAAAGCGTGAGTGGGCTAACAATGATCACAGGTCCGACGGATCCAGGAAGCAGCATCTCACTGGACGCGGCGAACTGGGACGGAACTGGCGCAACAGATATGTTGGATCAAGCCGTTTCGAATGACCTAGCAATCGGTGACATCTTTACGATTCAATTCACAGTTGAAGTTAATGCTGGAGCTGCGACTGGAGTCCTCGACAACCAGGCGATGGTCGGTGGAACTGGCGTCGACGAAAACGGAGATGTCTACACCGACTCCAATGGCGACGACATCACTGCGAGCGACGATTCGGACTCAGGCGCAACAACAGGCGATGACAATGCTGGCGAACCGGGAGACACTGGCGGAGGTGACGATCCGACACCGCTCTACATTCCTGATATCGGTTTGGCGAAAGATGCCGGCGATGCGGTTGCCAATGGCGACGACTTCGATGTTACCTTCTCGCTGGTTTGGGAGAACACTGGAAACGTTGCACTCGACAACGTTGACTTGATGGACGACATCGCGGCTCAGTTCGGAAATCAGTTCGTCGAAGTCGTTTCGGGAAGCTTGTCGGTTCAGAACTTTGTCGGATCTGGATCTGCTCCGACCGCCAATGCGACTTGGGAAGGCGATACAACGCTATCCTTGATCAACAGCACTGGACCGCTTGAAGTTGGCGACACGTTTGAAGTCTTCTTCACGGTCACGATTGATCCCGATGCTGGCGGAACTTCGTCGACAGGACTTGATAACCAAGCTACATCAACTGGCGAAGCTCTTGATGAAAACGGCGATGCGTTAACGGATGACAGTGGCGACCCGATCACAGTCACCGACGATAGCGACGATGGAGTTGATCCAACTGATGAAAACGGAACCAATGATGGTGATGGCACATTCGGAAACGATCCGACGCCAATTATTATCCCGGATATCCGAGTCGTTAAAGCTGTCTCTGGCAACCCAACCGAACTTCCGAACGGAAACTTTGATGTGACCTATGAGTTGATCATCGAGAACACGGGCAACGTGGATCTGGCTGATCTGACGCTGATTGAAGATCTCACGGCTCACTTCGGTTCTGTGTTTGAAAGTGCGGGCAACTTGACGCTGGCCACCGCTCCGTCAAACGCAAACAGCAATGTTGTGCTCGATACGGCGAACTGGGACGGCGACGGCACAACGGAGATGATTAACCAAACAGCAGTGACTCTGCTGGCCGTTGGCGATTCGTTCACGGTGACATTTACAGTTGAAGTTGATCCGGATGCCATTGGTGCTCCGCCGCAGCCTTATGAAAACCAAGTGGTTGCTGGTGGTGACGCAGTTGATTCCAACGGCGATCTGATCCTTGATGCGAACGGCGATCCGATCGAAGTTAGTGACCTGTCCGATGATGGAACAGATCCAAACGGCACCAACCCGACGGCTCAAGGCGATCACGGAACAAGTGACGATCCGACTCCATTGCTGATTCCGGACGTTGGAATTGCTAAGCAAGCCGGCGATGCGGTTGCCAACGGCGACGACTGGGACGTGAGCTTCACACTGACGATCGAGAACATTGGTACGGTGACGCTCGATACGCTGTCGCTGGCTGACGATGTCGCGGCTCAGTTCGGAAACGCATTCGTTTCGGCGAGCGGTTTGACGGTTCAGAACTTTGCCGGAATGGGTGTTGCTCCGGGAGCCAATGCAGCCTGGAACGGCAACACGATGGCGGACATGCTCGACGGAACCGGATCGCTGAATGTTGGCGATTCATTCGAAGTCGTCTTTACAGTCACGATCGATCCGGATGGGCTCGATAGCGTTTCACAGGCGCTTGAGAACCAAGCCGAAATCAGTGGCAATGGCGTCAACCCAGACGGCACCGCGATGACGGACGCGAGCGGCGATCCGATCACGACCTCTGACGATAGCGATGACGGAACGGATGTCCACGGCGAAAACGGAGACGATGGTGGTGATGGAATTGCCAACAACGATCCGACGCCGATCATCATTGCGGATGTCTCAGCGGCGAAGCAGGTTGTTGGGCAGCCGACTCTGCTGGCCAACGGTAACTTCGAAGCGACCTATCAGCTGGTGGTTGAGAATGTCGGCACCGTCGACTTGGCGAACCTGACTCTTGCCGAAGATATCGCGACTCAGTTCGGAGCACCGTTTGTTGATGCTTACGGCTTGACGATGGTGACGGCTCCGGCGGATCCGAGCAGCAGCGTTGTGCTTGACTTGGCGAATTGGAATGGCGATTCGAACATCGAACTGGTCAACACGGCTCTGCCATCATTGCTTGCCGTTGGCGATTCGTTTGTGATCCAATTCAGCGTCGAGATCGATGCAGTTCTGGCTTCGGGCGTGCTGGAGAACATCGTGACGGCCAGCGGAGATGCGGTCGACGAGAACGGAGATGTGATCAATGACTCCAACGGCGATCCGGTCACGGCCACCGATGATTCAGACAGCGGAAGCGATCCTTCGACGGACAACGCAAGCGACCTCGGCGATCACAGCACGACCGACGATCCGACTCCGGTTTACATTCCGAGCATCGGCTTGGCGAAAGATGCCGGCGATGCGGTTGCCAATGGTGATAACTTCGACGTGACCTTCACGCTCGTTTGGGAGAACACGGGAACCGTTGCGCTCGATAACGTTGACTTGATTGATGACGTGGCGGCTCAGTTCGGCGGCCAATTTGTGGGCATCGTGCCTGGAAGCTTGATGGTGCAGAACTTTGTTGGGACAGGAACGGCTCCGACAGCCAATGCGGCTTGGGAAACCGACACGACGGTCTCGGCGATTACTTCGGCGGGAGCGTTGGAAGTCGACGATACTTTTGAGATTGTGTTTACGGTCACGATCGATCCGGATGCGTCTGGAACTTCATCGGCAGGCCTGGAGAATCAGGCGACGTCAACCGGAACAGGACTCGACGAAACCGGAAGTCCACTACTTGATGGAAGCGGCGATCCGATCACGGTTACTGATGTGAGCGACGATGGCGTCGATCCGACAGCCGAGAATGGCGAAGACGATATGGACGGAGTGTTCGGCAACGATCCGACTCCCGTCATCATCCCGGACATCCGCGTTGTCAAAGAAGTCTCTGGTACGCCGACGCTGTTGTCCAACGGCAACTACAGCGTTGACTATCAGTTGGTGATCGAGAACACGGGCAACGTTGACCTCGCGAACTTGACACTGGTTGAAGATTTGAGTGCTCATTTTGGAACGGCGTTTGTTAGCGCTGGAAACATTTTGCTTTCGATGCCGCCAAGCGATGCGGGAAGCAATGTTGTTCTTGATTCGAACTGGGACGGCACTGCATCAACTGAGATGATCAACCAGATCGCCACGACGACGCTTGCCGTTGGCGATGAGTTTGCGGTTACGTTTACGGTCGAAGTTGATCCGGATGCGGTTGGAGCACCAGGTGCTCTGGATAACCAAGTCGTCGTCGGCGGAGATGCTGTTGATGAGAACGGAGATCCGATTGAAGACTCCAGCGGCAACCCAATCGTTGTCACGGATGATTCGGACAGTGGAGCTGATCCGAACGGAACCAACGCTGGTGAAGACGGTGATATGGGAACCAGCGACGATCCAACGCCGTTGTTGATCCCTGATATTGGTTTGGCGAAGTCGGCCGCTGATGCAGTTGCCAACGGCGACAATTGGGATATTACTTTCACGTTCTTGTATGAGAACACAGGAACCGTTGATCTTGCGACCCTTTCGTTGGTGGATGATATCGAAGCTGAGTTCGGCAACGCGTTTGTTTCGGCAAGCGGGCTGACGGTTCAGAACTTTGTTGGAACTGGAACGGCGCCGGGAGCTAACGCGGCTTGGGAAGGCGATACGACGCTGGATATGCTCGACGGAACGGGGCAAGCCAACATTGGTGACTCGTTTGAAGTTGTGTTCACGATCACGATCGATCCGGACGGAATCGATAGCGTGTCCCAGGGTCTTGAAAATCAGGGTACGGCAACCGGTGTAGGAATTCACCCGGACACTGGTTTGCCAGATCCAGATCTTACGGTCACTGACGACAGCGATAGCGGAGTCGATCCGAACGGCGAGAATGGTGAAGACGACGGTGACGGAACGTTTGCGAACGATCCGACTCCAATCATCATCGCGGATGTTAGCGTTGCCAAGGAAGTCGTGGGTCAGCCTTTGATTCTTTCCAACGGGAACTTTGAAGTCACCTATCAACTGGTCGTTGAGAACATCGGTACAGTTGACTTGACGGATATGACGCTGGTCGACGATATCGAAACGCAGTTCGGTGCGTCTGTGTTCCAAGGCGTCAGCGGTTTGACGCTGGTGACAGGAACTTCGGATGCGTTCAGCAGTATCACGCTTGATCCGACCAATTGGGACGGAACCGGAGCCACGGATATTCTTGACCAAGGCGTCAGTAACTCACTGGCGATTGGCGATCAGTTTACGATTCAGTTTACTGTTGAGGTCGATGCGGTTGCGGCTTCCGGAATCCTTGAGAACCAGGCGATCGTGGAAGGTACGAGCGTTGACGACGATGGTAATCCGTACCTTGATGATAACGGAGATGAGATCACGGCCAGCGATGATTCGGATTCGGGTGCCACGACGGGTGATACGAACTCGGGCGAGCCCGGCGATATGGGAACCAGCGATGATCCGACACCGACTTACATTCCACATGTTGGTCTGGCGAAAGAAGCTTCCGATGCGGTTGCCAACGGCGACAATTGGGACGTGACGTTCACGCTTGTCTGGGAGAACACGGGCAACGTTGATCTGACGAACTTGACAATGTTCGACAACATCGCGGCAGAGTTTGGCGATGCGTACGTTTCGGCGAGCGGTCTGGCGATTCAGAACTACAGCGGAACAGGGACTCCTCCGACGATTAACGCTGCGTGGATGGCCGATACGACACAGTCAATGATTTCAGGCGGCACCGCCAATGCCGGCGACACGTTCGAGGTTGTCTTCACGATTACGATCGATCCGGATGGAATCGATAGCGTTTCGCAAAGTCTCGATAACCAAGCGACGACTTCGGGTGAAGGTCTGGATGAAAACGGCGATCCTTTGCTTGACGACAATGGTGATCCGGTCATTGCCAGCGATGACAGTGACAATGGAACATCAGCCTCCGATGAAAACGGCGAAGATGATGGCGATGGCGTTTTTGGAAACGATCCAACACCGATCATCATTGCGGATGTCTCTGTTGCGAAAGCCGTTATTGGAAATCCAACGTTGCTTTCCAACGGTAACTTCGAAGCAGTTTACGAATTGGTTATCGAAAATACAGGAACCGTTGATCTTGCGAACTTGAGTTTGGCGGAAGACATCGCGACTCAGTTCGGTATTCAGTACGTTGACGCTTACGATTTGGTGATCACGACAGGGCCGTCAGCCAACAGCAGCGTTACACTTGATACGAGCAATTGGGACGGAGGCAGCGTTACCGAAATGGTTGATGCGACGCCTTCACTATTGGTTGTTGGTGATTCGTTTGTGATCCAATTCAAAGTTGAGATCGATCCTGACGCGGGCGGTACGGCGACTGGTCCTCTCGAAAATCAGGTCACCGCTACAGGTGATGCGGTTGATGAGAATGGCGATCCAATCAACGATTCGAACGGCACGCCGATCACAGCTACCGATGATTCGGATAGCGGAACTGACCCGTCATCAGACAACTCTGGTGACCTCGGCGATCACGGTACGAGCGACGATCCGACTCCTATCTACATTCCATCGATCGGTTTGGCGAAAGAAGCTGGCGACGCATCGCCAAACGGTGAAGACTGGGATGTGACTTTCACATTCGTTGTCGAGAACACTGGAACCGTTGACCTAAACAATCTGAACCTTATCGACGACATTGCAACCGAGTTTGGTTCTGCGTTTGTGTCGGCCAGCGGATTGTCGGTTGGAAACTTTGTTGGAACGGGTACGGCTCCAGGAGCCAACCTTGGCTGGCAATCAGACACGATGCTCAACATGCTCGATGGAACGGGTCAGCTGAACGTCGGCGACACGTTTGAAGTAGAGTTCACGGTCACAATCGATCCGGACGGCATCGACAGCGTTTCCCAATCCCTTGAGAACCAAGGCACGATTACCGGCGACGGCCTGGACGAAAACGGCAACCCACTCGACGACGGAAGCGGCGGCACGCTACAAGCCTCAGACGACAGCGATAACGGTACGAACCCGAACGACGAAAACGGAGAAGACGGCAACAACGATGGAGTCTACGGCAACGATCCAACGCCAGTTCTAATCGCCGACATTGCTGTTGCGAAAGAAGTATTCGGCACTCCAGTTCAGTTGGCGAACGACAACTGGGAGGTTACCTACCAGTTAGTCGTTGAGAACACTGGAGCAGTTGATCTGATCAACCTCTCGTTGTTGGATGATCTCAGCTCTCAATTTGGACCAGCCTATATCAACGCAGGAAGTCTGACTCTGATTTCAGGTCCTGGGCTCGCCGGCAGCAATGTCGTGCTTGACTCAGCGAACTGGAACGGCGGAAGCAACGCAGAGATGATCGACCAGAATGCGTCGACGGCTCTGATGGTCGGCGATTCCTATGTCGTTCAATTCACAGTTGAAATCGATCCTGATGCGACTGGAACTTCCGGTCCGCTCGACAACCAAGTCAGCACAGGGGGCGAAGCTGTCGACAGCCTTGGTAACCCAATCACGAACTCAAACGGTGATCCGATCACTGCGACGGATGATTCCGACAGCGGCACAGAGCCATCGAATTCCAATAGCGGCGCCGACGGAGACACCGGCGGAACCAATGATCCAACACCATTGTTGCTGCCTGATCTCAGCGTCGGTAAGCAAGCCAACACGGTGGTCGCGGCGACCGATGGTGCGGGCAATGAGCTGACCGGTTCGTTTGACGTTCAGTACCTTGTTGTCATTGAGAACACTGGAACGATCGAGCTTACGAATCTTCAGTTGCTCGACGATCTGACGACAACGTCAACCTTCGGCGACGCCTACGATGCGTCTTTGCTAAGCGGTGTCGTTGATCGCAGTGGACTCGTTACTGGACCCGCGATCGTAAGCCATACGTTGGCAAATGCGGGCGATCTTCCAAATCTTAACGCAGGATTCTTGGGCGGCGGAAGCCAAACGGGTCTCTTCGACGGAACCAGCGGAGCCTTGCAAGTCGGTGAACAAATCGTGGTCTCATTCACGATCCGTGTTGATGCGGACGAGATGCGAGACGGCGACGCACTCGATGGCATGGCTCAGAACCAAGTACAAGGTTCAGCTGATTCCGATCAAGGGCCAGTCAACGATGACTCTGACAATGGTCTCAACCCGAACACTGACAATGGAGAAACTGGAACAGACAATCCGACTCCATTCGAGGTTCCTCAGATTCGGATCTACAAGACGCACTCTGATTCCGTTAGTAACGCGGACGGCACTTCAACGATCTCAGTCACGCTTCGTGTGGAGAACAATGGTACCGTTAACCTGAACAATCTGAGTCTGAGTGAAGACATCGCGGCACAATTTGGAGCCGCCTATCTCTCAGCTTCGACTCCGACGATCTCCGTTGGATCGACGATGCCAGGAAGCTACACGCCGGCTTCACTGATCAACGCGGCGTGGGCCAGTGATACTTCGCTGGACATGTTCGATTCAGCCGAAACAGGCGAGGTGCTTGTCGCGGGAGACGACTTTACGATTACGTTTGACATCGTGGTTGATCCAGACTTGATCGATGAAGATTCGGACTATCTGCAGAATACAGCAACGATCTCCGGCGAAGGAACGAACTACGATGGTTCGGTCATCACGGTGAACGATCAGAGCGGTGCGGACGACGGAACGGGTATCGACACCGACGAACCGATCGATGCGATCGTTCCTGAAATTGCGATCGTCAAACGGGCTGGTGATGCAGTTGCCAACGGCGAAGACTGGGACGTTCCATTCACGCTGGTTGTCGAAAATACGGGCTCGGTCAACTTGAACAACCTGACGCTGTTCGATGACATTGCTTCTCAATTCGGCAATGCGTATCTCGACGTGAGTGGTCTGACGGTTCAAAACTTTGTTGGCTCAGGAACAGCTCCGACAAACAATCCTGGATGGCTTGGCGATACGACTCTGTCCATGATTACTGGTGGCAACCTTGATCCGGGAGATCGCTTTGAAGTCACATTCACCGTGACAATCGATCCGGATGGAATCGACAACGTGTCGCAGGCTCTGGAAAACCAAGCCACCGTCAACGGCGATGCAGTTGACAGTATGGGCAATCCGCTGCTTGATGATAGTGGCGATCCATTAACGGCGGACGATGTTTCAGATGATGGAGCCAATCCTCAAGGCACCAACCCGGGCGAAAACGGAGACCACGGAACGGATGCGGATCCGACTCCGATATTCATTGCTGACATCAGCGTGGTGAAAGCAGTCAGTGGAACTCCGTCGGTTTTGAGCAACGGCAACTTCAGCGTGACTTACGAACTGCTGATCGAAAACACCGGCACCGTTGATCTTGCAAGTTTAACTTTGATCGAAGACCTCGCAGCTCAATTCGGGAATCAACTCGTCAGTGCCGGTGGCTTAACGCTAACCGCAGGACCATCGGACGCGGCAAGCAACATTGCCATCAATTCGGCATGGGACGGAAGTGGATCAACCGAAATGATCGACCAGGCAGCAGTAACGTTGCTGGCCATTGGCGATGCATTTATGGTTCAGTTTACCGTCGAAGTCGATCCTGATGTTAGCGGAACTTCAACCCCGATGAACAATCAGGTCGTCGTCGGAGGCGATGCCGTTGATGACAACGGAGATCCGATCAACGACTCCAATGGCACTCCGATTACCGCCAATGATGATTCTGATTCAGGTACCGATCCGAATTCGAGCAATCCGAATGATCAAGGCGACAACGGAACGTCCAACGATCCGACGCCTCTGTTGATCCCAAGTATTGGGCTCGCAAAGAGCTCTGGTGGTGCAGTCGCCAACGGCCAGAACTGGGACGTGACATTCACCTTGGTCTACGAGAACAATGGAACCGTTGATCTCAACAACTTGACTCTGTTCGATGACATCGCGGCCCAATTTGGTACTTCGGCAGTCGACGTGAAAGACCTGACAGTCGGGAACTTCTCTGGAACAGGAACGCTGCCGACGGCCAACACAGGATGGGAAAGTGACACTAGCCAAACCTTGATCTCTGGCGGTCAGGTCAATATCGGAGATTCCTTCGAAATTAGCTACACGGTAACGATCGACCCGGACGCCAGCGGTACCAGTGCTGCTCTGGATAACCAAGCGACTGCCGAAGGTGATGGAATCGATGGCAACGGTCAAACTTTGGTCGACTCATCTGGCGATCCCCTTACCGCGATTGACGTGAGCGACAATGGTGTTGATGCCAATGGCGAAAACGGCGAACAGACGCCGGACGGAATCTTCGGCAACGATCCAACTCCGATTTACATTGCGGATCTTGGAATCGCCAAGTCGATCGTTGGCGAGCCTCAACTTGTCGACGGACATTACTTGGTCACTTACCTGCTGATTGTCGAAAACACGGGTACGGTCGATTTGACCAACCTGACTTTGACTGAAGATCTTGCTGGTCAATTTGGAGCCGCCTACGTCGACGCCAGCAGCCTCGTGTTGATTGGACAGCCAAGCGACCCGCAAAGCAGCATCGCTTTGAATTCCAGCTTCAATGGAGGAAGTAATACCGAGATGCTGGATGTTTCTGCGACCAACGTATTGCAAGTCGGCGATTCGTTTGCTTTGCAGTTTGTTGCTGAAGTCAATCCGAACGCACCTGGGGACGAACTGCATAACCAAGTCATTGGTTCGGGCGATGCCATCGATGAGAATGGAGATCCAATCCTCGATGACGACGGACAACAGCTCGTTGCAACCGACTTTAGCGACGGTGGAACAGATCCGAACTCTAGCAATCCGGGTACACTAGGCGACACCGGAACGTGGGGCGATACAACGATCTTCACCACACCGATTCAAAGCGGTACATCTGGCAATCCACCGCGGTTCCCAGGCTTGTCACCGATCGCAAGCAGTTCGATCGGCAGATATTTGACCGCACCGGGTCCGATCTACTCCGGCATTCCAGTCGCCAGTAGTGCGAATCCATTGACGCTTGAAAGTGGCCGACCGGTAACGGGTGGCTATTCGATTGACGCTGCGACTGACGATGGCGAGTGCTGTGAAGTTGTTGAAACGATCGATCCTTGTTGCGAAGAGACGGTTCCAGTTGAAGAAGTCATCGAAGGTGACTGCGGATGCGAGCCGGTTTCGGAAGAAGTTTGCGACGAAGTGATGGAGGTTTCAGATGAGTGCGTTGTCGATCCAGCGATGGAAATCGACGCGTGCGAGGAGCTGCCTATCGAAGAGCTGCCAATCGAAGAGCTGCCAATCGAAGATTGTCCGCCGAACTTCCTCCGCGGTCCGTCGTTCCTGCAACGAATGGGTAGCTGGTTGAGAAGATAGATTGCTTCCCCGGTTACGAGAACTTACTGCTCTTCACCGGTGAGCACGTCCATATTTGTTCGCGGGCCGTTGTGGTTGCAGGAAACTGACCGATCGCGGTGAGGAACTCCGTCGTCAACGATGGCGGAGCTTCGTCGGCAGGAGTTACCTCTGGGACTTCAATCGTGGCGGCAACGATATCGTTTGCAATCGTTGTCGCGTCTCGAGAATCCGCTTCGTGCGTCGTGATCTGATTCGTTTCAGCATCGAAGCCCGTTCGCTCGCCCCAAGGCGCAATCAGCATTTGATGGAGCAGCGTCGTCACGTCGGGCGCGATCGGTAACGCGAACGTCCACTGGACCGCATGAGAATAGAGCAGCTGTCCCGGACGATGTTGAGCAATCGATTCTGGGTTGATGTCGACTTCGCCTAAGTCGTACGCAACGATGATCGCCGGCAAGTCGCTCCCACCTTCGGGCCAGGGTTGAACTGGCAAGTCCAGCATGATGCTTGCCGCGATCGCTAGGATTCCAGAGTCACGACCGGGCAGGGCATAGATTCGTTCTGGCTGCAGTTGTTTTGCAGCAATGATCTGCTGAAGATTCTCCAAACCTTGTTTGCAATTCTCCACCGTGTCTTGAAGGTAAGCGTAGCGACCTTTCATCGGAGCCGGATAACCATGCGGAGACAACATCGTCAGGATGCTGCCGCTAATGACGTAGTGCCAACCTCGCAAGTCGTTTTCATCCAACGGGCAAACCGATTCGACCTGCTTTGCGCGTTTAAGTAGCTCTGTGATTCGCGCCGTCATGAAAGGGTGAGCGTCTTCTGTCTCAAGCCCGACCAACGATTCCGAAGCAGCCCGTGACGCAGCCAGATCTCCTGCCATCAAACTATTGAACGACAGAAGGTAAGAGAAAAGATAATGTTCGCTGGCCAAGTTCGGATATCGATTCAAAGTGCGAACGGCTTCCTGATTGAGGCCTTCGCTTTCCAAAGCGCATACTAACTCGGAAACGATGCCCGGTTCGCCAGGAGCAATCTTGTCCGCTCGCGCCAGTACGCTTGCCGCGACGCCAAAGAGAGATTCTTCATAGAGGGCGTAGCCCAAATCGTAAAGGCTCTGAACGTCTTCGGGTTTTTCGGCAGCCGTTTGTACTTTGGAAGCAAACTCTTCGTTGCCAAACTGTTCCGCGACTCTTGTGAACACGGTCATCGCATCCGCAAACGTTTCCGTTTCGCCCGTCATCGCGTCGCTGCCATAATGCAGCGCTGATCGCAAAGTTTGGAATGCGATGTCTTTTTCGTCCTTGGCCAATGCTGCCAACGTGGTGGCTTTGATTTCTTCGTACGAAACTTCTGTCATGACGTCGTGAATGTGTTTAGTGGAGTGCTTGCGTATCTTCATCGATACGATCTATCCTGGTGGCCACGTGAGCGACCGTCCGCCAAGAATGTGAATGTGCAGGTGGTCGACAGATTGGCCGCCGTCCCGTCCACAGTTTGCAACGATGCGGTATCCGGATTCAAGGTTCAACAACTTCGCGACTTCATGGACTTTCACCAGCAAGTGTCCTGCCAAGTCGCGATCCGATTCGGTAAGCGCCGCAACGTTTTCAATTTCCCGTTTCGGGATCAGCAGCACGTGGACGGGTGCTTGCGGCTGAACGTCGTGAAACGCAATGCACAAGTCGTCTTCATAGACGATGTCGGCAGGGATTTCTCTGTCGATGATCTTCTTGAAAATGGTTTCTGCCATCGAACTTCCTTTACTGGTTGTCACTCAAAACAATTGCTTCGTCCGCGATCAATTGCACAATCCCGGCACGGATCGAATAAGCGAAACTTTCCTGTTCGTTAATCAAACCGGATTCCAATTCGATTGAAATGCCTCGGCCTTTGCGGTCCTTCGCTTCTCCATTGCCAATCTTTCGATTAACGGACTCCAATTGATCCGGAACCATGATCCGCATCGGCGAATGCGTTACGGGGCATCGGAGTAATTCAAGGACGGCAGGGTCGGGAACTTGCATTTGGAAGGCGAACCGTGTCATGGCATGTGACGAATGAATCAAAAATGATAGCACTTTGAAAAAATCACAACACCGGCGAAAACCAAACTGATTTCGTATTGGTAAATTTTGAAAAGTGGATTCAAATGGCGTCAGCCATGAAGGCTATAGGATTGCATTGCAAAAGGAGTTTGGCATGACAGGGAAGTTTCGTTTCGCCCATTCGTTCGTTGTTTTGATCGCAGTTGTTTGCATGTCGAGTTCCATTTCGGTGGCTCAACAAAGCGATCAAAACGCCCTCACTGAAGCTCCTCGAAGCGCGCGGGTTGCTCTTTTGAACAACCCCGTCGCAAAAAAGGCGCCGGTAGCTCCCGCCGCGTTCGTCAAACGAAAAATGCCGGTTCCATTTTCGGCATCAAAGATGACTGGCGACATGATCCCTCCTTTCGCCGCCCATCCAGAACTACAGCCGGTTACGGAACCTTCTGAAACGGACGAGATCTCATTTGAAGAGAACATGCCGGTCGAGCCAAAAGAAGTTGGTTCGATCGACGATTGCTGCCGCGAGCTAACCGAAATGATTGCCGGCAACCTCGATAGCGATATCAGCCTCGACGCAAAGAAACGAATGATCGAAACAGCGCTCAAGATGGTCTCTCGCAACGTCGCGTTGAAAGCCGAGGCAAAAATTATCAAACTCAAAGCTGATCACGCTCTCGAGATGGCTCGTATGCAAGGTCAGATGGGACAGATGCGAGCGATGGGAAGTGCCGCCGACCAAATCAGTCGCGTTGCAGGCCCACTTAGTCAAATGCTGCAAAAGAACTATCAGCAAGCTGTCGCGATGAATCTTGGAAACCAGCAGTTGTCTCAAACGTTGGCTCAGCTTGGATTCAATCGACTCGAAGAAGAAGCAAAAGTCGCTCGTGCGAATCGACAACGCATTCAGTTGAAAACTCCGGTTCAGGAAACGGCTGCGAATCAATGGCGACTCGATCAGTTGCATCGGGAGAACGAACTCCTAAGGCAACGAGTGAACGAAGATTACGTTCGGCCCAACGAATCAAACGTTCGGCCAGCTACCTTCGACCAACCATTGCAACCTCGTCGCCAGCCACTGGCTCCGATTCGAACGAGGAATGAATACTTTGACGACGACGACAGCAATGTTCGACCGTCACCTCAGTGGCAGCAACGTCGATAGAACAGATCGACGGCATTCCGCGTCGCGTACTTGGTCCTCCGCTGCGCGGGATGCCATCGATGTTTTCGGCAATCTTCACACTGCCGACCCTGCAATCTTCGCACTGCCGACCCGGCAAACTTCACACTGCCGACCCTGCATCGATTCAAGGCGGCCGGCTCCCTCAGTGCCGCTTACGCACTTCGCATGACGGACATCCTGACATCGGCTTCCTGATTCAGAGTTCGCAATATTTCGCGTTGTTCCTCAAGCGCCAGCATGACGTCGTTGTATTTCTTCAACGCCAACGAATCACGATCTTCAAACGATGCACCAGTATCAGGATTGAGTCCACTCATCGTCAGATCGTGAGTCAACAACTGTTGTTGCATCGCCGTGACCGCGTTTACCAATCCTCTAATCGCAGATGCGACTTCCAGACTCGTCAACTGAGACTGCTTCGAGTGCTCGGCAGCTTCTTTGCTCTGTTTGTTCAACAGCCAATGAAGAATGTAGAGGAACGCTGCAGCAATGATTCCGTTTTCGACCAACTTGGTCAGTATTTCGATTTGTCCAATTAACATTGTCTCTTGCCTTATCAATTTCTGTTCCAAACATTGCGTTACGATTGAAAGATTCAAAAGAACCAATACTCGGGGTCGCGAATCAACTGCTCGCCATCGGGAACGCCGAATCCGAACCGATTGTCTTTTCCGTTTGCACCGCGATCGATGACGGACTGAATCAGAAAGTTCTTCATTCCCGACATCGTTCGTAGCTGGTTGTCGTTCGG